>JAUXUW010000067.1 GCA_030684635.1 Dehalococcoidia bacterium
TGACGGAGGCGGTGAAGGGCCTGCAGGACCTCCTGGGCGAGCACCAGGACGCTGAGGTCATGATCGACTGGCTGCGCGCCACCGTCGCCGCGCACCCCGACCGGCTGCCGCCGGAGACGCTCGTCGCCGTCGGTGAGCAGATCGCCCGGCAGCGCGGGATCATGGTGGAGCGCCGTGCCGGGTTCCGGCGCGTGTTTCGGGAGGTCGCCGGTCCTCGATGGCGCGCGCTGGAGCGCGCGCTGAGCGAGCGTCCGCGGCCCCCGAAGCCGCCGGCGGCGGCAGAGCCCGTCGGGCCGGCCGAGGAAGGGCCGGACGCTCCATCCGGGCCCTCCGCGGACGGGGCACACTCGTCGTCCCCACCGGGAGGGCCTGGCCCGCTGATGCGGATGCGCCATCTGTTCCACCTCTGATCGCAGGGGGCTGTCGCGTCAGGCAGCGTTATTGATCCGATACATTCCCCGGTGGATCCTCCCTCAGACGCGGATCTAACACCGTCAGGAATCTGGCGCGTTCTGTGCGCCACGGATGCGCCATGAGTGCGCACGACGAGTTGCTCGATATACTCCACGCCGCACTGGAAGAGGGGACCAATGCCGCGGTTCAAGAAACTCGATCCGGACCAGGTTATGGTCGGGCGCGGGCCGGCGCGCATCTCGCGCGAGCCGTACCTGAAGGCCATCCAGGCCAGCGAGGCCGGCGCCATCGAGCTTGAGGCGAATGACCGCCCGGGCACGGTGAAGCGCCTGCTCCGAGAGGCCGCGAAGGATCTGGGGCTCAGCGTCCGGTCGTCCTGGCAGGACGAGACGCAGCGGGTGCTGCTCTGGAAGAAGTCCGCGGGTGGGACGCCATCCGCGGGCGCTGGAGTGCGTCGCCGGTAGCGCCGGGCGACTTCGTTCTGCTTCTCACAGACATGCTTGCAGAGAGGCATAACATACGCGTCGCACGGCTCGGTTCGGACCGGTTTGCGAGAAGAAGGAGCGGGACATGACTGAACAGACCTGCATGGTGTGCGGGAAGCCCTTCGAGAAAGAAGCGGGCATGAAGTGGATGCACGACGGCGCCTGGTACGTGTTCAACGACCTCGGCTGCCGCAACCGCTTCATCGGTAACCCGGCGAAGTACCTCGAGGCGAAGACCGCCGGCTAAGCGCCGAACGCGCCTACACCCGCTTCCGGGCCGGCCTTCCGCCGGCCCGGCTGCGTTTCCGGCTCGGTACACTCGGTTGGCCCCCTCGAAGCCTGCCGAAGCGAGGCGCCGGTGTTTCCGTTGCACGATGTGAACCCGACGCACCGGGCGCCCCTGGTCACGTTGCTCCTGATCGCCGCGAACATCGCCGCCTGGCTGCTCTGGCAGCCCCACGGCGACGTGGCACGCGAGGTGGAGTTCCTCTACCGGCATGCGGCAGTCGCGTGCGAGGTGATCCGCAACGCGCCCATCACCGCCGACGACCTGCTGGTGGGGCGCTGCCTGGAGACGGCCACCAGTCCCGAGGTCTTCCCGGAGAAGCAGGTGCCGCTGTCGGTGGTGGCGTCCCTGTTCCTGCACGGGGGACTGCTGCACCTCGCCGGGAACATGTGGTTCCTGTGGGTGTTCGGGAACAACGTAGAGGATCGCTTCGGCCACGTGCTGTACGGGGCGCTCTATCTGAGCGCCGGCGTGGTCGCCACGCTCGGGTTCGTCGCGATGAGGCCGGACGACGTGACGCCGTTGATCGGCGCATCGGGGGCGGTCGCCGGGATCCTCGGTGCGTACCTGCTGCTCTTCCCGCGGCACGCCGTGGTCGCCTGGGCAGGGTGGTTCGTGATGCCGGTGCCGGCCGCGCTGTTCCTGGCATTCTGGTTCATCGGCCAGTTCTTCGTCGGCGACGTGGGCGTGGCGTGGGAGGCGCACGTCGCGGGGTTCATGGCAGGCATGCTTCTCACCCTCCCGGTCGTCGCCTTCGGACGGGCGCGCACGCCGGTACGGCGACGCCGGTGAGCGCATGAGCATCGTGGCGGCGTCCGAGGCGCGGCGCGGGGAGTGGTTCCTATTCGCGCCGGTGATCTTCCTGAGCGCCTTCCTGTTGTTCCAGGTGCAGCCGATCATCGGGCGCTTCATCCTGCCCTGGTTTGGCGGCGGCTCTTCGATCTGGATCACGACGCTGCTGTTCTTCCAGGTCGCTCTGCTCGCTGGCTACGGCTATGCGCACCTCGTGACCTGGCGCCTGCCGCAGCGCACCCAGGCCGTGGTGCATGTGGGGCTCCTGCTCGCCGCGGCGCTCGTGCTGCCGATCATCCCGGACGAGGCGCTGCGGCAGGAGCACGAGGGCGCCCCCGCGCTTTGCATCCTGGTGCTGCTCGCGCTGACCGTGGGCGCGCCGTATGTGTTGCTCTCCACGACCGGGCCGCTGCTACAGCGGTGGTTCACGCTCGCGCATCCCTCGCGGTCGCCGTACCGGCTCTACGCGGTCTCCAACGCGGGCTCGTTGCTGGCGCTGCTGACCTACCCGGTGCTGGTGGAACCGGCGCTGGGGCTGCGCGCACAGGCCTGGGCGTGGTCGTTGGGCTACTTGCTATTCGCGGCGGGGACTGCCCTGGTTGCGTGGTGCACTCTCCGAGGGGCGCATGTAACGGTGCATACGCCGCCACCCGACGCGACCGTCGAGGTCCCTCGACCGCCGCTGGCGACGATGGCGGCGTGGGTGGCGCTGCCGGCGGGCGCGTCCGCGCTGCTGCTGGCGGCGACGAACCAGCTGACGCAGGACGTGTCCGGGGTGCCGTTGCTGTGGGTGATCATGCTGGCGATCTACCTGGCGACGTTCATCCTGTGCTTCAGCAGCGACACGGCGTACGACGCCCCCGTCTTTGGCGTCACGCTGGTGGGGGCCAGCCTCTATGCCGCGTACCTGTTGTTCAACCCGCTGCAGGCCCTCCTCTGGCAGGTCTTCAGCCTCGGCGGGGTGTTGTTCTTACTGTGCATGTCGCTGCACGGTGAGACGGCGCGACTGCGCCCCGCGCCGCGATACCTGACACTCTTCTATCTGCTGGTCGCCGCCGGTGGCGCCCTTGGTGGTCTGTTCGTCGGGCTGCTCGCGCCGCTGATCTTCGATGGGACGTGGGAGTACCACGTGGCGGTGTGGTCGGCGCCTGCGTTCGTCGTGCTGGTGCGCTGGCGCTGGCTGGTCGCCTCCAAGGTGCGCACGAGCGGCGCGCTCCTCGGGCTGGTCGTGCTCGGCGCCGTGCTCCTGCTACAGGTGCGGGATCGAGATGGCGTGGTGGTCTTCCACGATCGCAACTTCTACGGCGTGAAGTATGTGACTGAGCGACCGTCCGAGGCCTCCGGTCTCCTGCTGCGCACGGTCAGCCACGGGCAGATCGTCCATGGCGCGCAGCGGATGGCGGCGGAGCACCGTCGCGACGCACTCGCCTACTACGGGCCCGCCTCGGGCGTCGGCGTTGCACTCGCGGACGCCCCGCGGGGGGACGGGCGCTCGAGGGGTGTGGGTGCGGTCGGCCTGGGCGCGGGCGTGGTGGCCGCGTACGCCGAGGCCGGTGATTCGTGGATGTTCTACGAGATCGACCCGCTGATGACCGAAGTCGCGGAGACAGCGTTCACCTACCTCGCGGATGCGCGCGCGCGCGGCGCGAGCGTGACGGTGCGGCACGGCGACGCCAGGCGGCTGCTGGAGCGCCAGTGGGAGGAGGAGGGTGCCGCCGGGTTCGACGTACTCGTGGTGGACGCCTTCAGCGGCGATTCGATCCCACAGCACCTCCTGACGCGCGAGGCGTTCGAGGGTTACTGGCAGCACCTGCAGCCCCGGGGCGTCCTCGCCGTGCACGTGACGAACCGGTACCTCGACCTCGCGCCGGTGGTGCGCGGCGCCGCCGAGGAGCGTGGCCTGTCCGCGGTGCTCGTGGTGGACGACGGGCTGGAGCCGGACACCTACAGCAGCGCCTGGGTGCTGATGACCGCGGACGAGGCGTTCCTGGAGGCCATCGCCAGTTCGATCACCCCGTGGGCGGCAGACGCGCGTGCGCCCCGCGTGTGGACGGATGACCGCGCCGACCTGTACGGCGTGCTTGAGTTCCGCTGAGGCGACGTGCCTCGCCTCGTTCGTGGTACATGAGATGCGCGGCGCGAGGAGGCGTGTGATGGCTGTCGAGGGTGTGCGTGTCCTGGGTTCCGTGGACGGCCGCCGCGCCGAGATCCTGACCGACGAGGCGCTGGCGTTTCTCAACGCGCTGCACCGCACCTTCGAGGCGGAGCGGCGCCGGCTGCTGGCCGCGCGCGGCGAGCGCTGGCTGCGCTTGCAGGCGGGGGAGCGCCCGGGATTCCTCGATGCGACGCGGTCGGTGCGAGAGTCGGACTGGCGCGTGTCGCCCCCGCCCGCGGCGCTCGCCGACCGGCGGGTCGAGATCACGGGGCCGACGGACCGGAAGATGGTGATCAACGCGCTGAACTGCGGCGCGCGCGTCTTCATGGCGGACTTCGAAGACGCGAACTCCCCGACGTGGGCGAACATGATCGACGGCCAGGTGAATCTGGCCGATGCCGCGCGTCGCACGATCGAACTGACGGAGGGTGACCGGCAGTACCGGCTGAACGACGAGATCGCGACGCTCGTTGTGCGCCCTCGGGGCTGGCACCTGGTGGAGCGGCACCTGACCGTCGACGGCGAGCCGATCGCGGGCTCGCTCTTCGACTGCGGGCTGTACGTGTTCCACAACGCCCGCGCCCTGCTGGAGCGCGGCAGCGGCCCGTTCTACTACCTCCCGAAGATGGAGAGTCACCTGGAGGCCCGGCTGTGGGCGCGCGTCTTCGACTTCGCCGAGGACCACCTGGGGCTGGAGCGCGGCACGATCCGCGCGACCGCGCTGATCGAGACGGTGCTGGCCGCGTTCGAGATGGACGAGATCCTGTACGAGTTGCGGGAGCACTCGGCCGGGCTCAACGCGGGCCGGTGGGACTACATCTTCAGCATCATCAAGCAACTCGGCGCGCGCCCGGAGTTCCTGCTGCCGAACCGCACGCAGGTGACGATGACCGTGCCGTTCATGGCGGCCTACTCGCGGCTCCTCGCGGCGACCTGTCACCGTCGAGGCGCGCACGCGATCGGGGGGATGTCGGCGTTCATCCCGAACCGCCGCGACACCGCCGTGACCGAACGCGCGATCGACCGGGTGCGCGAGGACAAGCGTCGCGAGGCGTCACAGGGGTTCGACGGCACGTGGGTCGCGCACCCGGACCTGGTGCCTGTCGCGCGCGAGGTGTTCGACGACGTGCTGGGCGACCGGCCGAACCAGGTGGAGGTGCAGCCGCAGGTCGTCGCGACCGCCTCGGAGTTGCTCGACCTGAGCATCGAGGGTGCGGCGTTCACGGAGGCGGAACTGCGCAACAACGTGCAGGTGGCGATCTGGTACATCGCCGCGTGGCTGGACGGCACCGGCGCGGTCGCCATCCACAACCTGATGGAGGACGCCGCCACCGCCGAGATCTCGCGCTCGCAGGTGTGGCAGTGGATCCGCCACGGCGTGGTGCTGGACACGGAGACGCGCGTCACCGCCGACCTGGTGCGCACGATCGCGCGCGAGGAGACGGAGGGGCTGCGGAGCGTCGTGGCGCCGGGCGTGGCAGCCCGCCTCGACCAGGCGCGCGGCCTGTTCGAGGCGAGCGCGCTGGCCGAGGCGTTCGTGGAGTTCCTGACCCTTCCCGCGTACGAGGTGCTCGAGTAGCGCCGGGTTCCGCGCGGTGGCGCCGCGTCCTTCGACCGGCTCAGGAAGAGCGGAACCCTCCGCCTTCGTCTATCCGCGCGGGTTGATGACGGAGCGGGCGACCTCGCCGGTCTCCATGTCCGCGAACGCCTCGTTCACCTCGCGCAGCGGGCGGCGCTTCGAGACTAGGTCGTCCAGGTTGATCTTCCCGTCCATGTACAGGTCGATCAGGCGCGGGATGTCATACTGCGGCCGCGCCGAGCCGAAGAAGGAGCCGATCAGCTTCTTCTCGCCGAGGAACGCGAGGCCCGGGACGGTCACGTCCTGTCCGACGACGCCGACGACCACGGCTGTGCCACCTCGGCGGACCATGTTGAACGCCTGTGTCACCGTGACGCCGAGTCCGATCGCCTCGAAGGCGTAGTCCAGGTAGCCGCCCGCGATCTTCTGCACGGCCGCGACCGGGTCGCCCTCGGCGGCGTTTACGAAGTCGGTCGCGCCGAACTTCGCGGCGAGCGCGCCCTTCGAGGCGACGGTGTCGACGGCGATGATGCGGCGCGCGCCGGCGAGCCGGGCGCCCTGCACGATGTTCAGGCCGACGCCGCCGAGTCCGATGACGGCGACGTCCGCACCGGCGTGCACGCGCGCGGTGTTGATGGCCGCGCCCACGCCGGTGGTGACGCCGCAGCCGACGAGGCACACGACATCGAGGGGCGCGTCGTCGCGCACCTTCACCACGCCGCGCTCCGGCATCAGCGTGTACTCGGAGTAGCCGGCGACACCGACGCCCTGGAGGACGGGCTCACCGTTGGAGTGCAGGCGCGGGCGAGCACCGGTTGCGGCACGGTCCGGGTTGTCCGGGCGCTCGCACAGGGCCAGGTCGCCGCGCAGGCAGAAGTAGCACTGGCCGCAGTTCGGCCGGAACGCGACCACTACGTGGTCGCCCGCCTTCACGCTGGTGACGCCCGGGCCGACCTCCTCCACGATGCCGCCGACCTCATGTCCGAGGATCACGGGCGTCCGCAGCGGGCCGCTCTTCGCGCGGTTGATGGAGTGCAGGTCGGAGTGGCAGACGCCGCATGCGACCACGCGCACCAACACCTCGCCCGCCTCGGGCGCGCCGAGGTCGATCGATTCCACCTGCATCGGGTCGGGGCCGCGCAGCACGGCGGACTGCATCGTGGTCATCGTTCGTCTCCTCGCCCGCTCATTGGGCCGTACACGGGGTAATGATGGTCGGCAGAATAATGCAGACGGGGCCGCGCGTGCGGCCCCGTCCACCCGGAGGGCTACTGGTTGGTCAGGCGGGCTGCAGGATCGTCCTTGCCCACTGGGGGTAGGTGCCGGTCTCGATCATGCGTTCCTTGACTTCGGTGCGGAGCGTGTGCAGCTCCTCAGCGGTCGGTGGAGGGGTCACGGGGATGCCCTCTAGGCTGCCGAGGCTGAAGCCGGTGCGCTCCTGCACCTGCTGGGGCGTGAAGCCCTCGTGTACGGACTCCAGGCGGTAAGAGTTGGTCGCGCGGTCGAAGACCAGCACCGCCATGGTCGTGAAGATCTTGAAATTGTCCTGCGGCCGTTTGATGGACGGTGGCGTGACCATCGCCCCGGACACGAAGTCCACCTTCGGGACGAACGTCCGTGTGGTGTGCTCCGTGCGGAAGAACAGGATCCGCTTTGCCGTGTAGGACATGAGGCCGGAGCCGTAGCCGCCCGGCAGCCGGAGTTCCGGTGCGTTTGGGTCGCCGACGACGTGGAGGTTGAAGTTACCCTCCGCGTCGAACTGGATCGCGCTGTGGAAGAAGAGGTCCAGCTTCCCGCGCTGGGAGAGGAAGTGGATGTCCTTCCCCAGGTTCCGGTCCAGTTGCTCGCTGCCCAGGATGATGATGTCCGCGTTCGGCGCGTGCGTGGCCTCAGCAAGGAGCAGCGCCGCCGCCGGGATCATCGAGACGGCACCGCACGCCGAGATCTCCCAGTCGTGGATCTCCCGCGACATGAGGACGGCGAGCAGTTCCTCCGTGTTACAGGCGACAGCGCTGGTCATCTACCCACCTCCACCGGCGGCGTGGACCTCCACGCGGCTGCCCTGGCGGACCATTGACTGGTATTCCTCCTCGGTCTTGCCGATGACGTACTTCGCCAGGTACTGGCGGAAGAGCGCCTCGTCCGAGGCGGCACGCATGTACTCGCGGATGTGGTCCGCGTCCTGCTCGTAGTAGCCGGGGACGCCGGCCGGGTGCGCGCCACCGGGGGCGTGAACCACGGCCGTGACGTTGATGGCGGAGATGAACTGTCCGCCCTCGTCGTCCGCGGTGACCTTGTCGACGATCTCCTCGGCGGTGACGATGACGCGGTGGGAGGCCTGGGCCACCATCACGTCTTCGCCGTGCTTGCGGAGCAGCGCGTTGCCGTCGCGGTCCGCCTTCTGCGCGTGCAGGATGGCGACGTTAGGGTTCTGCGCGAGTGCGACGACGGTTTCCTCGGTGGGGTCGAAGGGGTTCGTGGCGATGATCATGTCATCGCGACGCTTGAACACGTCCGTGCCGGCAAGGCCGCGGACGGGGATGTAGGGGACGCCCATAGATCCAGCCTGGATCATCGAGTAGTGAACGCCTCAGGTGTTGTCGAGGGCGAAGATGCGACCTTCCTTGAGGAAGCGGTCGAAGTTCGGCGCCGCCTGCGCATACGGCTGGAAGCCGATGCTGCAGCACTCCATCGTCTTGACCTGGCCGGCGCCCACGAGGAAGTCGAGGTTAATCGACCCGCCGACGACGCCGATGATGTGCAGGTCCTGCGTCTCCGCGCGTGCGATCTCGCGGAGCATGGCCATCGGGGCGTGGTTGAACCCCGAACTCATCACGATCTGGTCACCGTCACGCACGATCCGCGCGGCGGCCTCCAGGCTCACCAGTTTGCTACGCATCACAGCCCTTTCCGGCGGCCGTGTTGCCGCCCCGGGTCGACGCAGTGGATAACATGCGTCATTCAGAGGGAACCTACGCCTTCTCTTCCGTGCGCGTCAACGTTTCTGCACCATTGAAGGACTCTCGCCCATGACCACCGCCCCAGGCCTCATCGCTCCCGGCGAGGTTGCGCCGGACGTCACCCTCCGCGCCGCAGACGGTGAGACGTACGCCCTTGCGGAGGCGCGGGCGCGCGGCCCCGTGTTGCTGACGTTCTTCTCGCTCGATTGCCAGGCCTGCGACGCCGCCTACCTGCACTGGGATGCGGCGTTCGAGGCGTATGCAGGCGACGACTTCGCGCTCTGGGCGGTCGGTCTCGACGAGGAGTCACAGGCGGCGGCCTTCTGGGAGAAGTCCGGCGTGTCGTTCCCGGTGCTCTTCGATGACGGCAGCAGCGTGGCAGGCTACCGGCTGACCTCCACCCCCTCGCAGGTGCTGGTGGGGGGCGACGGTCGCGTGATCGCTTCCTACGACGCGTGGGACCGGGCGTCGTGGAATGCGATGCTCGCGGAGGTCGCATCACGCCTCGGGCGCCCGATGATTGAGGTCGGTCCGGGCGAGGCGCCGGACTTCCGTCCGGGCTGCACGGTGCACGTGTAGCCGGGCTAAGGCTACGCGACCGGCGCGGAGCCCGCCGCGGCGAGGCGGCGCTTCGCCTCCTCGTATACGTCGGCCGGGAGCGGGCCCGCCTTCGCGGCCTCCACGTTCGCGAAGACGTGTGCCGGGTTCGACGTGCCGACGATGGTGGTGTGCAGGTCGGGGTGCGTGAGCGTGAAGCGCAGCATGAAGGGCATCTTCCCGATGCCCTCGGCGAGGTCATCGAGGCCGGCGCGCTCCCACCGCTCGTGAATCTCGCCGCTCGTGAAGGCGGCCTCCGCCGTCAGCGCGACGCCGTCCGGGCGGGTGAGGTTCCACGGCTTGTCGTCGGCCGGGGCCCCCTTCGCGACCCCGCCCCGGATCACCGTGCCGGCGCCGGCCTTCGCCGCGGCCGTGATCACCGCCTCGTGCTCGCGCTGGAGGGCGGAGTAGGGGATCTGGAACTCGTCGAAGACGTCCATCGCAATCAACTCGGGCAGGTTCGGCAGCGTCGCGGACGCGCCGATGAACCGCACCTTGCCCTGCTGCTGCAGGTCGCGCAGCGCCTCGATCGCCCCGTGCTCTTCGAGGACGGCGCGTGACGGCCCGCCGTGGAACTGCACGAGGTCGAGGTGGTCCACCCTCATCCGGCGGAGGCTCTGCTCCACGCCCGCGATCACGTTCTCGCGCGTGTAGATGTGGCGGGCGCCCGTCCCCGTCTCGCCGACCGGGCAGCCGCACTTGGAGGCGAGGATGAACTCATCCCGTCGCCCGGCGAGGTGCATCCCGATCAGTTCCTCGCTGCGCCCGTAGTCCGGTGAGGTGTCGATGAAGTTGATGCCGGCGTCGAGGACGGCGTTTAGCACCGCCCCCGCCTGTTCATCGGTCAATTCGGGGCCGCGGGGAGCGCCGCGCAACTCCATCGCACCGTAGCCGAGTTGGGTCACCTCCAGGCCGGTGCGGCCCAGCGTACGTCGAGGCAGTGCGTTCGCCATGGGGGCTCCTCCTGGGTGCGGACGGCGAGGATACACCGGGCCGGCGGAGCCGCCCGACGCTCCACATCGGTCGGGGAACACCGGTGGGTGCTCAGGCACTGTCGCAGCGGTGGGCATGTTTCGCGCTAGCGTCGGCAAGAGTCCGGGAGCATCTCGCCCACGGTGGCCTCGTCGAGACAGCGGAGTGCTCGGTCCCGCATATCTTCGAACGGTGGAGTTCCAGCGTTCGCTGGCATTATTAGGCAAGTGTCCTGGCGCTGGCCGGTCATCGAGTAAGAGACGCACACTCTTGCGGCACCTTCCCCTACCGTTTCCACGGTCTTGCCGAGAACGATGAAGTCGGCCACATCGAGGCGCTGATCTGGCTCCGTCGCACAGCCCGTGAGCATCAGGGCAGCGACGAGTAACAGGGATGCAATTCGTCTCATGCGCCGGATCCTACCTCTGCCTGTCTTCCGTGTTTGAGGCAGGCACGCCGCTGACTTGGACTCCCCGTTGGCCCTGCAGTCGCAGAAGACGCCGAGACTCGTCTTGGATCGGGCGACCGTTCTGGATGCTGCGCCGCCGCTAGTCGATGGCAGTGATCGCTTCGATGAACTGCTGGTCGTCGTCGCCTGAGCGCCCCTCGAAGCCGCGCCATGAGACGACGGCGGGGGAGCGCTCCGCGCGCTTCGGCTCGGTGGGCTCGGCCGCGTAGCCGAGGTAGATGTAGGCAACGATGCGGTCCGAGGGCGCGAGGCCCAGGTAGTCGAACGCGGCCGTCTGGACGGCCATCTCGCCGGTGCTCCATTTCGCCGCCAGGCCCTCGGCGTGCGCGGCCAGCAGGAGGTTCTCGGTAGCGCAGGCGCAGGCGGCGTAGTCCTCGCGATCCAGTTCCGGGTTGTCGGGCGTGCCGTGCTGCGCGACGACCAGGAGGATCGGAGAGCGCAGCGGTTTGGTGCGCGTCGACTCGATGCGCTTCTCCGGCCCACCGTTCGCCGCGATCTCCGCGGCGAGCTGGTTCGCGAAGCGGCCGCGCTCCTCCCCCGCGAGGACGAAGAACCGCCACGGCTCCGTGCGCCGGTGGTTCGGCGCCCACGTGGCCGCCTGGATGATCCGCTCGATCACCTCGCGCGGCGGCACCTGCGCGCTGAATGTGCCCGCAGTGCGGCGCGTGGCGAGGGCCTCGAAGACATCCATGGGGGCGCGCTCCGGCGGTGGTGTGCTGACGGCTGTTGTGATGCTTCGAGTTTACCGCCGGGACATCCTCAGGCGGGGGTACCATGCACGCTTCCTCGATGAACCCGGGGAGACGGGCGTCGCGTGGCGGTAGTCGGGAGCGGCAGCATCGGCCTGGAGACGACCCGACCGGACGAGGAGGCGCGGACCACCCGCGCCGTGATCGCGATCGCCGCGGGGGCGGGGATCGCGAGTCTGTCGATGAACTTCTGGGTGCCGTTCCTGCCGCTGTACATGCAGGAACTCGGCGCCACCTCGGACGCGGATGCGCTGTTCTGGGTCGCGATCGCGGCGACCAGCCAGGGGATCGTGCGGCTCGCCTCCGGCCCGGTGTGGGGCATCCTGTCGGACCGGTACGGCCGGAAGTTGATGTTCCTGCGAGCGCTGGTCTTCGCCTCCGTCACCACGGCGATCGCGGCGTTCGCGACGGAGCCGTGGCACATTGTGGTGGCGTTCGTGTTCCAGGGCATCTTCTCCGGCTTCGTGCCGGCGGCGACGGCGCTGACCAGCGTGTCCGTGCCGGACTCGAGGATGAACAGTAGCCTCAGCACCGTCACCGGCGCGGTCTACATCGGTAACACCATCGGCCCCGCGATCGGCGCGGGCTTCGCGTTGCTGACCGGGTATCGAGGCGCGATCCTCGTCGGCGCGGCGCTGCCTGCGCTCGCGGCGATCCTCGCGGCCGTCACCGTCCCGCGCGATCGCGTTGCGCCCGCACGCGCCGAGGCGGACGGTGCGCCCGCACCGGCGGTCTCGATGCACGCGTTGCTCACGGCCCAGTTCGTGCTGGTGCTGTTGGTGTTCTTCGTCTCGATCTCGCTGAACCAGGTGCTGCGCCTCGCCACGCCGGTCGCGCTGGAGCGGATCGCGGGCGAGGCGGGCGCGAAGGGCGCCTCCGGCATCGCGTTCACCCTCGCCGGGCTCGGGAGTGTGGCCGGGGTGGTGCTGGCGCAGCGCGTGGTGAAGAGCGGCCGGCTCACGCGGATGCTGGTCTTCGCGTGCATCGTCGCGGGTGGCGCGCACCTCGTGCTGCCCTTCGCGGGGACTGCCGCCACGTTCATCGGAGCGTTTGCCGTGATCTCGCTGCTGCAGGCGGCGATGCTCCCCGCGACGAACACGTTGATCGCCGCGAACGCGCCGCGCGAGCGTCGAGGCACGGCGTTCGGCATCGCGAGTGGGGTGCAGGCGGTCGGCTTCATGGCCGGGCCGATGGCGGCGGCCGGCTTCGCGGCGGTCTCGCTCGATCTCGGCTTTGTGGTGCTGGCTGGGATCTTCCTGGCGCTCTCCGTGCTGATCTTTGGCGCCATCCGCGAGCCGCGGATGTAGGTGGCCGACGCCGCCTCGGTCAGTCGCCGAGTTCGACGTCCGTCAGTACGTGGCCGTCCGAGGCGTCGCGGATCGTGGCGCCCAGGCCGTCCGGGGCGGGCGCGGCGAGTTTGCGGAAGAAGTCCGGGAAGGTCTTGGAGACGCACGCTGGCCCGAGGATCACGATCCCCGGCACGAACAGCCCGAGCATCGCGAAGCACATCGCGACGCGGTGATCCTCGAACGTCTCGATCTCGGCGCCGTGCAGGGTGGAGGGGTGGACGACCAGGTCGTCGCCCTCCATGTCCACGCGCGCGCCGCAGCGGGTCAGCCCCTGGTGCAGCGCCATCACCCGGTCGCACTCCTGCACGCGCAGCCGCTCAAGGCCGGTGAAGCGCACCGGCTTCGAGAGGAACGGCGCGACGACGATCGCCGTCATGATGCTGTCGGCCAGGTCGGTTGTGCGGGAGACCTCGGCTGGGACGCGTCCGGCGCGGGCGTCCGCGCAGAACGCGTGGAAGCGCTGGTCGAATTGCCAGCCCGACGTCGGCCAGTTGGCGACCTCCACGAACTCGCCGCCCTCGCCCCAGCGCAACTGCTCCAGCAGGTTCGCGCCGACCACGTACGACGCGCTCGAGGCGTCGCCCTCGATCTGGTGGTCGACCGGCGTGCGGTAGGTGGGGATCATCTGCTCGGTCATCACCACGTAAGGAGACTCGTCCGCGTTCGCGTCGACCACCTCGACCTCCCAGCCGCCGCGCTCGGCGCACATGAGCAGCGCCGAGGCGAACTGGGAGGAGTCGCGGATGCTCACCTGGCAGCGGCCCGGACGCCTGCCGCCGCCATGCACCACGGCCGGCAACGAGTCCCCCGGCGCGTCGATGCGGTAGCCGAGTTGTCGGAGCGCCTGGATGAGGGCGGCCTGTGGGCGCTCGTGCATGCGGGGCACGCCACTCAGGCGGTAGGCGCCCGAGCCGAGCGCAACGAACGCCAGTAGGAACCGCGTCGCCGTGCCGGCGTTGCCGACGAACAGCTCCACCGGTTGGTCCTCGGTGCCGCCGGGCGCGAGCACGCCGCCGGTGCCGTGCACGACGAGTGTGCGGTTGGAGGGCTCAGTGGGGTCGGGGGAGATCTCGATCGCCACGCCCAGCGTGCGGAGACACTCCACCATCACCTGCGTGTCGTCCGACCAGAGCGCGCCGTGCAGGGTGATCGTGCCGTCGCCGAGCGCGCCGAGGATCAACGCGCGGTTCGTCTCGCTCTTGGAGCCGGGCACGTTGATGCGCGCGCGGATCGGCGCGGGCGGCGGGACAACCTCGAGCGCTGCGGGAAGGGCCATGTCGCGATTCTAGCGGGGCCGCCGGGCCACGCGCCTCGCGGACGAGGTGGCGAGCCCGGCGGCAGCTCCTGCCGGTCGCGGCGAGCGACCTAGTCGAATGCGGCTGGGGGGATGATGCCCAGGCGGCCGGCCCGGTAATCCTCGAACGCCTGCACGAGTTGGTCACGGCTGTTCATCACGAACGGGCCGTACCAGGCGACCGGCTCACGGATCGGTTGGCCGCCGAGGATGAGCACGTCAAGGTTCGGGCTCCGGCTCTCCTGCTCGCGGTCCGCCTCGATCGTCAGCCCGCCCTCGCCGGCCTCGAAGACGGCGAGCTGGCTGCTCTTCACCGAGCGCCGCTCCGGCCCGGCGGTGCCGAAGCCGTTCAGGACGTACACGAGCGCGTTGAACTCCGCGTTCCACGGCAGGCGCAGCCGCGCGCCGGGGTGGATGGTCGCGTGGATCATCGTGATCGGCGTGTGCGTGGCGCCCGGGCCGGTGTAGCCGGCGACATCGCCGGCGATCAGCCGCACCAGCGCCCCACCATCCGAGGAGGTGAGCAGGCGCACCTGGTCCGCGCGGAGATCCTGGTACCTCGGCGCCAGGAACTTGTCCCGGGCCGGCAGGTTCACCCACAACTGGAAGCCGTGAAAGAGGCCGCCGGACATGACCAGCGCCTCCGGCGGCTTTTCGATGTGGAGCAGGCCAGAGCCGGCGGTCATCCACTGGGTGTCGCCGTTGGTGATCACCCCACCACCGCCCTGCGAGTCCTGGTGCTCCATGATCCCATCGATCATGTAGGTCACCGTCTCGAAGCCGCGGTGCGGATGCCAGGGGGTGCCCTTTGGCTCGCCCGGGGCGTACTCAACCTCGCCCATCTGGTCGAGGTGGATGAACGGGTCGAGCAGGGCCTGGTCGACGCCGTGGAAGGCGCGATGGACGGGGAAGCCCTCGCCCTCGTACCCCATCGGCGCGGTGGTCACCGAGCGCACGCCACGGTCCGGGCTCGCGCCAGCCGGCTCCGCGATCCGAGGGAGGGTCAGCAGGTCATCAACGGTCACCGCGGGCATGGCGTGTCTCCTTCTCCATCCAACGAGCGGAGCATATCATCAGTAAGTCAATAATCAAGAGTGCGAATCGTGTGACTCGGCCGTCTCGCGCCCGGTGGTACCGTCCCGGCAACGTGGGAGGAGGTCTGGGGTGATCTACGAACTGCGGATCTACACGGCGAACACGGGCAAGATGGTGGCGCTGCACGCGCGCTTCCGAGACCACACGCTCGCGCTTTTCGAGCGTCACGGCATCAAGAACATCGGTTACTGGACGAACACCGTAGGCGGCCGGAGCGACGAACTCTGGTACATGCTGGCGTTCGAGGACATGGAGCACCGCCAGCGGGCATGGGCGGCCTTCGGCGCCGACCCGGACTGGCATCACGTCCGTGCGGAGTCCGAGGTGGACGGGCCGCTGGTCCACCACATCGAGAACCGCCTGATGTCGCCCACGGACTACTCGCCGATGCACTGACGCCATCCCGGGGGAACCGATGGCGGCTGGATAACGTCTACCATCCGAGGGCAGGCGAGCCAAAGGGCCCACCCCGCTGAACGCAGGAGACGCCCGCAATGAGTGCTTCCACACGCTGGCTGGTCGGAGTGGGCGGCGCCGTCCTGGTGGTTGCCGTCCTGAGCGCGGTCATCGCGCTTGTCGCAAGCGGCCCGGACGAGTTCCAGGAGGGCACGCCGGAGCGCGTGGTCCAGCGCTACCTGGCCGCTGTCGCCGACCGCGACGCGACGGAGGCGCTTTCCTTCCTCTCCGATGAACTCGTGGCGCGCTGCGGGACAATCCCGCGCGAGAGCGTGACGCAGCGCGGCGACGGCCGCTTCCGCGCGGCGCTGGAGGAGACGATCACCCGGGACGGCACCGCGCAGGTGCGCGTTGCGATCACGGAGTCATACGGCTCCCCGCCGTTCGATGGCGGCGAGTCCACGTGGTCCGTGACCTTCGAACTGGTGCAGGAGAACGGCGAGTGGCGGTTCCTTGAGGCGCCCTGGCCGACGTACTGCCCGCCGAAGCCGCTCACCGAGGGCACATCCGTGCCCGCTACCCGTTAGCGGTCCCCCGATGATCTTCGGCATCCTCTCGTCATTCCTCGGGCTTCTCGTCCCGGCCGCGGTCCTGGCGGCGCTGATCGCAGTCGCGACCGCCCGCCGCCAGGAGGTGGATGCGGACGACCCGAGCGCGGCCGTCGTCGCGCGACGGCTGTTCGTCTACGGCATCGGCTTCGTGGCGCTCATCTTCGCGATGGTCGGCGTGGCGCTGCTTGTGGCGGGTGCACTGGACAACGTATTCGGCGAGCAGGTGGTGGACCCGCGCGGCACGCAACTGGCGATGGCGCTGGCCTTCACGACCGTGGGCGCACCGGCGTGGGCGGTCGTGGTGCTGTTCTCGCAACGCGCGATGCGGCGCGATCCGGGCGAGCGTCGTTCCCAGGCGCGGCGCTGGTACCTGGCGGTCGTCCGCGCCGTCATGATCCCGATCGCCATGTTCAATGCCGTGGAGGCGGGGCGGGTGCTCCTCGGGATCCACGACTTCTCCGGCGCGCCGTGGGGCTGGCTGTTCGCTTCGCTCGCTGCGTGGCTGGTGCACGAGGTGCTGGCGCAGGGGGAGACGAGCGAGTCGCTGGTCCTGGCGCTGATTGACCGGCTGTTCCGCGCCTACGCGACCGCGCTCAGCCTCGCCTTCACGCTCGTCGGCGCGGCGCTCGCCGTCAGCGTGCCGGCATCCGCCGCGTACGACGGCGCGTTCCGCTCCGGCCTGGTCGCCCGCTCATGGATGGACGAGTGGGTCGAGGCGGCGCTGGTCCTGGCGGTCGGCCTCGGGGTGTGGTGGTGGTACTGGCTCCGCGGCGCGCTGCGGCGCGACCGGGGCACGACGATCTGGCGCATCGAGGTCTTCCTGTTCGGCATCCTTGCCGGGGTGCTCGTCACAGTGGTGGCGTCCGGCACCGCGCTCTACACGGTCCTGGAGTGGTTCATCGGTGATCCGTCGGCGACCGATGCGTCCGAACACTTCGCCGGCCTGCCGGTGCGCCTTGCGGCGGTGCTCGTCGGCGTCGCCTCGTGGACCTACCACCGCACGGTGCTCGTCGAAGGCCTCGAGCGCGGTGCGGCGCGTAGCGAGCCCGAGCGCATCTACCGCTACGTCCTGAGCGCGAGCGGCCTCGCGGCCGTCGCCTCCGGCGTCGCCACGCTGCTGGCCCTGCTCATCGAGGTGCTGACCGCCGCCGACTCTGGCCTCGTGAGCCACGAGGGCTGGTGGCGCAATACGCTTACGGTCGCGCTCACGCTGCTGATCGTCGGCGGGCCGCTCTGGGTGATCGCGTGGATGCGCCTGCAACGCGCGGTTGCGGCGGATGGGGCGCGGGAGGTCAGGTCGACCTCGCGGCGCATCTACCTCTTCGCCATCTTTGGTATCGCCGCGCTGTTCCTGCTGGTCGACCTGACGATCGTGCTCTTCCAGTTGTTCGAGGCGGTGCTGGACTCCGGGGTCACCCGCGAGGTCCTGCGCAACAGCCGTTGGCCGCTCGCGCTGGTCGCGACGGCGGGCGTGGTGGCCGTCTACCACTGGCTCGTGCTGCGCGAAGACCAGGCCGTTCGCGGCGAGGAGCCGGAGGCGCTGGCCGTTCCCGCTACGCGCGTGCGGGACGTGATTGTGCTCGTCGGCGCGGCGGAGGTGTCCGCGGTCCGCCAGGCGCTCGCCGGCCTGGAGGGCGTCACGGTGCGGGCGTGGACGCGCCTCGACGCGCCGGTCGCGACCGCACAGCCGTCGGTCGAGGGCCTGCGTGATGCGGTCGCCGCGTCGCCGCACGAGCGCGTGCTTGTCGTGAACCTGGACGGTGCGTACGGCGTGCTGCCGTACTCGCCTGACCGGGGCTGAGCGCGCGTCGCCCCATACAATCCCCGCGCCGCGAGACGGCGGCGAGGAGGCGTGTCATGGCGTTCGTGCAGGCTGGCGATGTGCGGCTCGAATACTTCGAGGCGGGGAGCAGCGACCGTGTCGTGGTGCTCCTGCACGGGGCGGCATCCTCCGCGCGTATCTGGGTAGCCGTCCAGCGCCTCCTCGCTGAGGCGGGCATCCGCTCGGTCGCAATCTCGCTCCGCGGTGCGGGTGCCTCCGACCGTGGCGAACGGCTGGAGGACTACGCGCCCGCGAGTTACGCGCGGGACCTGGCCGCCGCGGTCGACGCGCTCGGCCTCGACCGGTTCGTGCTGGTGGGTCACTCGCTGGGCACGCTGGTCACGCGCTACTACCTGCGCGACCACGGCGAGCGGGTGCGCGCGGCCGTGCTGATCGCCGGGCCGGATCCCGGCACTGGGCCGCGCACGCCGGAGCAGATGGCCACACGGAACTCCCCCGCCTCGCAGCGCCCCGCGGATGGCCGGCCGGCACCGGCGTGGGTGACGCACCACCTGGGACTGAGCGAGGCGGAGCGGGAGGCGCTCTGGGCGGACCTGGTCGCGAACCCGCCGGAGCGGGCCCTGGGGCAGGCGCCGCCGTGGCCGGGCCTCGAAGGGCTCGCGGAGCGGCTGGCGCTCCCGGTGATGGTGGTGCTGGGCGACGCGGACGAGGTGGTCGCCCCCTCCACGCCGCTGCGTGGCTACCTGGAACTACCGGCGGAGCGGCGCTACCTGCACGTCTTCCACGGCGTGGGCCACTACCCGCCAGCCACGGTGCCGGACCGCCTGGCCGGCGTGCTCCTCCGGTTCATGGAGGCGCACGCCGGCTGGCAGGTGTAGCGCTGCTAGCCCTTCGAGGGGAGCACGACGACGGCGTGCCCGGGGCATGTGGGCTCGCCGTTCTGGTTCACGACGTTCATCTCCAGGTAGACGCGGTTCTCGCCGGCCTCGACCTTCTTGTCCGTGATCTTGCCGGTCACGGTGAGGGTGTCGTTCTTCTGGTTGATGGCGCGGTACTGCACCCCGCACTCGCGGATCTCGGCCTCGTCGCCGATCCAGTCGCGCAGGGCGTCCAGCATGTAGGTGTAGCGCAGGTTGCCCATGCCGAACGCGCCGCGCTCGTTCAGGGCCTTGCGGCCGGCCTCGTCGTCCATGTGGATATAGACGAACTCGTCGTTCACCGCGGCGTAGCGGTTCCACGACATGAAGTCGGTGGTGCGTGACCACGCCGGGATCTCATCGCCGACCTTCACGTCTTCGAAGTGCACGTTGACTGCCATTGGATGCTCCTTGTGCCGCGTGGCGGCTAGTACCGGATGCCGGTGGAGATGCGCGTCTTCACCAGCTCGCCGTTCTGGTTGCGCCACTCCATCTCCGTCTCGCTGAACAGCGTCAGGCCGAGGCGGGTGGTGCGCTCGTTCCATTCCTTCAGGCGGGTGCGCGAGGTGATGACGTCGCCGGCGCGCATCGGCACGCCGAACGTCTCCACCTGGCCGCCGTTCATGCCTCGCGTGCCCGGGGTGCTCCCCATGCCCTGCGGCGCGCCGCCGGCGGTGCGAGGGCGGTCGATGGGCCATGCGAAGGGGTTGAAGTCGTTGGGGGCGATGATGCCGCCCCAGCGCGTTCCCTTTGCGTACTCGTGGTCCCAGAACAGCCGTGGCGGCGTGTCCGGCCAGTAGGACGCGATCGCCCACTTGCGAATGTCAGACTCCGCGATCGGCGGGGAGATCCGCAGGTTCTCCCACACGCCCTTGCGGGCCTCCATCTCGGGTGTGACCAGGGTCTCGATCTGCTGCTCGGACGTCATTCGTCCGCTCCTTTCCCCGCGCGCTGCCGGCGTCCGCCCGTCTCCGTCATGTGGCGGGGGTTCATCGGCGAGCACGATTGTAATCTCGGTGTCACGCCTGCTTTCCCCGGGCAGAACGAACGCCGCGGCGAGGCTCGCTCCGGGCACCCTCGGGGAACGAGGTTGGGCCGGTGAGCGAAGCGGCAGCGGCTACAGCAGGCCGGTGCGGGCGGCGAGGATCACAGCTTCGAGGCGCGTGCGTGCGCCGAGCCGGTCCATGGCGGCCTGGGCGTGGTTTCGGACGGTCACCGCCCGCACTCCGAGCGTGGAGGCGATCTCGGACGTGCTCCGGCCCTGGGACAGGAGGCGCAGGACATCGATCTGGCGGGCGGTCAGGCCCGGGTGTCCGTCCGATGCTGAGGCCTGCTGGGTGTGCCGCCCTGTGTCCGCCAGCGCCGTGCAGAGGTCGTCCTCGGACGCGGCAGAGCCGCCCTCGCAGCGCACGAGGTGGATGACCGAGGTGTCCTCCGGCCGGGCGCCGGAGCCGAGCAGGATCGACACGCGCATCTGTCGTGAAGCGTCACCGCGGACGGGGCCCCACACGTCGAAGTCGGGGGCGGCACGACCGGCCCGTGCCATCGCCACGACCTGGCAGTTTGGCCGGCAGCGGCGTGCGTTCCTAGGATCGAGGCTCGCGAGAACCTCGTAGCAGTGCCGTCCGAGCGCATCCTCCGGCGCGGCCAGGTCGCGGGTCGCCCGCGCGTCCCAGTAGGTGATGCGCTGGTCGAGGTCCACGGCGTAGAGCGGGGAAGAGGCGCTGAGCACCTCCAGCCACTTCAGCGGGGCGGGGGGATGGCTGACGTCTCGCGCGGTCACGCACGTCCTCCTTGCGCAGGCACCTGACGAGCCGACTCTAGCGCTGACCGGACGGTGGCCGGATCGGCCGAACGTCCCGTCCGGGAGGGGACGTTTGTTGCCTCATCACGCCCCCGGACTGGTGCGTTCGCACCATGCGTGCGGGATCGGACGTTCCTAAAGTTTGTGCGCGCCGGAACAAATCATCCGGCTAGGGACGGGACTGAGCGGTGAATCGACACCTGTGGATCGCGGGCATCCTCTGGGTGGTGTTTACGGCGCTGGCGCTGGCTGGCGCCGCACTGATGAACCCGTTCCCCACCGTGGGAGCGGAGGAGGCGGAGTTCAGCGACCACGCTTTCCGCATGATGACGTACATGGGCGCGCCGGTGTTCGGGTTCGTGATGGCGGCGCTCCTCTACTCGGTGCTGCGGTTCCGCTCCGGGGGGGGCGGTGAGGACGGGCCGCCGATCCGAGGGGTGGGCGCGGTGCCGCGGGTCTGGCTGCTCACCACCACCACGCTGGCCGTGGTGGTGATGATCTACCCGGGCCTCACCGGCCTCGCCGAACTGCGGAGCGACCGCACCCACGACCTGGAGGTCAACGTCACCGGCTTCCGGTGGGCGTGGGTGGTGCAGTACCCGGAGGGCTTCGCGTCCCAGGAGCTGGTGCTCCCGGTCGATCAGCGGGTGAAGTTCAACGTCACGGCTCCGGCCGGCGATGTCCTGCATTCATTCTGGGTGCCGGCGTTCCGCCTGAAGATCGACGCGGTTCCGGGCCAGATCACGAACCTCTACATCACGCCGAACGAACTCGGTGATGGCGCCACGGACGCGGCCTATCGCGTCCAGTGCGCCGAGCTATGCGGTCTCTACCACGCGCGCATGCAGATGCCGGTGCGCGTGGTCACGGCCGAAGAGTACGAGGCCTGGGTGGCCGAGAAGGCGGGGAAGTAGATGGCGATCCTCGTAGGGCTGGTGCTGGCCGTCGTTGGCTTCGTCACGGGGACGGGGATCCTCGGCGGCATCCGGACGAGCATGGGGCTGGAGTACTGGTCAACGGACATGTCGTGGAGCGTCGGCTATCCGGTCGCGCTGATCGGCTGGCTCATCGGCGTCGGCGGCTGGAAGTACTGGGCCGTCGAGTGGTTCGGCGGGAAGGCAGCGACGCCGCCGAAGGGCGTGAAGCGCTACTTCGAGTGGAACATGGACCACAAGGTCATTGGTATCCAGTACGGCGTGACCTTCGTCGTCCTGTTCCTACTGTCCGGCCTCACCGCCATGCTCATCCGCTTTGAGCTGATGAACAGCGGCATGCAGTTGTTCACGGAGGACCAGTACAACTCCGCGATGAGTTTCCACGGCATCGGCATGGTGGCCGTGGCGGTCGCGATCATGCTCGGCGCCTTCGGCAACTACATCGTGCCGCTGCAGATCGGCGCGCGCGACATGGCGTTCCCGCGCGTGAACGCGCTGTCCTACTGGCTGGTGCCGCCGGTCGCGATCATGCTGATCATCGCGCTGCTCATCGGTGGCTGGGACACGGGCTGGACGGCGTACCCGCCGCTCTCCGTGCTCACCAAGTCCGGGCAGGTGCTGTTCAACCTGGCCGTGATCACCTTCGGCCTCGTGTCCATCCTAGGCGGCATCAATTTCATCGCGACGATCATCTACGAGCGCGCCCCGGGCATGACCTGGGGACGGCTGCCGATCTTCGTATGGGGCGCGTTCGCCGGGTCGCTGATCGCGTTCTTCTTCACGCAGGGCTTCGCGGCTGGCCTGCTGATGATCCTGCTGGACCGGGTGGTGGGCACCTCGTTCTTCCACGCGGCCGAGGGTGGTAGCCCGATCCTGTATGAGCACGTCTTCTGGTTCTACAGCCACCCGGCCGTCTACGTGATGGTGCTGCCGGCCTTCGGCGCGGTGCTCGAGGTCCTCGCGCATATGTCCCGGAAGCCGCTCTACGCCTACCGCTGGGTGGTGGGCGCGCTGCTCGGGATTGTCGCGATCTCCGGCGTGGTCTGGGCGCACCACATGTTCACCTCTGGCATGGAGGACTATCTGCACGCGCCGTTCCTGGTGCTGACGGAGATGATCTCCATCCCCACCGGCATCATCTTCCTGTCCGCGATCGGCACCATCTGGGCCGGCCGGCTGTGGATGCGGACGCCGATGCTGTTCGCGCTGGCGTTCATCTTCAACTTCACCGTGGGCGGCCTGACCGGTATCTACCTGGCGGACGTGCCGACGGACATCCACCTCCACGACACCTACTTCGTGGTGGCGCACTTCCACTACACAATCATGGGCGGCGAGATCTTCGCCCTGTTCGCGGCGCTCTACTACTGGTTCCCGAAGATGACCGGGCGCCAGTTCAACGAGACGCTGGGCAAGATCCACTTCTGGATCATGTTCATCGGCTTCCAGCTGGTGTTCATTCCCATGTTCCAGGTGGGCGTGAAGGGCATGAACCGCCGCGTCGCCGACTACCCGGAGGCGTACGAGGACTTCAACCGGTTCATCTCCTGGTCCGGCTTCCTGCTGGGCATCTCCTTCATCTTCTTCGCCGCGAACATGGTGCTGTCCTGGGTGCGCGGAGAGCGTGCGGTGGCGAACCCGTGGGGGGCCAGCACGCTGGAGTGGCAGGTGTCCTCCCCGCCGCCGGAGCACAACTTCGAGGGGCAGCCGGTCATCCAGGGCGGGGCCTACGAGTACGGCGTCCCGAACGCGCCCGCGCACGCGCGGATGGGCACCGCCGCCGTTACTGAGCATGTGTAACCGTCACCTCGGGAGATCGATCGGAGTGTCCGATGAGTAATGGCAACCACGGGGGAGAGGCGGCGCAGCAGCGCAAGGGACTCATGGTGTTCCTGGCGCTGGCGGTCCTCACCGTCGTCGAATACATCGTTGCGGTCAGCCTCACGTCCACGCCGCTCCTGGTGACGCTGCTGGCGCTCGCCGCCGGCGCGAAGTGCTGGGCCATCACCGTCTACTTCATGCATGTGACCCGCCTGTGGCGCGGTGAGGAGGTCCACTAATGGCCGCTGCCGTTTCTCACGGCCACGAGCATGCCGATCCGGTCGCGCACGCGTGGCACCGGGTACGCATCAACCGGCTCGGCCTCTGGCTCTTCCTGATCTCGGACGGTGCGCTGTTCGCGATCTTCGCGGCCTCAAGGTTCTACATCGCCGGTACGGCGATCGACCCGCATCTGAACCAGTTGCTGGGGCTGGGGATCACCTCGCTCCTGCTGCTCTCCTCGTTCTCCGCGTACCGCGCGGAGACGGCGTTTGCGCACGGGAACACGGCGCACGGGCGCACGATGCTGCTCGCGACCATCCTCATGGGGCTGCTCTTCGTGGGCGGCGTCGCTTACGAGTGGTCGATCGCCGAGTTCGCCGCGTCCGAGGTGTACGGCACGGCGTTCTTCTCCATGACCGGCATGCACGCGTTCCACGTGGTCACCGGCCTGCTCTTCCTGGTCGTGATCTGGGCACGCTCCGGTGGTGGTCGCTACTCCCAGGGACCGGCGGTGTGGCCGGTGACGGCGGTGGTGATCTACTGGCTCTTCGTGGACGTGGTCTGGGTGTTGTTCTATCCGACCCTGTACCTGCTGAAGTAGCGCGGGGATGAGGGGAGCCGGCGCCGGGTGGATGGGTTCCTGGCGCCGCGCGTCCCGGGGACGCGTCCGATGAGCACCGCTATCGCCCGGACGTACGGGGGCGTGGTGCTCGTCTGTTTCGCGCTGGCGTGGATCGTGTCGTTCGCCTGGTGGCTGCTGCTGCCGGAGACGCGCATCGTCGCGCTGGAGGTGCCGGCAGGCACCGCCGCGGCGATCGCCCGAGGCGAGGACGTGGCGGTGATCCCGGACTCGCTGCTCCTGCGCCGGGGCGACACCCTGGCGATCCGCAACGATGACGTGGTGGTGCACCAGATTGGCTCGGAACTGCTGCCGCCGGCGACCACGGTCCGCATTCCCGTGACCTCGGCCCTGCTGGACGAGTCCAGCCTGCTCTGCTCGATCCACCCGAACGGGGTGGTGGGGATCTCCAGTTTCGCCCGTCCGGGGATCCTCAGCACGGCGATCCCGACCGCGCTGGCGGGGATTCCTGTTTCCGTCTCTGCGGTCGTGGCGATGTTTGTCGCGCGTCGGCTGCGTGACGAGGAAGACCAGCCAGCCGTCGCCGGGGCTTGAACAACGCGAAAGGGGCTGGCCGATCGGCCAGCCCCCTTCTGTGCCTGCACTGCTGCGTGGTCGCGCCTACCGGGTGAGCGGCTGCAGCGGGAGTTCGAGCGCGTTCAGGCTGAACTCCTTCATCATGTCGTAGGCGTAGTCGATGCGGCCGGTGAGCTCCTTCGGCTGGCCGGCGACCAGCTTGAAGCAGGCCTCCGCCATGTGCTCCACGGGCGTCTCGCGCTCCTTCGTCTGGTCGCTCACCAGCTTGTGGTGCACTGTGCCCGGCGTGGCCACGAGGCCCGGCGAGATCACGTTCACGGCGATGTTGTCCGCGTACACCTCGGACGCGAGTCCGGTGGTGAAGCGCTCCAGCGCCGCCTTGCACATGCCGTAGACCGTGCCGCCACGGCCACCGCTGTCGGCGGCGGGGTGCCGGGCCGCGCCGGAGGACACGTTCACGATCCAGCCCGCGCCCTTCTCCTTCATCCCGGGGATGACCATCTGGGCCAGGTGGAACGGTGCGTAGACCTGCACCTCCTGCATCAGCCGGAAGCGGCGCTCCGGGAAGTCGATCACCGGGATGAAGAACGTGACGGCCGCGTTGTTCACCAGGATGTCGATGGTCCCGTAGGTCTCCTGCGCCTTCGCGACCAGTTCCTTGCGGCTCTCGCCATCGGAGAGGTCGCAGCGGATCGCGGTCGCCTCGCCACCCGCGTCGCGGATGTTCTTGACGACGCCGGAGATGCTCCCCTCCATGGGGTTGTCGCCCTCGTTCACCGTGCGGGCGGAGACCACCACTTTCGCGCCGGCCATCGCGTAGCGCACCGCGATCGCCTCACCGATGCCGCGCGAGGCGCCCGTGACGACCGCGACCTGACCGGCCAGCGGGCCGCGCATGTCTGCTCTGACTGCCATATCTCTGTGCTCCTGAATCTGTGTACCTGAGGCCTGCAACCTACCATCCACCGCCCGTCCGAGGCACCTGGGGGCCCGCATTCGGTGGCTACCGGTCGGCGAGCACTTCCTCGAGCGTCCGTCGCGCAACACGGGCAAAGGCGGGGTTCGTGTCCCAGTAGTAAGGCAGCGCGATCAGCGCGATCGAGAGCGCCCAGCCGCGCCCACGCGCCCACGTCGCCTCGTCCACGTCGAGGGCGCCGCGGAACACCTCGCGACTACCGACGGAGAACAGCGACCACGCCGTGATCAGGTCCACGGCCGGGTCGCCCACGCCGAGGCCGCCCCAGTCGATCACGGCGGAGAGCCGCCCCTCATGGACCAGGAGGTTGCCCGGCAGCAGGTCGCCGTGGATCCAGACGGGTGCACGCTTCCAGTTCGGTGCGCGGAGCGCCGCTTCCCACGCCGCTGTGGCGGCGCGTGTGTCGACGCGGCCCTCGAGTTCCTCGATGGCCCGCCGGGTGGCGGCGTCGCGGTGCGCGAGCGGCAGGCCGCGGCGGAAGTTCTCCGCGGTGGGGACGGGGCCGCCGGCGGTGTCCAGGGCCTGGAGCGCGCCGAGGAACCCGGCGAGGGCGCGAGCCGCCTCGGACGGGTCGTCCAGGTGACCCGTCGCGGCGCTCTCCCCCGGGAGCCAGCGGTAGACCGACCAGGCCCACGGGAAACCCTCGGCCGGGACGCCGGCGGCGAGGGGGAGCGAGACGGCAAGCGGGAGGTGCGGCGCGAGTACCGGGAGCCAGCGCTGCTCCTTCTCGATCTGGGAGACCACCCGCTCCAGTCGTGGCAGCCGCACCGCCATGTCATCGCCGAGGCGGTAGATCGCGTTGTCCGTGCCCGCGGATGCGAACGCCTCGATCGGGAGGTTGGCCCAGCGCGGGAACTGCGCGCGCACCAGGCGACGGACCAGCGACAGGTCGATGTCTGGTTCGTCCGGATGCAGCTTGCCGGTGGTCACGCGCGCTCCGGGAGGTGTCGTGGTGGGCCCGCTCGGATTCGAACCGAGGACCGATGGATTAAAAGTCCACTGCTCTGGCCGCTGAGCTACGGGCCCCACACTCCGAGTATTTCAGGTTGCGTTGAGGCGGGGAAGCCTGCCCCGCCGTCGGCGGGTAGCGCCGGGCCGTTACGGCGCCGTGACGGTCGAGGGAAGAGGTTCTTCCTGACATGTCAACGAACTCGACGTGTGTCAGGATCGAGGAACGACGATGCGTGGACGGGTGTGGGCAATCGCGGTCGGGGTGGGGGTGGCGGGCGCGGTGCTGATCGGCGTCATCGCCGCATCTACGGCCGGCAACACCGTGCCCGAAACGAAGGCTGGTCTGGGGCAGGGCACGGTCACCGGGTACGACGTGTCCAGCGTGCACTACACTCTGAGCCCCTCCGACCCCTCCAAGGTGCAGAGCGTGAACTTCACGCTGGACTCCGCGCCGGTGGCGGGTTCCACGGTCTCCGTGAAACTGTCGGCGGCGGCCACGACCTGGTACGCATGTACGTTCAGCGGGACCACCGTCACCTGCCCGACGACGAGCCCAGTGGCCACCGTGGACCAGGTCGCAGACCTGGTGGTGGTCGCGGCGCAGTAGCCCGCCCGATGGACGCGTGAGGCAGGCGTGAAGCCGACGTGGTTGGCACCGGCAGCGATGGTCGTGCTGCTGGCTGCGCTCTGGCTGCTCGTCGGGCCGGCCCGCCTGGGCGGGCCGGTGTCCCTCGCTATCACGCACGGCACCAGCATGGAGCCGATGTTCAGCACCGGCGACCTGGTTTTTGTGCGGAAGGCGGACCGCGCAGCGGCAGGGGACGTAATCCTCTACGGGAGTGACCTCACCGGGCAGTCGATCTTGCACCGCGTGATCGCCCTGACGGATTCGGCGCACATCACGCGAGGAGACAACAACTCCTGGGTCGACCTGGAGCGGCCCGCCGTCGGTGAGATCGACGGACGGTACTGGTTCCACCTGCCCAGGGTTGGCGCCTGGGTGAGCCGCCTGCAGTCACCTCGGGCGACCGGGGCGTTCGGCGGGGTGTTCGTGGCCATCATCGCCATGGCGGCATCACCGCCGCCGCCCGGGTCGAGGCGCCGGCACCCGCTGCGGGTGCGGGGCGAGCGCCGGCGGGCGGGGTGGTCGCTGGCGATCGACCGCTTCGCCGCAGGCCTGCTCGCCGACACGATTATGGCTGCTCTCGCCGTGTTCCTGGCTGCCGCGATTATGTGGAGTGGCTGGGTCTACTCGCTGCCGACGAAGGTGTCAGGCACCCAGTCGGTGCTGTACGCGCATACCGGTACGTGGTCTTACTCCGCCGAGCCCTCTCGCGAGGTGTTCCTGTCCACGCCCGGCGGCGGCGTCATGCCGAACCCACTCCTTCAGCAGACGTTGACTACGGGCCAGCCGCTCTTCGTGGCGACCCACCCGCTCGTGGACTTCACGTTCCGGTACACGGTGACTGGCAGTGCGCTGACGGTGACCGGCGGGCGTGTCCGCCTGCTGGTGTTGCTGAGGGAGAACGTGACCGGATGGCGTCAGGAATTCGAACTCGCCCCCTGGACCGACTTTATCGGACGCACCACTGAACTGAATGCAGAGGTCGACCTCCCGCAGGCGATGGCGATCTTCACGAACCTGCAGGAGGCCGTGGGACTGCGGGGGCCCGTGTACGCCGCCGTGCTGGTCGCGGAGGTGGAACTCAACGGCTCCGTCGGGGATGTCGAAGTCGCTGACTCGTTTCGCCCGTTCGCGACCTTCCGCGTGGACCTGCCCGGCGTGGTGCGCCCGTTGAGCGCCGAGTCCGTCGCTCAGGATGCAGCAGCCGGAATCCGTGTTGTCGCGGATCTGCCGCCGGACCCGTTTCACCAGATCGACACCCGCTCCGTGAGCGTTCCGACCGAGGAGGTGCGGACGATGAGGGTGTTGTTCTGGGACGCGGACATCGTGACCCTCCGCATCGTGTTCGCCGGGGTCGAGGCAGGCACCGCGCTGACAGCGCTGGGGCTCTACTTGTTGAGGCGACGTTCCGGGCGGCGTGGTGAACTGTTCGCCATCAAGGCTCGGTACGGCTACCTGCTCGTACGGACGTCGTACCCCCCGGTGGATCCGGATCGCCGTCGTCCCGTGGAGGTTCAGCGGTTCGATGAACTCGTCGCGATCGCCGCGAGCCGGGACGAGCCGGTCGTGTACGTGGAGACACCCGCGGAGACTTCCTTCTTCGTGGTCGATCTGCCCAATGCGATCTACTCGTTCGTGCTGCCCAACCCGGATGAGGTCGTGATCACTGATGCGCGCGCCCTCCTCAACTAGGCTCGTCGTGATCGTAGGGTCACTCGCGATCCTCGCGGGGATCATCGGCGTGATTCAGGGGTCGACCGCCGCGAACTACGTGCCGCCTACCTTCGCCGGGACGCGGACGGTCGCCTACGACCTCAACCAGCTCGCCCCGTACGAGTGCGCCGCGCTCGGTGTGGCCGTGCTCGTGTACGGGTCGGGCGGGACGATCCGGGGGACGACGGCTCGCGACCTGGTGCTCGGGTCATCGCTCGCCGAGACGCTCCAGGGGCAGGGTGGAAACGACTGCCTCGTGGGTGGCGCCGGTAAGGACACCCTGGACGGCGGTGCAGGCACGGACATCTGCATCGGCAACGCGCAGGCGACGTTCAAGGGCTGCGAGACGAAGATCGTGCGCTAGCGCGCCTCGGGCCTCCCACCCGCGCGCCCCGGCGCGTCGCCGCGTGTGCTCATCGGGATCGCCCCTCAGATGGGCGCGCGGAATCCCGAAGAAATGTCTCGGGAAGGCCTTAAGTCCTCTCCTGGGCTGTCGATGATCGCGGCAAGCAGAAGTGCGTGTGCCGTGCGGCGCGCGCCTGCGTTGCGTCTCCGCGCCTCGAAGCGACGCTGCCAGCGCCGACGTGAGGGACGTGGACAGATAGGCGAAGCAGATGATTCGGGCATTCCGTCGGTTTGGTTCCGTGCTGGCGTTCGTGGTCCTCGTCACGTTCGTGACGGCCCCGGCGGTGAGCGCCGCCGCCTCTTCCGGGGGTGACTCGAACGGGGCCCAGGTGGGTGGACCGTCGGCCGGAAACGGCAACGGCAATGGGAACAGCAACGCGGGGGGCAACGGCAACGGCGGCGGGAACGGGAACGGCAACGCGGGCGGGAACGAGAACGGCAACGCGGGCGATCCCGGCGCGAACGGGAACGCAGGCGGGAATGGCAACGGCAATGCGGCCGATCCCGGCGCGAATGGGAACGGCCATGGCAACGCGGCCGAACCCGCGAACGGGAACGCGGGCGGGAATGGCAATGGCAATGCGGCCGAACCCGCGAACAGGAACGCGGGCGGGAATGGCAATGGCAATGCGGCCGAACCCGCGAACGGGAACGCAGGCGGGAACCGCAATGGCAACGCTCCGGCGCCCGACGCGAACGGCAACGGTGCTGACCGCGGGAACGCAGCCGGCAACGACAGCGGTGTCTCTGACCCGGTCCTCCCGAGGACAGAGGTCGTGGGTGACGCTCCGCTCGCTATCCTCGGCGGGCCCGAGTCACCGGACGATGACGCCGCCGCGACCGCTGACCTCGATGAGGTCGACGTGGTGGACAGCGATGTGCCGCCGGCATCCCAGGAGGAGTCCGAGGTGGGCGGTGGCTTCCTGGGTGGCAGCGGCTTCCTCGGAGCCCGCCTCCCGGCAGGCGTGAGCCAGCCCGTGACGCCACCGGCCGCTAGCGCCTTCCTCGGCGGCCGCTCGCCGAGCGCCCAGGGTTCGGTGACCCCGAACCGGCCGGTGACGTCCAGCGGCTTCCTGGGGACGGTGGCGGTATCCGGTCGGGCGATCGTGGACTCGCTGAGCGGCGGGTTCCTGGGGCGCTAGGCGCGCCTCAGCCTCGGATCTGACAGGTTCGTAACCGCGGGGGGCCGGGTCAACGACCCGGCCCCCCGTTCGGATCCTGACGAACCTCGCAAGAGTTCTCAGCAGAGATCCGCAGAGGTCTGCTGAGGTTCTGGTGCACGGTCGAACATCAGCGTATCGAGGGACGGCCGAGGGGGCCGTCAACGTACATCATGTGGAAACTGGTTACTGCCCTACCGTTCGCGGTCATCGTGATCGTCGCCAGTGTCCTGCTTGCCACGCGTGAGCAGGCGGTGGACACCGGTCCGGTGATGTCCGGCGTCGCGGCCGTCAGGCTCGACCTCCTCGACCTGGTTGCTGCGACGGACACCGCGCGCGAGCAGTCCACGCCCGCCCTCCTGGATGCCGCCGCCGCCCGGCTCAAGGCGGATCGCGCCCAGCTCTTCACGTCACTCGAACAGCAGGCCGGCGCATCGCGCGCGGCCGAGCTGGTCTCCACGCTCGATGCCGAGGTCGGGGCGCTGGTGGATGCCGCCAGCGCGTACGTCGGCGGCGCTTCGGGCATCGGCGCGGGCGCCGGCGCGTACGAGCGGGCGAACCAGGAACTGACGATCCTCGGCGAGACGGTCCTGAAGGACGCGGCGGAGCGTGTCGTCACCCGGCGCCAGGAGCGCGAGCGGCTGATGTTCGTCGCGTTCGGCGGGGCCGCCGGCCTGCTGGTCGTGGGGGGCGTGACTGTCGCTGCGGGGCGGCGCGAGGCGAGGGAGCGCCAGCAGCAGGTCGCCCTCTCCGACCTCGTGAGCGAGGCGCCGATCGTCTTCTTCCGGGCGGACGCGGACGGGAGCCTCGTCTTCGTCTCCTCGCAGGTGGACCGGCTCCTGAACGTGCCGGCCGAAGCACTGCTGGGGCGCCGGCTGGAGGATCTGTTCCGGATGGCGCC
>JAUXUW010000231.1 GCA_030684635.1 Dehalococcoidia bacterium
CGCCTGGTGGCTCGCCGTCCGCGGGGCGCCCTCCGATAAGGGGCGCGAGACGTGGCTGGCCGGGGCGACCTGGTGCTGGCTCACCGCCTCGGCGGCCGTCGCGAGCGGCCTCGGTGGTGGCGGCGAGCGGGTGCCGGACGCGGTGATCGCGGCGGCGGCGCAGGCACTCGCCGGGCCGGCTACCGGGACGGCATGAGCCACCCCAAGGACGCGCTTGCACGGGCCGAGGCACAGGTCGCGGCCGTGCTCGACGATCCGGTGTCCCGACTCGCACTGCTCGCGCGCACATACCGGGGTCCGGAGGGCGATGCGTCTCGGCGCCTGCCCTACCGACGGGCGGCGTTGTCGTTCATGAGGTGGCAGTTGCGCCGTGGCGTGCTGGAACCGCTCGACGCGACTCCGCCGGGCAGCCAGTGGTGGCGCGCGATCAACGAGCGCCTGCTACGAGATGGCTGCGAGGCCGTTGCGCTCGCCGGCGGCCTGGGCGGCGAGCCGTCATCGCCAGCGGTGCGCCTCTGGCTGGCCTTCATCGCGAGGCCCACGGGACGTAACTGGTACCGCGCGCACAATGCCAGCATCGTGAGCGCCTACTTGCAGCACTGGCTGCTCGCAGAATCAGAGAGTGCGCCAGAACGCTTCTTCATGAACGTGGCGCTGCTGCGCGTGCTGTACGCGCATGCGCTGGTCGGGGCGCCCCGGCTCGCCCTCGGGCGGTTCGCCCCGCTCGGACGCCTGCTGGGTGACCCGAGGCTCGGGATGGCCGGGGCGTTTCTGTCGCTTGGTCACGTCCTATCGGTGCGCTACCCGCTCATGCAGGATGTTGAGAGCTACATCGGTGAGAAGTACCGCCTCGGCCGGTTGCTGGACTACGCGGTGATCGGGCCGCGGTTGCATGCACTCTACGAGTGGTCCGCGGAGGAACTCGGCGAACCGCGCCTCCTCGACGTCATCCAGGATGGCAGCCCGATCTATGCCTGGCCGTTCGAGGAGCGGCACGTCTGGTGGCCGAAGCGCATGCCCCTGCTCGGCCGCGTCCTGGCGCGGGTCACGCAGGCGCGCTGACAGCCGCCGACCCGGTCGGCGGATTGTTCGCAGCGAGCGCGGCTCGGTACACTCGGAGCAGCGCCCCCGTAGCTCAGGGGATAGAGCACTGGCCTCCGGAGCCAGGAGCGCAGGTTCGAATCCTGCCGGGGGTACCATCAGGTTTCCATTACGCCCCGTCCGCCGCCCACACGGGCGGTCGCCTGTTTCTGGGCCGTGGACCGGGCGGTGGTCTTCTCCACGGAGGACACGGTGAGCGACGAACGGCGTGACCGGCGAGAGCGCCGGCGGGCGCAACAACAGCGCCGAGAGCAGCAGCGCCCGCAGCGCCGCAAGGAACGCCGTCAGGCGCCGACGGCGGCCGGCTTTGCCTCCGCCGGCCCGGTCGAGTTCCCCGGGATCATGGGCTGGATGCAGCGCAACAGCCGCTGGCTGTTCCTGGGCGGCATCGTGGTGCTGGTGCTCTCCATGGGCGCCGGCGTCATCGCGCTGAACTCCCCGACCCCGGAGGCGGCGACCCCAACGCCCACCGCCAGCGCCACCGAGACACCAGAGGCGACCTCCACCGCCGAGGCGACCCCGACCGCGGAGACGATCCAGCGCACCTACTCGGCCCCGCCGCCGATGACGATCGACCCTGCGAAGACCTACGAGGCGGTGTTCACCACCTCGAAGGGCTCGTTCACGGTCACCCTGGACGCCGAGAACGCGCCGTCATACACGAACAACTTCGTCTTCCTGGCGGAGAACCAGTTCTTCGACGGGCTGACGTTCCACCGCGTGCTGCAGGGCTTTGTCGCCCAGGGCGGCGACCCGGAGGGCACCGGCTTCGGTGGCCCCGGTTACGTCCTCCCGGTGGAGACGAACAGCCTCCCGTTCGAAGAGGGCATCATCTCCATGGCCACCTCCCCAGCGGGGGTGAGCGGTTCGCAGTTCTTCATTACGCTCGCACCCCAGCCCGGCCTCGAGGGCGACTTCACCGCCTTCGGCCGCGTCACGTCCGGGATGAGCGTCGTCAAGGCGCTCACCCTCCGCGACCCGTCCAAGCCGGACCAGCCCGCTCCGGATGTCATCCAGAGCGTCACCATCACCGAGAAGTAGGGAGCCCCACATGGCGAAGCAGTACGACGCCCCGCCGGCGATCACCACCAGCCCGGACAAGCGCTACACCGCGGTGGTGACCATCCCGCACGGCGAGTTCCGCATTGCCCTGCTGCGCGACGTGGCGCCGATTACGGTCAACAACTTCGTGTTTCTCGCGCGCGAGGGCTTCTACGACGGCACGACCTTCCACCGCGTGATCCCGGGCTTTGTCGCCCAGGGCGGCGACCCCACCGGCACCGGCCGGGGTGGCCCGGGCTACCGCTTCCAGGATGAGATCTCCGACACCCCCTTCGTTGAGGGGATTGTCGGCATGGCGAACGCGGGCCCGCACACCAACGGTTCGCAGTTCTACATCATGATCGGCGACGCTCAGCACCTGACGGGGCGGTACACCGCGTTCGGCCGGATCGAGTCCGGGATGGACGTGGTCCACAAGATCCGCACCCGTGACCCGGAGCGTGACCCGAACCCGGGCGACGCCATGCTGAAAGTCGAGATCGTCGAGGAGTAACCCTCCCGGGCACCCTCCGCCGGGTACGGATCGGGCCGCTTCCCGCCGATAGTTACGGCGGAGGTTCGCCCATGCTGTCGCCCGGCCGTTCCACGTCACTGCCGATCCTTCTCGCCGGTGACGCCGAGGCGGATCTGGACGCCCTGCACGCCCTTATGGAGGGCGCCGAGGGGCGCCTGGCGCAGGCCCGCAGCGTGTCGCTCGCGTGCGCCGCGCTACGTCGCGTGGAATACGGCGTGGTAGTGGCAGATGTCACGACGGTCGAGGAGGGGTTCACTATCCTCCGTGCCGCCCGCCGTACCCGCCCGGTCACGCCGGTGATCTGCCTGCTGCCGGCCTACCTGGACCCGTGGGGCTCACCGGCCTCGGAGCGGGTTCACGAACTGGCGTTCGCGGTGCGGGTGCATCCGCTGGACGCGGAGACCCTCCAGGACCTGGTGGCCGCCGCGCTGGAGGCGCCCCGGATCATCCCGCTCGCCGGATCGCCGGATCACGCGGGGATCGAGTGGAACCGGGGAGAGGAGGTCGCCTGAGTGGACACCGCCGGGCGGCCTACGGGTGCTGAGTAGCCGCTCGATCGCGGCTCGCCTTCCGCTCCACGTACGCCATCAGCCCGAACGAGGGCACGAACGCGGCGAACGCGATCAACGCCGGCACGATGAATCCGCCCAGCAAGAAGAGCAGCCCGATCGCCAGGGAAAAGGACATTCCCAGGATCGAGCCGATGCGGGCGACGAGGACGTAGGGGGGGATTCCTTCAGGCATGGTTCTGCATCGGATCGTAGCACCAGCCTTCTCTGACATCGACGTTGCGGACACCGACCTCCGCGCGCGGCTGGTTGCTGCGCGCTCGGCATGGCGGGCTCGGCGGGCATTTGTGCTGCTGCTCACACTGCTGCCCATCGCCGTGTTCCTGCTGACCGGCCGCGTCCTCCCGACCCTGATCGTCCCCGTGATCCTGTTCCTCTTCCTGTCCGAGACGGAGGTCCACCTCACGCCACGCCTCGGGTCGGCGCGCGCGGTGGATATGTTCACGGTCGCCTTCCGCGTCCTCTACTCGATCCTGGCGGTGTTCGCCGTGGAGCCGGCCGCGTTCTGGCCGTGGGTGCTCCCCGCCGTGCTGGTACTCATGATCGTGAATTCCGCCGCACTCCTGCCGGGGTGGGGGCTGGCATGCGTGACCCTGACCACGGGCCTCGCACACCTTGCGTCGAGCCACCTGGGCGCCAGCGGGCTGCTGCAGGTCGAGACGATCACCGGAGCACCGGTGGTACGCCTCGGGCCGTCCGAGGTCCTCGCGGTCTCGTTCGGGCTGTTGCCGCTGGTCGCGCTCTTCCTCTATGTGCGCACACGCCACGTGATCCGGATCCAGCGCACGCTTGAGGGCACCATCACGGAGTTGCGGCTGGCGCAGAACGAGTTGCAGTCATCCCAGGGGCAGCTGCGCCGCTACAACGAACAGTTGAGCGAGGACATCGAACGCCAGACGAGCGAACTGGAAGAGCGGAACCGCTCGCTCTCCATCCTCAACGCCGTCTCGTTCGCCCTCGCCGAACCAATGGACGACCAGCGCGCCCTGGAGCGCGCCGCGCGGCTGGTCGCGCGGCTGCTCGGCGTCCGTGCCGCGCAGGCCTATCACCGCACCGGGACGGACGAGGCGGGTCACCTCTTCGTGACCGTGGCGGCGGAAGATATCCACGCACCCCGCCTGCCGGAGGTCTTGCTCCGCGCGGTGGCCACCACCGGGCGCCCTCTCTCTTCCGAGCGGGTCGACTGGGAGGTCGGTGTGGAGGTTCCGGACCTGGGCGAGCCGTACGCCGTGGTCCCGCTGGTCGCAAAGGGCCGGGTACTCGGTGCGCTGGCGCTGATCGGCGCCGGCAACCTCCGCTGGGATGACGACGGTCGCCACCTGCTCCTGCTCATCGGTCGGGAGATGGGGGTCGCGCTGGAGAACGCGCGCCTCTTTGCCGAGGCGACGGAGAAGGCCGCGCGGGAGGAGTTCCTTGCGGAGGTCTCTCGTCTGATGAACGGCGAGGCCCGGGGCGAGCGCACGCTGCAGCAGGCGCTGACCTACATCGGCGAGCACCTGGGTGCGCGCGAGGTGCTCTTGCTCACCGTCGCCGACGGAGGCCGCACGGTGAAGGTCTGGGAGCATGTGCAACACGCCGCCGGGGTGTCGTGGCTGCTGCCGCTCAGCCGCACGCTGCCGGGCCTGGTTGCTGACCGGTATGCCCCCGTGGTGCTCGGGTCGGGCGGTGAAGGTCCGCTTTCGGCGCGTCTGGCCTCGCTGGGCGCGGGGACGCTGGCCCTGGCCCCGGTGATCGCAACGCGCGGCCGTCCGTCGCTGCAACTGGATGCCGGCCCCGTGGAGGAGGGCTTCGACCTGGCACAGACCACGCCCGCGCTCTCCGCCGTCCTGGTGGTGGCGATGGACGCCGGGGCGCCGTGGCACGCTGACGGCACGAAGATGGTGCGACGGGTCAGTGACCTGGTGGCACGTCGCATGGAGGCGGACGAACTGGTCGCCCTGCAGCAACAGCGCATCCATGAACTCACCGGGCTGGCGGAGGTGGCCCGGAGCATCCAGTCCACGGCGGACATCGAGCGGCTGTTTGCTGCGTTCGCGACCGCCCTCTACCGCCTGGTGCCGTACCGGCGTCTGTACGCCGCGCGCCTGGACGAGTTTGGGGACCTGTTGCCAATCCCGGTCTTCGCACCTCGCGGCCGTGTCCTGCAAGAAGCGGCACCGGTCGCCGGGGACCGCGAGCACCCATGGTTCGGCCTGCGGTCGCCGGTACGGTGGCGCTCGGGGGACGGGGACGCGCCTCCGGTCTTTGAGGCAGAGTCACCGCACGCCGTGATCATCCCCATGCGGCCGAAGGGGCAGATGCTGGGCAGCATCGTCGTCGGTCTGGACAAGGCGGCGGGGAGCGACGAACTCCACATCCTGGAGCAGGCCGTGGAGCAACTGGCGCTGGCGCTGGACGGGACGCTGCTCTATCAGCAGGCCACGGCGCGCGCGTCGCACATCCAGGCGCTGAGCAATCTCGCGCGGATCGTCGCATCGGTCGTTGACCTGCGGGAGGCGTTCGCCGCCTTCGCGGAGGAGATGCGCTGGCTGATCCCCTTCGACCGTGCGGTCATGCTCCTGATGGACGAGACGGCGGGCAGCGTCCAGACATACGCCACCTATCCGGAGACCGGTGCCGGCGCTGCCGTGTCACTGCTCTCGACCTCGATCGCGACCGTGCCGGTCCACGCCGGCACCGCGGTGGTCGTGCGCCGCGACGACCCCGCGTACGCGAACCTGGACTGGGAGGTGTTCGGTTCGGACGTGGCAGAGGTCGCGGCCGTGCCGGTGAAGCAGGGGAACCGCACCGCGGCGATCTTCGCGCTGATCCACTCCTCCCAGTCGGTCGCCGCGACCGATTCGTATGAGATCTCCGACCTCGCTGCCCTGGACGAGGTGGGCGGCCTGCTGGGTGTGACGATCGAGCGGCTGCGGCTGTACGAGCAGGCAGAGCACGGCGCCAGGCACGACCTGCTGACCGGGCTGCCTAACTATCGCTTCCTGCAGGAGCGGTTCGAGGACCTCCACGCCGGCATTGACGGGCCCGGCGAGAGCGCCGTGCTAGTCATCGACATGGACAACCTCAAGATTTTTAACGACTCACTGGGGCACGAGACCGGGGACCGCGTCATCCAGATCGTGGCGCGCGAGTTGCGCGCCGCCTGCCGGGAGCAAGACTTCGTGGCGCGCACCGGCGGCGACGAGTTCGTGGTGATCATGGAGGGTGCGAGCACGGAGGGGGCGATGTCCGCCGCCGAGCGGATCCACGCCGGCCTGGAGGCAGCGCACGAGGAGATCCCCGGTGTCGCGGTGCGCATCTCCGTCTCGATCGGCATCGCCTCGGCACCGCTCGACACGGGCGTGCCCACGGAACTGATCCCGCTCGCCGACCAGGCGATGTACGAGGCAAAGTTCGGCGGCGGCCACCGCACGGCGCTCGCCCGTGATCGCGGCGCGGATGTCGGCCGGGGCCCCATGCGGATTCACAACCGGCGACTGGCCGAGTCGCTCATCCGCACGGTGCTCAGCGGGGCGGACGCTGTGGAGACGGCTGCGTGCGCGCTCGCCCAGCGCTGGGTCGCGGCTTCCGTGACCGAACTCGGCGGGCGGCCGGACGTCGTCACACAGCTACGGATGCTCGTTGCCCTCGAGGCCTCACGCCGCCTTGAATCACGCCGGGACGACGAAGACACGCGCCTGGGGCGCTACTTCCTGGAGGAACTGCGCCGCGACTGGGCGTCGTCCGAGCGGCCCGATGCGCGCGAGATCGTGGAGAAACTGCTCCCCGACCTCGTGGGCATCGCGTGGCGTGTGAGCGGTGCCAGGGGAGATGCGTTCTCCGTGGACGAGGCGCTCCGTCACTTTCTCGAGAAGCACCCGGGCGCACAGGAGCACCCGTCCTGGGAGACGGTCGAGCAGGTCATCCGCAAGGTGGAGGCGGACCGACGGCGCCAGCAGGCGGCGTAGGCCGCGGCGACGGCGGGGGAGGATGGTCGGGGCGCGCGGATTCGAACCGCGGGCCTCTGCGTCCCAAACGCAGCGCTCTGCCAGGCTGAGCTACGCCCCGACTGATCGGACGCTACGGACGCACGGCGTTCGCGTCAACGAGCGAGGGTGAGCGAGGGAGCCGGGCACCGCTAGTCGCGGCGGCGGGCGACCCCGCGGATCTCGTCTACGGACGCCACGCCCTCCGCCTCGCACCACCTCGTGAACTCATCCAGGATGCGCCACGGCGCGGCCGGATCCAGGAACGAGGCGGTGCCGATCTGCACGGCGGTAGCGCCTGCCATCACGAACTCCACCACGTCCGTCCCGCTCATGGCGCCGCCCGAGGCGATGATCGGGATGTCGACGACGCCGGCCGCCAGGTAGACGTTCCGGAGCGTGACCGGCTTCACGGCCGGGCCAGAGAGCCCGCCGAAGATGTTGGCCAGCACCGGACGACGCTTCTTCACGTCGATGGCGATGGCGGGGATGGTGTTGCTGACGGTGAGCGCCTGTGCGCCCGCTTCCGCGACGGCGACGGCGATCGGACGGATGTCGGAGACGCTGGGCGTCAGTTTCACGAGCATGGGGAGCGAGGAGTGCGCCGCGACCTCCCGCACGACGGCGGCGGCCTGGCGTGGATCCTGGCCGAACTCCAGCCCGCCTGCCGCCACGTTCGGACAGGAGATGTTCACCTCGATGCCCGCTACGCCCTCCACGCCCTCCAGGCGCTGGGCCAGCGTGCCGTACTCCTGCAGCGTCTCGCCCATGATGTTGACGATGGCGGGGACCGACCAGCGCGCCCAGATCGGGGCGATCTCGCGCACCAGCGCGCCGATGCCGATGTTCTGGAAGCCGATGGAGTTGATCATCCCGGCGGGGGTCTCGACCGTCCTGGGGGTGTCGTTCCCACGGCGGGGGCGCAGGGTGGTGCCCTTCGAGACGATCGCGCCCAGCGCATCCACGTCGTAGTGGCGGGACATCTCGATCATTTC
>JAUXUW010000243.1 GCA_030684635.1 Dehalococcoidia bacterium
ACACGACGAGGTGCTGCTGGCCGGCGAGCCGGAGCGACGCCGGATGGCGGAGCGCCTGGCGTCCGGCATCCCGCTCGACGACGAGACGCTGCGCCAACTGGAGGAGACGGCAGCCGGCCTGGGCGTGCCGGCGATGGTGGCCGGCTGATGCCGCGAGCGACGAAGCCGTCCGGCGAGCAGGGACACCTCTTCGACCCGACCTCGTGGCAGTCGCTGGTCGCCGCCTGCACCCAGATCGCGCGCGACCTCGGGCTGGACGTGGAGACGGAGGTTTACGTCGGCCGGCGACTCTGGGGTGCGCGGCGACGCATCGACCTCGTCGTGACCGACCCCTCGTTGCGCCGCTCGCTCGGCATCGAGGTGAAGTACCAGCGCGTCTCCGGATCGGCGGAGGAGAAGATCCCCGCGACCATCGATGACATCGCCGCGTGGCCGATCCCGGGGATCGTGGTGTTTCACGGCGCCGGCTTCAGCGGTCACATGCGTTCGTGGCTGCAGGCGGCGGGCAAGGCGGTCGAACTCGAGGACCTGGAGACGTGGCTCCGGCTCTACTTCGTCCTGGGCCCCGGGCGATCCTCGCTCGCGGACGTGGAGTCCAGCGACCGGCGCTCCTCCTCCGCGGGGTAGTTCATCACGATCAGTTCATCCACCGCGCCCCGGCGGTCGCCCCGCGAGTTGATCGCGCGCCGCGCCGGCGTGGAGTCGATGCGGTACCGCGAACCGTCGAACGGGCCTCGGTCGGCCTTGTAGAGGCCGACGATGAAGTCCTGGTGCGAGTTGGAGAGCATCACGCGCACGCCGCGCGCCGTCAGGTCGTCCACCGCCCACTTCAGGCGCACCTGCTGCTCTCGGTCGAACGCGCCGCTGGTGTACCCGGTGAACGAGGAGGTCTTCGTCAGCGGCTCGAACGGCGGGTCCAGGTAGACGAAGTCGCCCTCTCGGGCCGCGCGCATCGGCTCCTCAAAGTCGCCGCAGGTGATCTGCACCCCGTGGAGTGCCCGGGCGGCGTTGCGGAGCGTGGGCTCGTCCAGGATGCGCGGGTTCCGGTACTTCCCGTGCGGCACGTTGAACTCGCCCCGGCGGTTGACCCGGTAGAGGCCGTTGAAGCAGGTCTTGTTGAGGAAGACGAACCGCGCGGCCAGGTCGACGCGGTCGGCCGGCTCGCGGTCGCGTTCCGCGTAGTAGAGCGCCGCCCGGTCGGCCTCGGACGCGGCGAGGTAGGGCGCGGCCAGCGCCTCCAGGCGCGCAATCAGCCGCTCCACGTCATCCCGGACGACCTGGTAGACGGTGACCAGGTCTGCGTTCATGTCGTTCAGGATGGCGCCGGCGGGCGCCAGCGCGGGATCGGCGGTCAGCCCGAAGAACATCGCACCGCCGCCCAGGAACGGCTCCACGTAGCCGCCGGACTGGCGCGGCGCCCGCGCGATCAGCGGCTCCAGGATCTGGCCCTTGCCGCCGGCCCACTTCAGGAACGGGTGCGCGGGGGCCGCCACGCCGGGGGCGCGAGGGCGAGCGGCGGCGGCGGGGCGTGCTGGCGGAATGGCGTCGCGCTCCGGTCCAGGAAGTTCAGGTCGGGGAGTATGCGGATTCTACCGGCTCATCCCCCCGCCCGCGATCCTGGGCGGCATCGCCACGCGCCTCAGCGTCCGCCCGGGTACGAAACGTGGATGTAACACGACTGACATTCTCGGGACACACGGCGCAGAGAGTCTGATCACCGCCCCGTAACGAAGCGGGCCGGTTCCCCTGGGAGGGTGGACGAATGGATAGCGGAGCAACGGCGTGGATGCTGACGAGCTGCGCGCTCGTCCTCTTCATGACCCCGGGCCTCGCGTTCTTCTACGGCGGCATGGTCCGCTCGAAGAACGTGCTCGGGATGCTGATGAAGAACTATGTGGCGATGGGCATCGTCACGATCACCTGGGTCCTGGTCGGAGCATCGCTCGCCTTCAGCGGCGCGGTGACCCTGGGTGACTACAACGTCATCGGCAACTTCGACCTCTGGGGCCTGCGTGAACTGGGGATGAGCAACGACCACTTCGGTCTGCCGTACCCGGACAACGTGCAGATGATGTTCCAGTTGATGTTCGCGATCATCACCCCCGCCCTGATCTCGGGTGCGATCGCGGAACGCATGAAGTTCACCGCCTGGGCGGTCTTCGTCGCGATCTGGTCGATCATCGTCTACGCGCCCATGGCCCACTGGGTGTGGGGCGGCGGCTTCATCGCCGAGCAGGTCGGCGCGTTCGACTTCGCGGGCGGCCTCGTGGTCCACATCAACGCCGGCGCCGCGGCGCTCGCGCTGCTGCTGGTGCTGGGCAAGCGCACGGGCTGGCGCCAGCAGGCGATCCGCCCGCACTCGCTCCCGCTCACGATCCTCGGCGCGGGCATGCTCTGGTTCGGCTGGTTCGGCTTCAACGCCGGCTCCGCCTTCAACGCGGACGAGTTCGCGGGCAACGCCTTTCTCACCACCCAGATCGCCGCGGCCGTCGCCGCGACCGTCTGGATCCTGGCGGAGCAGGTGATGCACGGGAAGCCGACCACCCTGGGCTTCGTCTCCGGCGCGGTCGCCGGCCTCGTCGCCATCACCCCGGCCGCCGGCTTCGTCGGACCCATGGGCGCGATGGCGATCGGCGCGGCTTCGGGCCTCATCTGTTTCGCAGCCCTGCGGCTGAAGTTCATGTTCAACTTCGACGACTCGCTGGACGTCATTGCCGTCCACCTGGTCGGCGGCATCATCGGCGCCCTGCTCACCGGCCTGCTGGCCGAGGAGATCTACAACGGCGGCATCCTCTCCGGAAGCCTGGAGCAGTTGGGACGGCAGGCGCTGAGCGTCGTGATCGCCCTCGTCTACTCCTTCGTCATCACGTTTATCCTCGCGAAGGCGTTGGACATGGTGATGGGGCTGCGGGTCTCCGAGATGGACGAACGCGGCGGTCTGGACCTGGCGCTCCACGAGGAGCAGTCCTACGTGCTGTCGGAATAGGAGCGAGTCAACATGAAACTCGTGATCGCCTACATCGCCCCCTTCATGCTGGATGAGGTCCGCGACGCGCTGAAGGGCGCGGGCGTGACCGGCCTCACCGCCATCAACGCGCAGGGCTTTGGACGCCAGTCCGGCCACACGGAGACCTACCGTGGCGCGGAGTACGAGGTGGACATGGTCCCGAAGGTGCGGATCGAGGTGCTGGTGGACGACACCCTGGCGCCGACCGTGATCTCCACCATTGAGACCACGGCCCGCACCGGCTCCATCGGTGACGGCAAGATCGCCGTCCTGGCGGTAGAGGACGTCATCCGCATCCGCACCGGTGAGCGCGGCCGGGACGCCATCTAGGCCCCCGTGTCCGCACACGCTGCGCTGCTGCGCTTTATGCAGGCGCGCTCGGA
>JAUXUW010000269.1 GCA_030684635.1 Dehalococcoidia bacterium
GCGCCGGCAGCGCCGGCAGCTCACCGAGCGAACGCACCACGCCGGTCACACCCAGGCCGTAGACGGCGGCGGCGGCGAAGGTCGCGAACGGCGCCACCGCGTACACCGTCGCGCTGCCCCGCTGCGCCGGCGGCTGTCGCCTCATCGACCACAGGAGCACGCCGAGCGTCGCCAGTCCGCCGACCCAGAGCGCAGCGAGCACGAGGTGGATGAGGTCAGACGCGATCGCCCAGGTGGAGCCGGGCGCGGCGGCAGCATGGCTCAGGAGCGAGACGGTGAGCAGGCCGGCGGTGGCGGCCACCGGGAGCAGCGCCAGCGTCGCCATCTCCGCGCGAGGTGCGCGCCAGCGGCGGGCGAGGAAGGAGAGGCCGAGGAGCACCGCGACGGCCTCCACGGCAAGCATGCGCCAGAGCCAGAGCCGGCCGCCGCGCGTACCGCCGGCGATGTCCAGCACGCTAGCGCCGGGCACCGCCTGGGCCTGCGCGACGATCACCAGCGCGCCGCCGGTGATCGCCAACGCGAGCCCAACGAGCGCAACGCGGCGGGAGGCCTCGGCGTGCAGCGCCGCGAGCGCGGGGGCGCGCCGGCCTCGATGCAGCGGGAGCAGCAGCGCCGCCCCGCCCGCAGCCAGCGCGAAGCCGAGGAAGGTGAACCAGCGGCCGAGGATGTTCGCAGGCGAGTTCCTGGCGCCAAGTTCGGGCTGATATGCCTGCCCGGTTGGCACGGAGCCGTCCGGGTTCAGGACGGTGAAGGCGTACGAGCCACTCCACTCGTGCCCGTCGCTCTGGGAGACGTTCCGATAAGACACCGTATACAGCCCCGGACCGAGTCCGCGTGGCAGACCGCTTAGATGGAACGGGTCGGAGGGATCGACGACGACCCCATCAAGCGGGAGCGATTCGCCCTCGCTCGAGAGCAACTCGAAGGTGCTGAAGCGCGCCTCCAGCGGTTCCGAGAACCACAGGTCGATCGCGCTCGGCGGCGCCGGGAGTTCCGCACCGGCGGCCGGCGACGACCGCACGAGGACGGCGTGCGCCTCTGCCACGCCGCGTCCCCCGGCCCACAGCGCAACGCCGAGGACGATCAGCGCGGGCCACGCGCCGGCACGCCTCACCGGGATGCACCGTCCAGGCGAACCGCCCACGCGCCGGCGCCCCCGGCCGCGAGGATGCCGGCCGCAGCGATCACCGCCCACCCCGGGAACTCCGTCACCGCCACCTCCCCGGCGGCCGGGGGCGACGCCTCGGGCGTGCCGGTCGCAACCGCCGCTGGCGTTGCTTCGAGCGCAGGGGTCGGCTCGGGCGTCGCCTCCGGCGCGTTCGGGTCGATCGTGAACACGAAGGTGCCCTCCGCGGGGTCGCCGTCGACGGCGGAGAGCGTGCGCCAGGTCACGGTATAGAAACCCGGGGGCATGTCGGCGCGGAGTCCGACGGAGACGTGGCGCCGGTCGGCGTCGTCGATGACGAGGACGCCGTCGTCGAACCGCTCGCCGCCGGCGCCGACGACCTCAAGGGCGTTGGCGCCCTCACGCCGGAACAGTTCCTGCGAGAACCAGGTCTCCAGCCGCTCGGGGGCGTTGCGGACGGCCTCGCCGGCAGGGATGTTGGCGCGCACGAACTCCGAATGCGCCTCGGCAGCCATTGGGACGGCGAGGCTGATGGCGGCGAATGTCGCCACCAGCCCCATCTCCATCACCCGGCCGAGCACCGGCCGGATGGCCCTAGTGCGCACTCGTACCACCGCCGAGGGCAGCCCACACGTTGTGGCTGAGTGCGTGCTGCGGCCCGTGAGCGTCGC
>JAUXUW010000273.1 GCA_030684635.1 Dehalococcoidia bacterium
GCCACGAAGGATGCGCCGACCACTGCGCAGAGCCTGATCCTGGACCGCAAGTGGGGCGATGGCGTCGACGCCCCCGTCGCCGCCCGGCTGCGGGAGGCCGGGGCGGTCATCATCGGCAAGTTGTCGACGATGGAGTTCGCGATCGGCATGCCGGACGCGAGCAAGCCGTTCCCGGTGCCGCGCAACCCATGGAACCCGGCGACGTGGCCGGGCGGCTCCTCCTCCGGCAGCGGTGCCGGCGTGGCGGCGGGGTTGTTCCTGGGCGCGCTTGGCACCGACACGGGCGGCAGCATCCGGATTCCCGCGGCGTTCTGCGGGATCAGCGGCCTGAAGCAGACCTACGGCCGCGTACCGAAGGCTGGCTGCGCACCACTGGGCTACTCGCTCGACCACATTGGCCCGATGACGCGGAGCGCTCGCGACGGCGCGATCATGCTGCAGGTCATGGCCGGCTACGACGCGTCGGACCCGTACTGCGCGGACGTGCCCGTGCCGGACTACCTGGCCGCGCTCACCGGCTCCGTGGCCGGCCTTCGCATCGGCGTGGAGCGGGCGAACCACCTCACCTGGCCGGGCGTCCTGCCCGAGGCGGTGAGTGCGTTCGAGGACGCGGTCGCGGCGCTCGCCTCGGCCGGCGCGGAGACGCCCGAGGTCGTGGTGCCGCACTACCAGCAGTTGCGGAACGCCAACACCGTGACGCTGCGCGCAGAGGCGTCGTCGTACCACCTCGCGGACCTCCGCGTCCGCTTCGAGGAGTACGGGGTGCACACCAGCAAGGCGGTCTCCGGCGGCGCGTTCGCGAGCAGCGCGGACTTCGTACAGGCGCAGCGGTTCCGCTCGCTTGCCCGCCAGGAGATCTCGGAACTGATGGCGCCGCTGGACGCGATGGTGATGCTGACGGTCGGGTGCGGGGCGCCCGAGGTCGAAGGGCTGAACCACGCCTCCTTCGCACAGTGGCCGGTGTTCACGGGCCCCTGGAACCTCCTGGGCCTGCCCGCCTACGCCATCCCGATCGGCTTCACCGCGAGCGGGATGCCGCTTTCGATGCAGGTGGTTGGGAAGCCGTTTGCGGAGGAGACGGTGATCCGCATCGCGGACGCCTTCCAGCGGCTGACGGACTTCCACCTGCAGTTGCCGCCTCTGGTGGCAGCCGTCGTCTAACGGTCGGGTTCCGCGTGATAGGTGGCGGGGCCGGGGAGTGATCCCCGGCCCCGCCTCGTTGTCGGGCGTACGATCCGGCCGAGCCCCACGGGTGGCGAGAGGACGGACCGAGATGACCGCGCTTGTGATCTTCGAGTCCATGTTCGGCAACAACCGCAAGCTTGCCGAGGCGATCGCCCAGGGCATCGCCCCGCAACGACCGGCCACGGTGGTGGAGGTGGGCTCCGCGCCCACCTCGATCGATCCGGCAGTGACGCTGCTCGTGGTGGGCGGGCCGACGCACGGCTTCGGCATGACCCGGCCGAGTACCCGGCGCGACGCGGCGAAGCAGGCCACCGGCCCCCTCGTGTCGACGGGCATCGGCGTGCGCGAGTGGCTGGAGGCGGCCAGCGTCCCGGCCGGGATCGCCGCGGCGGCGTGGGACACGAGGGTGGAGCGTCCCGCGTTCCTCAAGCTCATCGACCGCAGTGCAGAGGGGATGGCGAAGGGACTGAAGCGGCTGGGCTGCCGCCTCGTCCTCCCGCCGCAGCACTTCGCCGTGCAGGGCGTACAGGGCCCGCTCGGTCCGAATGAACTCGAGCGTGCCCGCCGCTGGGGTGAGCAGCTCGCACAGGTGGCGCTCGGGAACTGAGGCAGATCAAGACGGGCCGGGGATCACTCCCCGGCCCGTCCTGGTGTTAGGCAGTCCGCCGGCGCTAGTGGCTGTCGAAGACCGCCTGGTACTTCGCGATCACCTCGCGCGTGGCGGCAAGTTCATCCGGGGTCGGCGCCATCGGGTTCTTCGCCGGCGGTGGCGAGCCAAACGTCAGCAGGCACGCCATCAGCAGGATGCGCGCCTTAATGGACGTCAGGTTGCTGCCGGCGATCAGCACCGGGTCGATCTTGGAGGCGAGGCCGCCCGTGGCGCCCCGGCCACAGCGCACGACCGGCATGCCGCTGAACGTCGCCACCAGCAGCGCGTCGTCCGTGGACCGGTTCATGGAGCCGTACGGCGACGCGCCTTCACCCACGAACCCTGCGAGCGGCCTCGATCGGAGGTTCTCCTGGATGCGCGCCATGATCTCGACCTCGTCGGCCGCGCCCGAACCGGCGCTATCCGGCTGGTAGCGCGCGTACTTGGCAAGCGTGACCTTCGGCATGACGTCCGGCAGCAGGTAGCCGGCTGCATCCTTCACCTGCACGGTGACGGGCTGGATGACGCCCTCACCGCCGCGCACGCCCATGACGGTCGCCGGCATCTTGCTCAGGTTCACGTCCGAGCGCCAGGTGTGCTTCTTCGTCGGGATGTAGGTGAGGGCGGGCGGGCCGTAGCCGCCCATCAGCGCCACCACGCCGCCGTGGCCGCCCGTCGCCTGGTAGTTGCCCGGCCGCGCGTCCGTCTTCGTCACCTCGCGCGAGTGGAAGACCTGCTCGTCCACGATCATCACCCCGCCGACCGCGTCCTTCGCGCCGCCGTTCGAGGAGATGCCAGAGACGATGTACTTCACCCCGTCGTAGATGTTCTTGTCCCCGTCCGCGCTCACGGTCTGGTGGGGCCGCTGCGCCGAGTGCCCGACGAGCGGGATCGTGGTGTCGATCACCAGGTTCAGCCAGTACATCGACTCCTCGGTCGTCGGGGAGCCTTCCAGCCACTGGGCGCCGGCGTACTCGCCGCTCGCGAGCGCCTTCGCGACGACGTTCGTCGCCCGCGCCAGCGCGCTCATCGGCGGTTCCGCGCGCAGGTGGCGCGGGTAGTACATGAAGAAGTCCTCGCCCCACGTTTCCGGCGCGATGTCGCCCTCGCCGGTGTCGGTCCGCAGCGAGGCGGGCCGGCCCTTCCGCCAGCCGCCGGAGGGCGCGGGCCGGTAGAAGTCGAAGTCCGCCTGGTTGGAGAGCAGGCTCGATTGGCCGTTCGAGTCGAGACCGAAGCGGTCGATCTCCTCGTAGATGCGGGAGGCGTCCGGGTAGAACGTCTGGCGTGAGACATCGGATGGCGCGAGCGGGTAGGACGAGGCCTCGTCCCACGGCTTGCCGTCCGCCTGGCGCGCCATGTAGGGCAGCATGAACAGGCCGTCGGATGGTTGGAGCGTGACGCGGTAGACCGGGCGGTCTGCGTCGCTGGTCGCCGCCTCGTGGAACGCGCCGGAGGCGTCCAGGTAGCCGTCGGGTGCGGCGTACAGCTCGGGCACGTCCTCCTCCAGCGGGTGGGCGGAGAGGTAGTCCACGTACACGGTGACCGGTGCGGCGAGGCGCTGTGCACGGACGCCGTCCTGCGCGATCGGCGCGCCGGCGCCGTCCGTGAGCAGCGGCAGCCCGTGCAGGGCGCGAGCCTTGTTGCTGGTCACCAGCGGCGGGCTGTTCTGGATGGTGGCGGTGGGTCCCGAGAAGACCGCGATACGTGGCTTCGCCATTGGATGCTCCCTGTTTCACTCTGGTTGGAGGGTGCAGCAAGACTACGGATCGCGTATGTCCGCGCTGTGACGGTGCGGTTGCACGCGGGTGTCATTTCCGCGTCGGCCGCGATGGCCTGAAACCGCTGCGTGACGCGCGCGCCATCCGCTCTTCATGGAGGTGTCACGGTTGCGCAACCGAGCCTGCCTACGGTGGCCTCTCACCGAGCACGGAAGGGACCGCCCGTGAAGCTGTCGCAGACGGAGATCGACCGCGTCCTCATCTTCAACATCGCGGAGATGGCGCGCCGCCGGCGGGCGAAGGGACTGAAGCTCAACTACCCGGAGGCCGTCGCGCTGATCTCGGACGAGATGATGGAGCGCGCCCGCGAGGGCGCCGACTACCAGGAGGTCCGGAACCACGGCCTCTCCGTCCTCACCCCGGACGACGTGATGGCCGGCGTCCCGACGCTGTGCCGAGGGCTGACGCTGGAGCCGATGTTCGAGGATGGGCCGCGCATCATCGTGCTCCCCGACCCGATCATGGGCGAGTCGCCTGCGGGCGCGCCCGGCGAGCGGTTCTTCGCGGACGCGCCGATCGAGATCAACGCGGGCCGCGACGTGGTGACCGTCGAAGTCACGAACGGTTCCGACCACGTCGTGAACATCTCCTCGCACTACCACTTCTACGAGGTCAACCCGCGCATGACCTTCGACCGCGCGGCGACATACGGACGGCACCTGGACATCCAGGCGGGCCGGTCCGTGCTCTGGGAACCGGGCGAGACGAAGCGTGTGGACCTCGTCCCGTACGCAGGCGACCGGGTCATCGAGGGGTTCCAGCAGGTGCCGCCGCCGGCGGGCGTCCCGTCGCTGGTGCCGTCTCAGGTGGAGGAGTAACCGTGCCGTTCCAGATCAGCAGGCAGCAATACAACCTGATCCACGGCCCGACCACGGGCGACCGCATCCGCCTGGCCGATACCACGCTGGTGCTGGAGATCGAGCACGACTATGCCGAATACGGCGACGAGGTGGTGTCCGGCTGGGGGAAGAACTTTCGGCAGGGGATGATGATCCGCGGGCGCCGCGTTGGTGAGAGCGAACTCGACACGGTGCTCGTCGGCGCGATCATCGTCGACCCGGTGCTGGGCATCTTCAAAGGCTCGATCGGCATCAAGGGCAACCGCATCGTCGCGATCGGTAACGCGGGCAACCCAGACATCGCGGACAACATCGATGCGCTGATCGGTCCGGGCACGAACGTCACGCCCGCAGGCCACCTCATCGCCACGCCCGGCGGCATCGACAGCCACGTCCACTTCGTCACGCCCCGCCTCATCCCCGTGGCGCTCGAGGGTGGCGTGACCACGCTCATCGGCGGCGGCCTCCAGCACCAGCCCGCCATGAACCTGCAGATCCCGCTCGCAGCCATGGAGACGTTCCCGGTGAACATGGGCCTGCAGGCGCGTGCTTCCTCGCACGAGCCGTCCGCGATGGACGGCTACATCGCGGCGGGTGCGTGTGGCTTCAAGGTGCACGAGGACATGGGCGCCTACGCGCCGATCATCGACGCGGCGCTCACCGTCGCGGAGGGCATGGACATCTCGGTCTGCCTCCACACGGACGGCCTGAACGAGGCGGTGGAGTTCAGCGACACGATCGAGGCGACGCGCGGTCGCACGCTGCACGCGTACCACGTGGAGGGCGCGGGCGGCGGCCACACACCTGATGCGCTGATGATGGCGACGCGAGAGAACATCATCGCGTCCTCCACCACGCCGACCGTGCCGTACGGCGTCGGCGCGGTGCCGGAGCACATCGACATGATGTCGATCATGCACGGGCAGAACTACGGCCTGCCGGAGAACGTGGAGGCGGTGCGCCTGCGCATTCGGTCGACCTCGATGGAGGCAGAAGACCTGCTCCACGAGATGGGCGCGATCAACATCATCAACTCCGACTCGCAGGGGATGGGCCGCATCCAGGAGACGGTGCGCCGCACCTGGCAACTCGCAGACGCGAATAAGACGCGCGGCATCGCCACAGGCGACGTGATCGAGGGTGCGAACGACAACGACCGCATCCTGCAGTACCTCGCGAAGTACACGATCAACCCGGCGATCACGCACGGCATCGCCGACTACGTCGGCTCGCTGGAGGTGGGGAAACTCGCCGACATCGTGCTGTGGGACCCGCGCTTCTTCGGCGTGAAGCCGGAGACCGTGATCAAGGGCGGCCAGGTCGCTTGGGCGCCACGGGGCGACGGCAACGCCAGCGCTCGCCTCGCGGAGCCCGTGGTCTACGGGCCCATGTGGGGCGGCCTCGGTAAGGCGGTCGACCGGCTGGCGGTGAACTTCGTCGCGGAAGCGGCGATCGAGGCCGGCGTGAAGGAGCGCATCAAGTCCAACCGGGAGTTCCTCCCGACGAAGGGCGCCCGGGGCATCGGCAAGCGGAACCTCGTGCGGAACGCCGCGAGTCCCGAGTTGAAGATCGATGCGATGACCGGCGAGGTGTGGGCGGACGGCAAGCGGCTGGTCTGCGAGCCGCTGGAGACGGTCTCGCTGGGCCGGAAGTACTTGCTCTCCTGAGGCTGGTAGCGGCGGGAGTTACTCGACATAGGTAGTTCTTAGAGACGTCCCGGGCGAGTTTAGCGGGGCAGCGGGGGTGCTGGCGTACATTGGTTCTCGCGGGGACGAAGACGAGCACCGGCTCGGTCGCCGCTCGCGAGAGGGTCATGTTGATGCCGCTCCCCCCCGCCCACATTCTCCTCGTGGAGGACGATGCACCGAGCCGCCGGTTGTTGGCGCTGGCGCTGCGCTCCGAGGGGTACGAGGTCTCCGACGCGTCCTCCGCGGAGGACGCGCTGGTCGCCCTGGAGGCGGGCGACATCGACTTCCGTGTGCTGGTGACGGACGTCAAGATGCCGGGCATTGGCGGCACGGGCCTGCTCCAGCGACTGCGCACGATGGAGCGCTGGCGGAGCCTCCCCGCGCTGGTGGTGACCGGCCTCTCCAACCCTGCAGAGGCGCTCTGTGAGGCGGGTGAGGGACGTGTCGCGTACCTCGCGAAGCCGGTCCACCTGAGCGAGTTCTTCTCGGTCATCGCCAGCCTGGTGGACGGCAGGGAGCTGCGGGCATGACCGGCCCGGTCACCCCTGGCCTGCCCGTCCTGGTGGCTGAGGACGATCCCCGCAGCCTGCGGATGGTCACCCTGATGCTCCAGTCGCTCGGCGCGCAGGTCACCGCCGTGACGAACGGCCAGGACGCGCTCGACGCCATCCTGGGCGCGCCCGGCGCCTTCCGCGCCGCCGTCCTGGACCTCCAGATGCCGATCCTCTCGGGCGTCGATGTCGTCCGGCGCCTCCGAACGGAACCGGCCGTTCAGGCGTTACCAGTAGTGATCGTCACCGCGTTCGCCTACCCACAGGATGAGGCAGCCGCGCGGGAGGCGGGCTGCGACTACTTCCTGACGAAGCCGCTCTCCCTGGATGTCCTGGAGACGGCGATGCGCGACATTCACGCGAGGTACTCATGATCCTGAGATGGCTTCGGCGCGACCCCGATGGTTACCCGGATGCGCCCGGCGCGAACGCCCTGCAGCCGGTCTCCGCCGAGCTGTCCGAGATCGTGGATACCCTGCTGGCGCAGGCTGGCCGGCTGGAATCGATGATCGCCGGCGGCGACGGCTCCGAGGAGAGCCAGGCGCGTCGCGACATGATCGTGGCAGTCGTGGAGCAGACGCGCGTGCGGGTAGCAGACGCGCAACTGGTCCTGAGCGAGGGCCAGGCCCGCCACCGAGCCCGCTAGGACTCGTCCCGCTCCAGTACCCGCTGGAGGAAGCGCCGTGTGCGCTCCTCGCGGGGAGACTCGAACAGCTCGGCCGGGGGCGACTCCTCCAGGATCACGCCCTCGTCGATGAACGCGACGCGGTCGGCGACGCGGCGGGCGAAGCCCATCTCGTGCGTCACGACCAGCATGGTCATGCCCTCGTCCGCCAGTTCCCGCATCACGCGGAGCACCTCGCCGACGAGTTCCGGGTCGAGGGCACTCGTCGCCTCGTCGAAGAGCATCACGCTCGGGTCCATCGCCAGTGCCCGCGCGATGGCGACGCGCTGCTGCTGGCCGCCGGAGAGCCGCGCCGGGTACTCGTGGCGCTTTTCCTCCAGCCCCACGCGCCGCAGCATCGCCATCGCCGTGTCCACAGCGAGGTCGTGCGGACGCCCCAGCACCGTCTCCTGTGCGATGGTCACGTTTCGTTCGACCGTCAGGTGCGAGAACAGGTTGAACTGCTGGAAGACCATCCCCACGCGCGCCCGCACGCGGTCGATGTCGCAGTCGGGCGCCGTTACGTCGACCCCCTCGATGAGGACACGGCCGCTGGTGGGTCGCTCCAGCAGGTTCACGCAGCGCAGCAACGTCGACTTGCCGGACCCGGACGCACCGATGATGCAAATCTTCTCGCCGGCGGCGACACGCAGGTCGATGCCGCGCAGCACCTCAAGCCGTCCGAACGACTTGCGGAGGTCCTGAAGGTCGACGGCGGGCACGGCGCCCGGTTCGGCGGTCATCGGGACGCCCTCGCACGCCGCTCCAGGTAGCCGGCGAGACGGGTCATGGGCAGAGTGAGCGCGAGGTAGACGAGGCCGGCCACCACCAGCGGCGTCGCGTTGGCGCTCGCATTCACGCCATCACGGCCGAAGCGGGTGAGCTCCTTCGTCGCCTCGGTCACGCCGATCACGGAGATCAGGGCCGTGTCCTTCAGCAACAGCACCAGCTCGTTCGTCATGGGCGGGATGATGATGCGGAACGCCTGCGGGATCACGATCCGCCGCATCGCCTGACCGTGGCTCATGCCCAGCGACCGTGCTGCCTCCGTCTGCCCCTTCGGCACCGCCTCGATGCCCGCGCGCACGACCTCCGCGATGTAGGCAGAGGAGACGATTGCGAGCGCGACGGAGCCGCGGCCGTAAGTGCCGGGGATACGGATGTCGAGGGCGATCGGGAGCCCGAAGGCGATGAAGATCAGCACCAGCAGCGCCGGCAGCCCGCGGATGACGTCGATGTAGACGGCCGCGAACCAGCGGTAGGGCCGGAAGGTGGAGAGGCGCATCAGCGCGAGCACGACGCCCAGCGCGAGGCCGCCCGCGAACCCGAAGGCGGTGAAGATCAGCGTGTTCTTCGCGGCCTGCGTAACGATGCGCGGAAACTGGTCCAGCACCAGGTCCGTGCGGAACATCTTGTCCTGGAGCCGCGCCCAGTCGACCGCCACGGCGAGGAATATCACCACGGCCAGCGTGCCGCCGTACAGCGCCCACTGGCCCAGGGTGCTCGTGGAAACAGGGAGCCGCCGCCGTGATGGCGGCGGCTCGTTCGTGGGGCTACCGGCCCCGGAGGTCATGCGGCTACTCGCCGAACCACTTCGCGTGGATCTCGGCGTACTTGCCGCTGTCACGCAGCTTGCCGAGTTGCTCGTTGACGGCCTCGATGAGATCCGTGTGCTTCGGGTCCACGGCGAAGCCGTACTGCTCGCCGGTAGTGAACGTCTCCGTGACGACCATGCCGGCGTCCTGCGTCTGGCGATAGCCGTTCACCGGCAGGTCCTGCAGGATCGCGTCCACCTCGTTGGATTCCAGGGCCAGGAACATCGCGGCCGGCTCGTCGAACGAGACCAGCGTGGCGCCCGCCGGGGTGTGCTCCTTCGCGTATGCCTCGCCGGTGGTGCCGGTCTGCACGGCGATGCGCTTGCCGGCGAGGCTGGCGAGGGTGGCGTAGGTCGCCTCGTCCGCCGCACGCACCAGCAGCGACTGGTCGGCGTCAAAGTATGGGTCGGAGAACAGCGCGGAGGCCTGGCGCTCAGCGGTGATCGTCATCGCGGAGCCCACAAGGTCGCACTCGCCGGCCGCCGGGAGCAGCCAGATGCCGTCGAACGGCACCACCTTCACGTCCAGCGTCAGGTCAAGGCCGGAGCCGATCTCACGGAGCAGATCCATGTCGAAGCCAGTGAACTGACCGCTGGCGTCCTGGAACTCGAACGGCTCATACGGGGAGTCCGTACATACGGTGAGGGTGTCCGCTTTGACCAGGCCCAGTTCGCTCTTGGAGTCGCCGGAGCAGCCCGTCAGGATCAGCGCACTGGCCGTGGCGACCAGGGCGAGGCGTGTGAGTGATCGAATCATCGGTGTCCCAATCTCCACTGGTCGGGACACACGCCCGCGCCGAGTACCGGCATCCTACGCAACGGGGTGAGGCGGGTCTACGGTCGCCCACTCCTGCGTGACGCGGTTCCGACGTACCGTCGCCACATGGCAGACGGTCCCGAGACCTCGCGCATAACCGGCCTGCTCGTGGGCCTGCCGGCTGACGTTGTGCAGGACGGCGCGCGCTGGCTGCACCAGCAGTGCTGGCTCTGGGGACGTGACCTTCGCAGTCCGCAGGGCAATCTGCTGGTGAGCTACGGGCTCCGTCGCCTCGGGCCGCCCGAGGCGCAGAGCGGCGGCCACCGCACGCGCTACGGCTTGACCACCGTCGAGGGGCGCCATGTGGTGGTCTGGAGTGGCGGCTACGCCCTCGGTGACGACTCCGGTGTGCTCTGCTTCCCGCGCCTGCGCTTCCAGCCGGTGGTACTGGAGCCGGGCGTCATTGCGCCGGAAGGCATCCCCGTGATTCTGGCGCCGCCGGAGGCGTCTGGCCCGGCCCCCGCGGAGCACCTCGCCCTCCGTCTGCTGGCGCCGGCCCTGGACTGGCTCGCGAGGTACGAGGCCCATGTGGCGCGTGTGGCTCCCGGCCATCGTTCGGAGTGCGCGGCGGAGTGGGACCGGGTGGAGCGCGAGGCGGTCCGGCTCGCCGCGGGCGAGGGCATCGAGTACCACCCGCTGCCCGGGATCTCGCCGGATGGACTGGCGTCATCTTGGCGCTCGCTGGCTGCACGCGTGCGCGCCACGGCGTAGGCGGCTCGCGCCAGATCAAAGACGCTTCACACTCTCGGCGGGGTGCTCCGGTAGGGTGGACGCGGCGCGGGGCGAGCATGCCGGGCCAACGACGTGGAGGTCACATGGGCGGGAATCGACGCGACCGGGTGCGCGAGCGGCGCGACGCACGGACGGCCGCCGCGAGCGTGACTCCTGTTTCGTCGACGTCCGGGAGGCCTCGACCGGGCTGGCGCCGGACGCTGGACTCGTTCGGTGGCTTTGCGGTCGTCGTCCCGCTGCTGCTGACGGTGTTCGCCGCGGTCGTGCTGCTGGCGCGTCAGCCGCTGGGCCTCTCGCAGTCGGACGACGCGCTGATGGGCGAAGAGGTGGCGTTCACGAGCTCCCCGCACGTCGCGGATGGCACCCTCGGTGAGCGTGGGCCTCAGCCGCCGGCTGGTGGCGCGCACTACACCGTGCCGCAGCCGGTCGGCGCGTACGCCGAGGTCCTGGACGACGGCCACGTGGTCCACTCGCTGGAGCACGGGATCGTCTGGATCGCCTACCACCCGGAGCAGGTGACCGCGGATCAACTCGATGGCCTGCGGAGGGTCTACGACGCCTTCTCAGGCGACGTGATCCTGGCGCCCCGACCGGAGAACGACGCGGCGGTCTACGTCATGTCATGGGGGCGGCGCATGTCCGTGCCGCCCGACGACACTGACACGCTCCGAGCGTTCGTGGCGACGAACCGCAACCGCTCACCGGAGCCCGGCATCCGCTAGATCTGGTAGCGGGCCGCGGGCAGGTGGTCACGCTGCCGCTGAGCGAGGTCGGCGAAGGTCGTCCGGTCGACGACTGACGAGATGGCGTCGCGCACGTCGACCCACATGCCGCGCAGGACGCAGTCCGATTCGGACGGGCAGAGGTACGCGGGGCAGGGGGCGTGCTGCGTCCGGCTGGCGCAGAGCGTCGGCGCGAGCGGCCCCTCCAGCACGCGGATCACCTCGCCCACCGTCAACTGGTCAGCTGGGCGCGCCAGCGTGTAGCCGCCGAGTTTCCCGCGGCGCGCGCGCACCACCTGCGCCGCGCGCAGCAGTTTGAAGATCTGTTCGAGGTACTTGAACGGGATGCCCGTCCGGTTCGCGACCGTGGCGAGCGAGGTCGGCTGGTCCGGCGGGGCCAGCGCAATCTCCAGCAACGCGCGCACTGCGTAGTCGCCGCGGGACGAAAGTTTCACGCGCTGGCCTCCGACCTCATGCTACGACGCGGCTACGAGGGGTGCGCGGTCAGCGGGCCAGGCGCTGGATCTTGCGGACGAGGCGCTCGCGCCGGCGCACCCAGCCCTCGGGGGCGTGACGCGTCGTGGTCGCCTCGACGATGGCGAGCGCCCGGTCGAGGTCGCGGGCATGGTGTTCGTAGTGCACGGCGAGTTGCTGCCGTGCCCATGCACCGTGCGCCTCGGACTGCTCAGCCAGCCAGTGCCACTCCGCGACGGCCAGGTCGCGCCGCCCCGTCAGCCGGTATGCCGCCGCCAGGTCCCGCACGGCGTCCTCCCGCACGCCGGGGCGTACGAGGCGGCACGCGGCGGCCTCCAGGTGGGGGAGCGCCTCCTCGTAGCGCCGCCCGGCCAGGGCCAGCCGGCCGAGTGCAAGCGACCGGCGTGGCTCCTCCAACAGGCCGGCCCCACGCGCGCCTTCGTGCAGGTGCGCGACCAGCGCGGCGAGCGCAAGCACGTCGACCGCGTTGTGTTCGAGGATCGGGTCGATGAAGCGCATGGAGCCGCTGCGGACAAAGCGGAAGTACCAGCCCGGGATCTCCGCGCCCGCCACCTCGAACTCGGGACGGGTGACGCCCAGCACGGACGCCTCGACGGTGGCGAGGCGGTTCGAGGGCAGCATCCCGCGGTAGCCGCGCCGGACGGTGTGGAGCAGGTCCAGATGGCGTGCGGACTGCAGGCCGGAGCGGCGGCGGTGCATCGTCGCACGCTCGTCGATGAACGGCGCATCGAAGGTGCGGCCGTTGTACGTCACCAGCACCGGATCGTCGTGCGACCGCATCACGCCGAGGACGGCGTCCACGAGCGCGCCCTCATCCGCCGGGGACGGCGAGACGTGCTGCCGCAGCACCAGCGCGCCGTCCTCGATGCGCGCGGTCGCGACCATGAACACCGCCGCGCCGGCCCCACCGAGGCCGGTCGTCTCGATGTCGAAGAAGACCAGGTCAGAGGCGCACGTGCCGTCGTCCGGGGCGAAGTCCGGGTCACCGCGCGTGAGCAGCGAAATGGTGTGTGCGTCCGCCTCGAACAGCGGCGCGAGGGATTGCGACCCGACGACGTCGTCCGGGCCGTACCGCAGTTCGCGGTACCCGACCGTGCCGCCCTCGCTGGTGTGCCACGCGAGCGAGGAGGTGGCCGCGGCCGGGGGCGGGATCGCACGAGGACGCGCGGGCCGCTGCTCGATCTCACGGATCAGCGTCTGTAGCGCACGCCGCGTCTCGGCGCGCTCGAAGGGGCTCGGCGCGACTGTGGTCACACTGCCGCCGCGAGCGCCGGCCGGGCGCCGGCCGCCAGCACCT
>JAUXUW010000290.1 GCA_030684635.1 Dehalococcoidia bacterium
AGGTGCGCGGCACCGAGGCGTTCACCGCTGGCCTGCTGCATGACATCGGCCGCCTCGCGATGGCGGCACAGCACCCCACGAAGTACGCGGGCGTGGTGCGAGCCGCCCAATACGGCATCGACACGGACCTCGCGGAGCGCCGTGTGTTCGGCCTGACCCATGTGGAGTGGGGCACGACGATCGGTCGCCAGTGGGGGTTCCCAGAGCAGATGGTCGAAGCGATCGCCGGCCACCATGAGGGGGGCGAGAGCGCGCTGGGCTGGGTGGTGATGCGCGCCCGCGAGGTCGCAGAGTCGCTCGGCATCGGTGATGGTGTGCGCCTTGTGCCAGACGTTCCGCCAGACGCGGAGCCATTCGACCCGGTCGTGTTCGACCTGGGTGGCGCCGAAGCGGTGCTCGCGCGCGTGGAGCGCTTCCGGAGCGCCCTGGCCGCCTAGCGCACGCCTCGTAGACCGACGCCACGGCACCGCGCAGAATGGTTCTCCAGAGCGCGCCGTCGCGCGCAACGGAGGGCCCGTGCATTCGGGAGGCATCCAGCAGCGCGGCGACCAGATCGGCAACGTGCGCGTCCGTCGCGGGCGGCGGCGAAGCCAGGTCGTCCAGGTGCGCCGGCTTCGCATCGTGCGGCCGAAGCATCCCGGCGTCCTCATTCTCCTCGTAGGCTTCCTCGCGCTGATCGCGGTGGGCACCGTACTCCTGGCGCTCCCGATCTCTTCGAGGCCGAACGGCAGCGCCGGTTTGCTGCGGTCCCTGTTCACCGCGACCTCCGCCGTCTGCGTGACCGGCCTGGTCGTCATCGACACGCGCGACTTCTGGTCGCCCTTCGGGCAGGTCGTGATCGTGGCCCTGATCCAGCTCGGCGGCCTCGGGTTCATGACCAGCGCCACCCTGCTCCTCCTGGTCTTCGGGCGGCGCGTCTCCATGGGGCAGCGCACGATCGCGGGCCAGAGCGCCGGGAGTCTCGGCGTCGAGTCGGTGAAGGTCGTGATCCGGCGCATCATCCTCGTGACCATCGCCCTCGAGGTGATCGGGTTCGTGGTGCTGACCGGCGGCTTCGCCATCAGCACCGGGAGGCTGGGCGGCTCCGAGGTCTGGCGCGGCCTGTTTACCTCGGTGTCGGCGTTCAACAACGCCGGGTTCGATATTGAGGGCGGCGGTCAGAGCGTCACCGGCTACGCGAACAACCCCCTGGTGCTGTGGACGCTCGCGGCGCTGACGGTCGCTGGCGGCACCGGCTATGCCGTGTGGTGGGACCTGAAGACGGCCCGCAGGTGGATGCGGCTGCACCTCAACACCAAGCTGGTCATCGCCACCTCCGGCGTGCTGGTCGCGCTGGGGACCCTCGAGATCTTCCTGCGCGAGGGCTTCCGGGACGGCTCGCTCGGGCTCCTGTCCATGCCGTCTGCATTCTCCGCCGCCGCGGCCGAATCGATCTACGCGCGCACCTCCGGCTTCACGGCGTTCGCGCTGAACGACAAGGAGCCGGAGACGCTTCTGGTGCTGATGGGGCTCATGTTCATCGGTGGAGCGTCCGGCTCCACCGCCGGCGGCATCAAACTCACAACGTTCAGCGCCCTTGGCTTCGCGATCATCGCCTCCGTCCGGGGCGACGAGCACGTGAACGCCTTCGGCCGCGAGATCCCGTGGCGCCAGATCAACCGCGCGCTCTCGGTGGCACTGCTGTCCGTCGCGATCGTGTTCGCCTCCACGTTCCTGCTCTCCATCGCCCACGATGGCGACTTCATCGACATCATGTTCGAGGCGGTGTCCGCCTTCGCCACCTGCGGCCTGTCGACCGGCATCACCGGCTCGCTCAACGAGGCGGGGCAGTTGATCATCATCGTGACCATGTTCATCGGGCGTGTCGGCCCGCTGACGATCGCGCTCGCGCTCGCGGAGCGGCTCGGCCGCCCGAACCGGCTCCGGTATGCCGAGGCCGAGTTGAACATCGGATGACCGCAGTGGAGGGGTACGCATGAAGCAGCAAGTTGCGGTCATCGGCCTGGGTCGCTTTGGCGGCGCCGTCGCCACCGAGCTCGTCCGCCTTGGCCATGAGGTGCTGGGCGTGGATACCAACATGGAGACCGTCCAGGGCCTCTCGGCGGCGCTCTCCCACGTCGTCCAGGCGGAAGCGACCGACGAGGAGACGCTGATACGCCTCGGCCTTGCCGAATTTGACGCGGCGGTGGTCGGCATCAGCAGCGACCTGGAGACGAGCATCCTGACCACGCTGCTGCTGAAGCGGCTCGGCGTGAAGCGCGTGATCGTGAAGGCGCGGAACGCCACCCACGGCGAGATCCTGGAGCGTGTGGGCGCGGACCGTGTGGTCTACCCGGAGCATGACACCGGCCTTCGCCTGGCCCATTCCTGGACCTCCTCCGATGTGACGGACTCGCTCGATGTCGTGGAGGGCTACGCGGTCAACCGAGTATCCGTGCCGCCGGAGATCGTGGGCCAGACGGTGAAGCGCGCCATCCTCGACCGGAATTTCCAGGTGACGCTGCTGCTGCTGGCACGGGGCGAGCGAGTGACGGTGTACCCGTCTGGCACGGAAACGATCCGCTCCGGGGACATTCTGGTCATCGGCGGGGAACTGTCGGAGATGGAGGGCTTCTTCGCCTCCATCCACGGCGCCACGGGCTAGGCTCGCGCCGGCCCGCCGGCCACGACTGCGGCCGCCTGTCCGATCGAGGGCGGCAGTCGCACCCCCATGAGTTCGGACACGCCCTCCGGCGACTCCAGCGCGGACCCGCCCAGGTAGACGCGCGGCGAGTGCCGCGAGGTCGCCACCGCACGTGCCGTGATCCCCAGCTCAGCGCGCGATGTGAACGCCACCGCGACCAGCACCACCGCCGCCGGACGGAGTTGCTCGATCGTCGCGAGCATCGCGTCGCGCGGGACGTCCGTGCCGAGGTACACGACGCGCATCCCGAGCCGGCGCAGCGCCAGCCAGAGGCCGAGCAGCCCGAGGTCATGACGCTCTGCCGGCGGGCACGCCAGCACCACCACGGGGCCCGATGCGACCAGCGGCGTCCGCGCGATTTCCGCGAATACCTCCCGGCGGAGCAGCTCGGACAGGAAGTGCTCATGCGCGGGGAGGAGCTCCCCACGCTCCCAGGCATCGCCGGTCCGGCGCAGCACCGGGAACAGCACGCGGTCGAAGACCTCCGGCCAAGCGTGACGCGCCACCGCCGCGGTCAGCACCTCGCTCACGGCCACCTCGTCCAGCGCCCGCGCCGCCGCCACGAGCAACCCGACGGCCGGGTCGTCCTCCACCGCGGGCGCCGGCGACGCGGGCTCCGAGGGGATGACGCCGGAACGCGACTCGGCGAGCACCGCCTCGGCCGCCTCGGCGGCAGACACGCCGGCCTCGGTCAGCGCGACCAGCCGGCGGATCAGGGCGATGTCCTCGTCGTCGTAGAGGCGGCGGCCGGTCGTCGACCGCGCCGGGCGAGGGATGCCGTATCGCCGCTCCCACGTCCGCAGTCGCCCCTCGGAGACGCCGGTGGCACGGGCGGCGGCACGCACGGTGTAGTTCATGAGTGTCACGCTATCGACCGCTCAAAAGTGAGTCAACGGCGCCGACAAGATTGTTCAGCGGCTGACGCCGCGGGACGGCTAGATCAGCCCGGCGTCGCGTGCCGCGAGCACGGCTTCCACCTTCGAGTGCACCCCGAGCTTCTGGTAGATGTTCCGCGCGTGTACCTGCACCGTACGCCACTCCAGCCCCAGCGCCTCCGCCGCGGTCCGATACGACCGCCCCTCCGCCAGAAGATGCAGGACCTCCGCCTCGCGCGGGGTCAGCGCCGGGCGCACGCTGTCGAACCGCCCGAGCGAGGCCGCCTCCACCACCGCGTGTGCCGCCGCCGAAGCGTCGATGCCCACCGCTCGGCCGCCGAGGCGGCCGGCGCGGCGCAACTCCTCCCACTCGCGGCGGGCGGTGGTCATGGGCGTGTGGGCCAGCATCTCGGCAAGCTGGATGCGCGCGATCGCAGCCTCCACCGGGTAGCCGTGACTGTCCGCCCACCGCACGGCGGCGCGGAGCAGCCGCAC
>JAUXUW010000303.1 GCA_030684635.1 Dehalococcoidia bacterium
GCTGGTGCGGCGCGGCTCGTCGCCCGCCTCACCGTCCGCCTGCGCCGTGATCTCTTCCAGCCGCTCCACGGCGAACCGCGTGAGCAACTGCGAGTGGATCGAGTTGCGCCCCTCCGCCGTGTCGATGAGGCCACGGATCGCCTGCTGGTTCGCAGGGTTCCCGCCGGTCATCTGGGAGATCAGGCTGTCGATCTCCTCGTCGATCTGCGGGTCGCCGACCTCGATCTCTTCCTTCGCGATCAACTCGCCGAGGGCGAGCGCGCGACGGACGACCAGGTCGGCCTCAGGGCGGAAGCCTTCGCGCACTTCCTCCTCGCTCCGGCCGACGGAGCGGAGCCAGTTCTCAAACCCCTCCCGGGAGTGGGAGGCGTGGTTGGACTCGCGGTCGATGATCCGGTCAACCTCGCGGTTCACCAGCACGTCCGGGTAGTCCAGCTTCGCCTGGGCGATCAGGAGGTCGATGATCTCGTTGTGGTACTGCTCCCGCACGGCGCGGTCGGCCTGCACCTGCAGGTCGGTGCGCAGGCGCGCGTCCAGTTCCGCCACGGTGGTGACGCCGTCCTCATCCAGGGAGGCGACGAACTCGTCGTCGAGCTCGGGCAGGACCTCCTGCTTCACCTCCGAGATCTTGATCTGGTAGGTGGCCTTCTTGCCACGGAGCGTCTCCGAGGGCAGGTCGTCCGGCAGCGTGAACTCGATCGTGTGCTCGCCGGCCTCGAGGCCCACGAGGCGGTCGACGAATCCGGGGAGCGAGACCACGGTGCCCTCGCGCACGGGGAACTCGGCGTCCTCCTCCGTGTACGGCTCCTGGTCCTCGACGGTCACGGTCACGTCCGCGCGGACGTGGTCGTCCCACGCCACGGCGCGCTCGACGGGCTCCAGGACAGCGTACTGGCGGCGGAGGGCGAGCTTGGTGTCCTCGACCTGCTGCTCCGTCACCGGGGCTTCCGGCTTCGGCACGCGCAGGGCGCGGTAGTCGCCTAGGTCAACAACCGGGCGCACCGGCACCGTGGCCATGACGACCAACGGCTCGGTGGACTTCAGGTCGAACTCCGGCTGGTCGATCGCGTCGATGTTCAGCTCGGCGATGGCCTCGTTGTAGACCTCCGGGATCAACTCCTCCAGCGCCTCCTGCAGGATGGCGCCGGAGCCGACGTGGCGCTCCACCATGTTGCGGGGGGCCTTGCCGGGGCGGAACCCGGGGATGCGCACCTGGCGCGAAATCCGCTGTGCGGCGCGCTCCGTGTGCTTCTCGACGCGCTCCGCGTCCACCTCGATTTCGAGGCTGACGCGCGCGTTTTCCAGACGTTCAACGGTGGTGCCCAAGGAGCCGTACCTTCGCCTGCGATCTCGTCCATTTGTGCCGTGACGCGCACAGTTTCGTCGCCGGGCACAGAGGGATCCGGCGTGCTCCGGGCCGTAACTGACGTGAAATGACTATAGCACGCGACCCGTTTCGGGCCGCCCTCGGGGTTTCCCCACGTTCGAGGCTGGACAGGCGCCCGCGAGCGCCCTCAGCGCGCCCGGATCGCGTCGTTCAAGGCGTCCCCCAGGAGGTTGAACGCGAAGAGCAGCGCCGTCACCACCGCGCCGGGGACCAGCAGCAGGTGCGGGTTGGACTGGAAGGTCCGCGGCCCGGAGCCCTCGAACAGCATCGCCCCGAAAGACGCCGCCGGCGGCTGCACCCCCACCCCGAACCAGGTCAGCACGATCTCTGACCCGGCAATGCCACCCAGGGTGGCCGAGACCGACAGGATGATGAGGAAGGAGACGTTGGGCAGCAGGTGGTAGCGGATGATCCGCCACGGGCCGGCGCCGCTGGACTCGGCCGCCAGGATGAAGTCGTTCTCGCGGAGCGTCAGCACCTGCGCCCGGATGATCCGGGCCGTCCCGACCCAGAAGAAGAGCGACAGCGCGCCGAACACGAGCATGTAGGAGGCGAACCCGGACGCGACGAGCCCGTCGATGAAGGTATGGTCCTCCACCCACCGCATCGCCTCCGTGACCCGCGGGCCCAGCGTCACGTTGATGAGGATCAGCATGATCAGGCTGGGGAGGCCGGAGAAGATGTCGCCCAGCCGCATCACCAGCGTGTCCACCCACCCGCCTCGATACCCGGCGAGGAGCCCGAGGACGTTGCCGATGACGAGCGAGCCGCTCAGCACCACGGCCGTGGTGACGATAATGGTGGTGCGCGCCGAATACATCGTGCGGCTCAGCATGTCCCGGCCCAGGCGGTCCGTCCCCAGCAGGTGGTCGCGGCTGGGGCCCTCCAGGCTCCGGTCCAGGTTGATCTCGTTGTAGGAGTACGGCGCGAGCAACGGCGCGAAGAGGCCGAGGCCGTAGATCAGACCGATCACCCCCAGCGCGATCATCGCCAGCCGCTTCCGGCGCAGCCGGCGCCAGACGATCGACCACTCGCTCTCACCCTCGCGACGAGCGAGCGGGCCCGGGCTCGTCGCCGGATCCGGAAGGGTGGTGGCGGTCATCCTCGCGACGCCCCGATCCGCACACGGGGGTCCACGAAGCCGTAGCAGATCTCCGCGAGCAGGTTGGTGAGCACGAACACGGTCGAGAAGATCACCGTGGTCGCAAGGATGATGTCGTAGTCGCGACTCGTCACCGCTTCGAAGGTGAACCGGCCGATGCCGTTGATGCCCAGCAGCGTCTCTACGAACAGCGCGCCTTCGATGATCCCCGCCAGCGCAAACCCGACGACCGTGATCAGCGGCAGGAGCGAGTTCGGCAGGACGTGCCGGAACTGCACGGCCGTCTCCGAGAGCCCCTTGGCGCGCGCCGTGCGGACGTAGTCGGACAGGTTCACCTCCAGCGCGGAGACCCGCACGAGGCGCGCAACGCCGACGAATCCGGGCAGGGTGAAGGCGACCAGCGGGATGTAGAGATGCGGGTCCGGGACGGGGATGGCGATCACGCCGCCGATCCACCAGACGTGGAAGATGCCGTCCCAGCCGCCGACTGGTAGCCACCCGAGTTCCACGGCGAAGAGCCACGTCAGCGGCGGGATCACCACCAGCACCGGGATCGCCTGCAGGAAGAGCAGCGTCCCGATGATCATCGGGTCCATCCACGTCCCCGCGAACCTCGCGGCGAGGAGCCCGAGGGGGATCCCGACGGCGAACACAATGATCAGCGCCACGAACCCCAGTTGGGCAGAGATCCACATGCGCGGAAAGATCAACTCGGAGACGGAAAAGCCCTGCTGTAGATAGGACTCGCCGAAGTCACCCTGGATCGCCTTCGTCAGCCACGTGACGTACTGCTGGGGGATCGGCCGGTCCAGGCCACGCTCCGCACGTACCCGCTCCAGCACCTCCGGGTCGCGGATCTGCCCGGCGGCCACGGAGATGGGGTCCCCCGGCCCGTAGCGGGCCAGCGTAAACGTGGCGAAGGACACCACGAACAGGATCAGTGGGAGCCAGGCCAGGCGACGGACGATGTACGCGCCCACGCGACGCCTCCCCCGCTATCCGACGACCTAGCGCGACACCTCGATGAAGCGGAGACGCGGCACCACCATCGGCGGATCGAACCAGCCGACCACTTCCTTCTGCACCACGGTGTGGCCAAGAGAGAAGTAGAGCGGCAGCCACGCGGCCTCGCTCACGATCAGCCGCTCCGCCTGCTGGTAGAGCGCGAGGCGCGCTGCCGGGTCGCCCTCGACACGGGCGCGGTCCAGGAGGTCGTCCACTTCGGGGTTGGCGTATGCCACGTCGTTCAGCGACGAGCCGGAGTGGAACTTCAGGTCCAGGATGTCCTCCGGGTCCGGGTAGTCCATGATCCAGCCCGCGTTGAACGCCTGTAGCCGCCCCGCGTCCTGGTCCGCGAGGAACGTCGCGAAGTCCGTCTGCCGGACCTCCACGTTGATGCCCAGGATCGTCCGCCATTGCTCCAGGAACGCCTGCGTGTCGGTCCGTGCCTCAGCGCCCGCGCCCACCTCCGTGATCACGATCGGCGGCATGGCGTCCGCGTACTTCGAGAGCGCCAGTTCCGCCTTCGCGGCCTCCGGGTCGAACGGCAGCGTGAGGTCCTCGTCCAGGTAGCCCGGCATGCCCGGCATCAGGATGCCGGTCGCCGGGGCAAGCATGTTGGAGAAGGTGACCTCCGCAATCCGCTTGCGGTCGATCGCCAGCCCCATCGCGCGCCGCACATGCACGTCGTCGAACGGCGGCACGTTCGTGTTGAACGCGATGTACGAAATCGAGAACTCCTGCGAGGTCTGGTAGAAGGGCCCGAGGTTGGAGTTCGGGTCGCGAGCGCGGTCGATGTCCGCGATCGAGACGGGCGCCACGTCCAGTTCACCGTTCTCGAAGCGGGTCAGCAGCGAGCCGCCCGATAGGAGGTAGACGACCTCCGCCAGCTTCGGCGCGCCCAGCACGTAGTCTCGGTTCGCCTGCAGCACGATGCGCTCACCCAGCCGCCACTCGGCGAGGGTGAACGGGCCGGTGCCGTTCGGACGGCGGGTCCAGTTGCGGGGGTTGCTCTCCACCTGCTGGCGGTCGACCACGAACGCGGTGGGGTAGGTCAGTTTCGCGAGAAAGTACGGCTTCGGTGCGTCGATCGTGATCCGCACCGTGCGCTCGTCCACCACCTCAACGCCGGGGATGCCGGCTTCGGACAGGCCGAAGAAGTGCTCTCGCGCCCCCACGATGTCGCCGAGGTAGGCGAGGGCCGTGGGCGAGGAGAGCTGGCGCGAGGCGGCGCGCTCGATCGACCACTTCACGTCCTCCGCCTTTACCTGGCGGCCGGTGTGGAACTTCGCGTTCTCGCGCAGGGTGAAGGTGTAGGTCAGCCCGTCCGGGCTCACGTCGAACGACTCCGCCAGGTCCGGGACGATCTCCAGGTCAGGCGTGAGCGTCACGAGGCCGCTGAAGATCTCCACGATGTACTCGGCGGAACCGGCGTCACCCGCTACGTGCGGGTCCAGTGTGACGGGGTCACTGCCCCCCAGGCGCAGCCGCCCGCTCGCCGCCTCCGCCGGGTTGCCGCCGATCGAGGTCGACGTACCGGTGCCGTCCCCGCCGCTGGCGGCATCGTCACCGCCAGAGAGCAGCAGGAAGGCCGAAAGGCCTCCGACCACGAGTACGAGGCCCGCGAGCACGGAGAGCATGATCGCGAGAATGCGGTTCTGACTCATCGGGAAAGGCTCATCTCACCAGCGGTGGGCAGCGCCGGAATGTCAGGGTCGGAGCATACCGTAGAATGGCGGAGGTCACGCGAGCCCCGGTCAGGTACCCGGCGCGTCCCCCGCTGCGGGCGTCGCGTCCAGGCTCGCCGCGGCGGCGCGCAGGGTCTCCTCCGCCACCTCGTTGAGGCGGACGTGCACGTCGCGCAGTTGACGCTCCGCCACCGGCGCCGGTGCGCCCGTCATCGGGTCGCCCGCCGACTTCGTCTTCGGGAACGCGATCACCTCGCGGATGTCACGTTCGCCGGCGAAGAGGGCGACCGTGCGGTCGATGCCCGGGGCGATACCGCCGTGCGGAGGCGCACCGTACCGGAACGCCTCCAGCATGTGGCCAAACTTCTCGCGCGCCTCGTCCAGGGACAGCCCCAGCGTCTCCAGCACCTGGATCTGTACATCGCGCGAGTGGATACGGATGGACCCGGAGGCGATCTCCTGTCCGTTGCAGACCAGGTCGTAGGCGTGCGAACGGACGGAGCCGGGGTCGCTCGCCAGCAGCGGCAGGTCCTCGATGAAGGGCGAGGTGAACAGGTGGTGCACCGCGCTCCACTTGCCGTCCTCCGCGTCCCACTCGAACGCCGGGAACTCCGTGATGAACGCGAACGCCAGCGTGTTCGGGTCGGCCAGCCCGCGCTCCTCGGCGACGTGGCGTCGGAGCGTGTCCAGCACCTTCGAGGTCAGTTCGTCGGGGCCGGCGGCGATCAGGAGCAGGTCGCCACGGTTCGCGCCGCACTCCATGCCGATCGCGGCCCATACGTCCGGGGTGAAGAATCGCGCCGCCGGCGACTTGATCTCCTCGGCGGTGAGGGCGTCCAGCGGGCCCTCGCCGGCGAACTGCACCCACACCAGGCCGGAGGCGCCGGCGGCCTTCGCCACCTCGGTCAGCGCGTCCAGGCCGCGGCGCGCGATGTCCGCGCCGCCCGGCACGGCGAAGCCGCGGACGCGGCCGCGATCCTCCACGGCCTGCGTGAACACGCGGAACTCCCCCTGCGCGGCGAACTTCGAGAGGTCGTGGAGCTCCAGGCCGTAGCGGAGGTCCGGCTTGTCGGAGCCATAGCGCTCCATCACCGCGCCGTAGGTCAGGCGCGGGAACGGGCTCGGCACGGTGAACTGCGGCCCGACCTCCGGCGCCATCTGCGTGTAGAGGCGTTCCGTGAGGTCCAGGATGTCCTGCTCCTCCACGAACGCCATCTCAATGTCCAGCTGCGTGAACTCCGGCTGGCGGTCGCCGCGGAGATCCTCGTCGCGGTAGCAGCGGGCGATCTGGAAGTAGCGGTCCACCCCGGCCACCATCAGCAGCTGCTTCCACTGCTGGGGCGACTGCGGCAGCGCGTAGAACGAACCCGGGTGCACCCGGCTCGGCACCAGGTAGTCGCGGGCGCCCTCCGGCGTGGCGAGGTTGAGGACGGGCGTCTCCACCTCGATGAAGCGCTCGGCGTCCATGAAATCGCGCATGAACTTCACCACGCGGTGACGCAGGCGCAGGTTGCGCGCCATGCGCTCGCGGCGCAGGTCCAGGTAGCGGTAGCGGAGCCGCGTCAGTTCGTCGACGTTCGAGTCGATGTTGATCGGGAACGGCGGCGTCTCGCTGGCGTTGAGGATGTCCGCGCGGCTCGCCTGCACCTCGATCGCCCCGGTCGGCAGTTCGGCGTTCTCCGTGCCGTCCCGCCGAGGCTGCACGACGCCGACGATCTGCAGCACGTACTCGGAGCGCGCCTCGGAGGCGGTGGCGAAGGCGGCGGGGGCGCGGTCCGGGTGGAAGACGACCTGCACGAGGCCGGTCGAGTCCCGCAGGTCGATGAAGACGAGCCCGCCGTGGTCGCGACGGCGGTGCACCCACCCGGCCAGCGTCACCTGCTGGTCCGCGTGCTCCGCGCGCAGATCACCGCAACCGTGGGTCTTCAGCACCTCGACACCTCGCGTCCACAAACCGGGAACGCCGAGTGTCGCACGCCTGCCTCAATCGTTCGAGAACGCCCGCTCCGGGGTCACCCGGATGACGATCCGCCTGAGCTCGTCCAGCCGCCGGTCGAACCGCTCCAGGTCGTAGTCCGCGGGCAGCGGGTCGCCCTGGTGGGCGCGGATCGCGATGATCGCGGCATCCCGCTCCTTGCCCTCCAGGATCTCGGCGGTGCCGTACACCACCACCTGCTTCCGGCCGTCCGGCACCAGCACAGCGACGCTGGGCTGGCGGCGAGCGTTCGCATACTTCGCGCTGGCCTTCGTGGTCGAGATCAGCAGGTACGTGCCGTCGTACAGGTAGGTCACCATCGAGAGCTGCGGGGAGCCGTCGCGCTTGCCGGTACCCAGGACACAGACCTGCCGGGAGCGGACGTACGCCTCCTGCTCCGGGGTGAAGACGGCCATCGAGATGCTCCGCTCAGTCGTTCGAGAAGGCACGCTCCGGCGTGAACCGGAGGACGACGCGCTTCGCCTCGTCCAGTTCCTTCGTGAAGGCGACCGGGTCGTACCCCTCCGGCACCGGGCGGCCCCAACGGGCGCGGATCCCGACGATCCGCCGGTCGCGCTCCGGCGCGTCCGGGATGCCGGAGGCCTTCCCGTACATCACGAGTTGCTTCCGCCCGTCCGGGATCAGCACGGCGATGTTCGGGTTGCGCATGGCGTTCTGCCACTTCGCGCGGTCACTGGTGACGGAGATGTAGAGGTGCTCGCCGTCCCAGTCGTAGTAGACGGAGGAGATCTGCGGGGAGCCGTCCCGCTTCCCCGTGGCGAGGATGCACAGGTTGTGCGCGTCGATGTAGGCCCGTTGCTCGTCCGTGAGCGCCACTGGCGCCCTCCCCTCTGTTCGCTGCTGACCGAGAATTCTACGGTGTGCCGGCGCGCCTCAGCGGAAGTGCGGCACGAAGCGGTCCGCCAGGCCGCGCTGCACCAGCGTCCCGCCGATCGCCGTGCCGAGGCCGACGAGCGCGAGGATGATGATCGCGGCCACGGCGCCGTCGAAGGTGCGGAACACCACCACGCCGACGTACTCGTACAGAGTGATGGCGGCGAAGACGAGGATCACGCGGCTGCGGAGGCCGAGCGCGGCGACGCCGAGGCCAATCGCGTACGCCAGCAGCAGCCCCTCGAACACTCCACCATCGCCCACGGCGATGATGAACCCGGCGACGTTCGCCGCGCCGAGCGCTCCTACCAGCAGCCACGTCCGTGCGCGCTCGTCGATGCCGATCACCTTCGGCGCGATCGCGCCGATGAGCGCGAGCCCGAAGCCAACGAGAACCGCGACCTGACCGCCGACGGTGCCGGGACCTTCCCGCTCGGGCGCGGCAAAGAGCCAGATGACCGCAGCCGCCGTCCACACAGTGGCGGCGGACGCCGCCAGGGCCGCCATCGGCGAGAAGCGCCGCGCGAGCAGCCAGCCGGAGGCGGCGACGGCGACGCCGGTCAGCATCCACGCCATCCGCATCTGTCGGATGTCCTCGTCCAGGTTCCGGTCGTCCAGCCACCCCGCCACGTCGAACGTCTGCATGGCGGCCCAGCCCACGAGCACCGCCGTGGCGAAGCCGAGCGCGTCCGTCATCGCCGCCCCCGCGGGCAGGCGCGAGGCGCCGAACGTCAGGCCGAGGCCGACCGCGACGATCAGCCACGACACGCCCAGTCGCGCGTCCGACGGCGCCTCCGACAGCACGGTCACATACAGGCCCAGGACGGCGCCCAGCGCCACGAGGACGCCGGCGTAGGCCAGCATGCTGCCCGCGGCCAGGCTGGGGCGCTCCTCCTGCAGGGCGTCCGCCGATTCGCCGCGCTCAGCCGCCTCGAAGGCCGCGATCGCGTGCGCCTGCTCCTCGGAGAGCAGGTCGTGGTCGCGCCAGCGCGAGAGCGCCCGGTCGAGATCCCGTCGGTTCATGGGGCCAGTGTAGCCAGCAAGCGCGCGCCCGACGCTGCCTCCGCGGGCGGCCGTGTACGGGCGCCCCGGTGTACCCTTGCCGCCATGACCATTGAGCCTGCCGCCCCCGTCACGGACGCGCCGAGCGAGGCGAAACCGCCGCTCGCGCTCTACCTCCACACCCCGTTCTGCACCTCGAAGTGCGGCTACTGCGACTTCAACTCGTACGAGGGGCTGGAGCACCTGGTGCCGGACTACACCCCGTCGCTGGTGCGGGAGATGGAACTCTGGGCGCCCGCGGCGCGACGGTTCCGGGTCGAGACGATCTTCTTCGGCGGCGGCACACCCAGCCTCACCTCCCTCGACGACCTCGCCGCGATCTTCGACGGGCTAAAGGCGAACTTCGACATCAGTCCCACCGTCGAGTGGTCGCTGGAGGCGAACCCGACCGAACTGACGCTGGAGCACCTCCGGGGCCTGCGCGTGCTGGGTGTGAACCGCCTCTCGATGGGCGTGCAATCGATGCACGAGGACGAACTGAAGCTCCTCGAGCGCCAGCACTCTCCGGAGCGCGTCGCGCAGGCCGTCGCAGACGCGCGTGCGGCCGGGTTCGAGAACCTGAACCTGGACCTGATTTTCGGGCTCATCGAGCAGCCGCTGGAACGCTGGCAGCAGACGCTGGAGCGCATCCTGGAGTTCGAGCCGGAGCACCTCTCCTGCTACGCGCTCACCGTGGAGCCGGGGACGGCGCTGTTCTACCAGGTCTCGAAGGGCCTCCTGCCGGCCCCCGACCCGGACGTGGCCGCCGACCAGTACGAGTGGACGCGCGACCGCCTCGCTGCGGCCGGTTACGAGCAGTACGAGATCTCCAACTGGGCGAAGCCGGGCCGCCAGTGCCGCCACAACCTGGTCTACTGGCGTGCGGAGCCGTACCTGGGCATGGGCGCCGGGGCGCACTCCTTCTTCGCCGGCCGCCGCTTCGCCAACGTCGATGCTCCCAACCGGTATGAGGAACTCGTGAACGCCTCCTACGAGGAGCGCACCGCCACCGGCCGCACGGAACTGCGGCAGATCGCCGGGGGCGAAACCCCGGACGAAGCGACGCTCCGAGCCGACGCGATGATCCTGGGCCTGCGGCTGATGGAGGGCGTCTCCCTCCCCGAGTTCGCGGAGCGCTTCGGCGTGACCGTCCAGGACGCCTTCGGCCCGGCCATCGAGCGCCACACGCGCCTCGGGCTGATCGAGGTCGTGGGCGACCGCCTCCGCCTCACCGACCGAGGGCTACTGCTCTCCAACGAGGTCTTCACCGACCTCCTCCCCGACCCGGACGAGGGCTGACCCCGTGGCGGTGCAGGTGTACCGCTGCTCCCACTGTGGTCGTGAAGTGCTGGTGCGCGTCGTCGCGCCGATGACGGAAGCGGAGATCAGCCGCCGCCTGGCGGAGGAGATGCGGCCCGACACCGTGGGCCCCGCCCACCGCCCGTTCGGCGCCGACCGCCTCCGCGACGACATCTGGCTGGGCGTCGCGAACGACCGCCAGAGCGTCCCGCGCGAGGAAGCGCCGGACCGTTGTCCCGCCTGCGGCCGCGATACGCTCGCGGTCGCGCGGGTGATTGAGTAGCGGGCCGCGGTGTTCGTCCTGGGCACAGCGGGGCACGTTGACCACGGCAAGTCTTCCCTGATCCAGGCGCTCACGGGCATCCACCCCGACCGGCTCCGCGAGGAGCAGGAACGGGGCATGACGATCGAACTCGGTTTCGCGTGGATGACGCTGCCGAGCGGGCGTGAAGTCTCGATCGTGGACGTCCCGGGCCACGTCCGGTTCGTGCGTCACATGCTCGCCGGCATCGGCGCCGTGGACCTCGCGCTGCTCGTGGTCGCGGCGGACGAGGGCGTGATGCCGCAGACACGCGAACACCTCGCCATCCTCGACCTGCTGGACGTGCGCCACGCCGTGGTGGCACTGACAAAGGTCGACCTGGTCGAGCCGGACTGGGCCGACCTGGTCGCCGAGGAGGTGCGCGAGGCGCTCGCGCCCACCTCCCTGGCTGGTGCGCCGGTGGTCCCCGTCTCCAGCCTCACCGGCGAGGGGCTGGAGGCCCTCCGCGCCACCCTCGACTCCGCGCTGGAGGCCGTGCCGGAACCGCCTGACATCGGCCGGCCGCGCCTCGGCATCGACCGCGCGTTCACCATGCCGGGGTTCGGGACGGTGGTGACCGGGACGTTGCTGGACGGCCGCCTGGCGGTGGGCGACACGGTCGAACTCACCCCGGGCAGGCGCACCGCGCGTGTGCGCGGCCTGCAGACCCACCGCCGCGACGTGGCCGAGGCGCAACCCGGCACGCGCGTCGCCGTAAACCTCGCCGGCGTCGACACGGACGAGGTCGCCCGGGGACAGGTGCTGGCCCGGCCCGGCCGCATGACGGAGGTGCGTGCGTTCGATGCACGCGTCCGCGTGCTGGAGGGCCAGTCGCTGCGTCACAACCTGCGCGTCGCCGTGCACGTTGGCTCAACGGAGGTGCATGCGCGGGCGCGCATCCTCGGCGGCGACACGGTGGACGGCCCGGCGGAGGGGTGGGCGCAGTTCATCCTCGCGGAGCCGATCGCGACCACCGCCGGTGACCTGTTCGTGCTCCGGGTCTCGGACGAGACCCTGGGCGGCGGGCGGGTCGTGGACCTCAACCCCGGCCGCCACCGTCGCACCGACCCCGGCGTCCTCGCCCGGCTCGCCGCGATCGCGGAGGGCA
>JAUXUW010000304.1 GCA_030684635.1 Dehalococcoidia bacterium
GCGCGGCGGTCAGCGCGACCCCGGCCGCGCGCCCGGACCCCGGGTCGCCGGCTTTCTCCGCCTCGATCTCCTGTTCGATCGCCTCCGGGATGCGCCCGAGTGGCTCGAGTCCACCCCACAGGTCGTGCTTGCGGCCGATGCGGCGTAGCCGTTCGAGGGTGCCTCCGGCGAAGCCGTGGCGGCGGGCGTCCATGAAGCCGGAGCCACAGACGTCCAGCACGTCGGTGAGCCGCCAGTCGTGCACGGGCAGGCGCAGCAGGCGCAAGATCCACGCGCCAAGAGGGCGCTCCGCCAGACGTTCGCCGGCGGCCGGGTCAAGCGGCAGCCCGTACTCGTGGAACACCCGCCGGGCGAGCGCGAGGTGGGGCGTGACACGGCGGAACACCACCGCGAAGTCTGAGGGCCGGAGCGCGCGGTCGGCGTCCAGCCACGCCTTGATCGACCGTGCGATCTCGCGTAACTGCGCCTCGTCGTCGGCAGCGGTCGCGGCTTCGATCGGCGCGGCCGGTCCGGTTGCGTCGAGCGCCTCCGTGTGCGCGCCGGGGACGCGGCGCGCGAGTTCCTGCGCGGTCCACCTTGAGCGCGCGCCGGCATCCGGGTCGAGCGAGATCCAGACGTCTGCGACGGCGGCGAGGGCGGCGACGAGTGCGACCTCCCCGCCGCGGAGGAACTGGACGCCGTCGATGAGCACGAGGGGCGGCGGGGTACCCTCGCCGCCGGCAACGGGCGATGCGGCGAGCGCTGCTGCCTCGGCGGGGTGGCGCGCAGTGCGGGCATCGAGGGCCGCGCGGTAGGCCGCGTACACGTCTGCGAGCGCGCGGAGGTCCAGGTCCGTGGTCGCGCGCGCGGACGCCTCGAACGCGGCGGGGTCCACGGCGTCCGCGACGAGGTCGTTGACGGCGGCCCGGACGAGCGCATGGAGACCGCCCATGTGGACGATCGGGCGGAAGCGTGACGCCGTGCCATCGCCGTGGGCGCGCTCCTGCGTGACGCGCTGGAGGAGTTCGTCGGCCACGTCGCGGGAGAGCATGCGCCCGGAGGTGAGGCGCTGTGCGTACTGGTTGAGTGTTGCCACGTCCAGCCCGAAAACCGCGTGCGCACGTTCCACCAGCCGGCGGCGGAACTGGTCCGCGTGGCGCGCCGTCGGCACCAGCACGAGCAGCGGGGCGAACCGGTCCACCTCGTAGTGCTGGGCGGCGAGCGCGACGAGGCGCGCGGTCTTGCCGCTGCCCGCGCCGCCCGTGACCAGGGTGAGGCCCGCCATCACACCGTCCATCCGCCTGCCGACTGTCTGCGTGAGACTAGCCGATCGGCACGCCTCAGACGGCCCGTGGTGGCGCTGCGCCTTGACGCGCGCACCCTGCCCGGCTGGTAGTGTGAACCGTTGAGGAGTCGACACCCATGGCCGACGTGATCGAGCGCGAGTGGCAGTTCGATGCGCCCGACCTTGCCGTCGTGGAGCGCTGGCTGCAGGACCAGCCCGTCCACGCGCCCTTCGCGTTCGCCTTCGGCGAGCCGAAGGAGCAGGTGGACGTCTACTTTGACACGCCCGACTGGCGCATCCACCGCGCCGGCTTCACCCTCCGCCGCCGTGCGAAGGGCGACGCCTTCGAGGCGACGCTGAAGTCGATCGACCGCGGGAGCGGCGACGTCTCCGCCCGCCGCGAGGTCACCGAACTGCTCCAGAGCGCGGAACTCCTCGGTGGCGACGGGGAGGTGGCGAGCCGCGTGCGCGTGATTGCGGCGCGGGAGCCGCTTCAGCCGCTGGTGGAGGTGCGCACGCGCCGCCGAGGCGTGGCCGTGCTGCGCAACGGGCACCCCGTGGCAAGCGTGGACCTGGACGAGACGGCTCTGGTGCACCAGGGCGCCGTTGCCGGCACGCTTCGCCGCATTGAGGTCGAGATCGCCGAGCCCGCGATCGAGCGTGAACTGACGGGCGTGGTGCGCTCGCTCGCGAAGGCGTGCGCCCTCACCCCCGCGAGCACCTCCAAGTTCGAGGCGGCGCTGGCGGCGGCCGGGCTCTCACCCGGCGGGAACCTCGACTTCGGTCCGACGGCCCTCGACCCCACCGCCGGGGCCGCCGAGTACGGCTTTGCCTGGCTGCGCCGGCAGTGGGCGGAGTTCCTGCACCACGAGCCCGGGACGCGACTGGGCGAGGACATCGAGGCGCTCCACCAGATGCGCGTCGCCACGCGCCGGTTGCGCGCGACGATCGCGCTCTTCCGTGGCGTGCTGCCCGCGCGCCTGGAGGTGCTCCGGGACGAACTGCAGTGGGCCGGGCACGAACTGGGCGCCGTGCGCGACCTGGACGTGCAGATCGAGCACATGCACGCGCTCCAGGGTGGCGTCCCGCCGGAGGGAGCCAGCGCCCTCGTGCCGCTCGTCTCGATCCTGGAAGAGCAGCGCGCGGCGGAGCGGCAGGTGCTGACGGAGTTGCTGGACAGCGCCCGCTTCGAGGCGCTGGTGCAGGGGATGTCCGTCGCGCTGCGGGAGGGGCCGCCGCCCGCCGTGCCGCGCGTGGAGGTACGAGGGTTTGCCGCGCCGATCCTGCGCCGCCGCATCGGTGCCGTGCGGAAGGACGGTGCGTGCCTCGTGCCGTCGTCGCCGCCCGCCGAGTACCACGCGCTGCGGATCCGCGGGAAGCGCTTCCGGTACTCCCAGGAACTGTTCGGCGACCTGTATGGCCGCCCGGCGCAGCGCATGACGGAGGCG
>JAUXUW010000306.1 GCA_030684635.1 Dehalococcoidia bacterium
GAGGTCGCGGGCATCTGGTACCTGGACATCGCCACGCAGACCACGCGCCAGTTCATCCCGGGGGCGCCTGCCTTCGTGAACTCGCTGGCCTCGCTGCCCGCGGACGCGGTCGTGACCGTGCGGCGTGCCGGTACGCTCACCGGGACGGGCGCGCTGCCGGACGCCTCACTGACGGTGGCCGGCACGCCCAACGTGCTGAGGACGCCGCCGGTCAACGGGCTCACGCAGGGGGTGAGCGGCACCACCGACCCGAAGTTCCTGGTGCAGGCCCAGCCGTTCACCGTGAAGAACGTCTACTACTTCCACACCGGCTCGCAGCGCTGGTTGGCGTACGTCCCCGGCGCGCCGGACTACGTGAACTCGCTCCGCCAGGGTCAGTTGCGCGTCGACAGCGTCGTCACGGTACGACGCGGCGAGGACGCCACGAGCCCGGCGCCGACCTCCACCACGAGCACCTACTTCGAGACCTCGATCACCTACTACTACTGCGTGCCCGGCACGAACCCGGACAGCATCGGCGACGCGGGCGGCTACTGCGGGACGATGGCGAACGGCGAGCGCGTGTACGCCGGCGCGGCGGCGTGCGCCCTAGGCCTCCTCGGCCAGCGCTTCACAATCGAGGGCGACCCGATGGGCCGCATCTACACCTGCGCCGACTCCGGTGGCTCCGTGCTGAACGACCACCGCGATATCTGGTTCATGCACAGCGACGAGGGCTACGACTGGTGGGTGACGTTGGGCAGCCGCGCCTTCATCACGATCCTGCCGGACTAGCCTGCCGGCTAGGTCTTCCCGACTAGCCCCAGCTCTTCCCTGCCGGCATCGACAGCACTTCCGCCGGGAAGATCTGCGCAATCGACTCCGCGATCAGCGTGCGCTGCTCGCCGGCACGCTCCTCCAGCGTGCCGGTGACGCGCACGAACGGCGCCGTCCGCACGATGTCGCGCTGCGCCTCCACCAGTTCACGGCTGACGAGCACGTTCACCATGCCGTACTCGTCCTCCAGCAGCAGGAAGATGATCCCCTTCGCCGTGAGCGGCTGCTGCCGGCAGACCACGAGCCCGGCGAGGTCCACGCGCCGACCGTCCGGCAGCGCGCGGAGGTGGCTGCTGGAGAGCACGCCCTCGCCCAGCGCCGGGCGCAGGAACTGCATCGGGTGGCTGTCCGGCGACAGGTGCAGGACGGCGTAATCGCCGGCCATGCGCTGGTACGCGCTGAAGTCCGCCAGCCCCACCTGGTCATGCGTGGTCGGGAGCGCCAGCCGCAACTGGCGGTTGCGCGGGCGGCGCAACTCGGACTGCTCGAAGCCGCCGGCGAAGAGCCCCAGCTGCCAGATCAGTTCGCGACGGTTCAGCCCGAGGCCGTCAAACGCGCCGATGCGGATCAGGTTCGTCGTCGCGTCCTGCGAGAGCCCGCTGCGCTGCACGAAATCGAACAGCGATCGGTACTCGCCGCCCCGGCCGCGCTCCACCTCGATGCGAGTCGCGCCCGCCTCCCCCACCCCGCGCACGTAGCCCAGGCCCACGCGCACTGCCCCGCGCAGGTCGGCCTGCACGTCGTCCGGGGTCGCCTCCTCCACGGTGCAGCGCGCGTCGCTCAGGTTGATGTCGGGACGACGGATGGCGACGCCGTGGCGCTGCCCGTCCTTCGTCAGCACATGCGGCGGGTAGAAGCCCATCGACTGTTCGTTCAGCAGCGCGCACAGGTACTCCGGCGCGTAGTAGTGCTTCAGCCACGTGGACTGGTACGCGAGCAGCCCGAAGGCGGCGCCGTGCGACTTGGGGAAGCCAAACTCCGCGAACCCCAGCAGGTTCTCGAACATTCTCGTGGCAGCTTCCTCCGACACGTCCGGGTGCGTGACGGCGGCCTCCATGAACTTCTGCCGATACTGCTCCATGATCGGCAACGACCGCTTGCGGCTCATCGCCCGGCGGAACGTCTCCGCCTCCCCCGCGGTGAAACCGCCCATCCGCTTCGCCACCTCGATCACCTGGTCCTGGAACAGCACTACGCCGAGCGTCTCGTCCAGGGCGTCCCGCACGCACTCCGGCATCTCCACCACGTAGTTCGGGTCGCGCCGTCGCGCCTCCCGCCGCCGGACGTACGGGTTCACCGCGCCGCCGACGATCGGCCCGGGCCGCACGATCGAGACCTGCACGGTGAGGTCGTCCAGGCTGCGCGGCTGGGTGCGCGGCAACATGGCGATCTGCGCGCGCGACTCGATCTGGAAGACGCCCACCGTGTCGCCTCGACAGATCTCGTCGAAGACGACCTCGTCCTGCATGTTGATGCGCGACAGGTCGACCACGCGGTGACGGTGCTGCTCCACAAGGTCCACGCACTCCTCCACCACGGAGAGCATGCCCAGCCCCAGGAAGTCGATCTTCACCATCCGCGCGTCGTCGATAGAGTCCTTGTCCCAGTGCGCCAGGTAGCGGTTCGGCCAGCGCGCCGGCTGGCACGGGACGGAGTCGATCAGCGGCTCGGACGAGATCACCATGCCGCCGACGTGCTGCGACAGGTGGCGAGGGAACCCCGCCAGTTGCGAGGACATCTCCGTGAGGTGGCGCCACGCCCGCTCCTCCGGCGACTCGTAGCGCAGCGCGCCGTCCGCCACGCCGCGCTGCCGGTCTACCTCCGTCCCCGCCTCGGAGGCGCGGTCGTACGGCTTCGCGCGCTTCGCCAGGCGGTCCACCTCCGTCTCGGGTAGGCCCAGCACCTTGCCGATGTCGCGGACGGCGCTGCGCAGGCGGTAGGTCGGGAAGATCGCGACGAGGGCCGCGTGCTCCTTCCCCCAGTGCTGGTAGACGCGCTCGATCAGCCGCTCGCGGATATCGCGCGGGAAGTCGAGGTCGATGTCCGGCAGCGACAGCATGCCGTCGTTCAGGAAGCGGTCCACCCGCAGCCGGTTCCGCAGCGGGTCGATGTGCGACAGGCCGATGAGGTAGCAGATGATCGAGGCGACCGAGGATCCCCGGCCGCGGCCCGGCGGCAGTTCCGTCACGCTGCGCGCCCGACTGGGGCCGCGCACCTCTGCCGCCACCACCTCCGCCAGTTGCATCACCTCGTAGTAAACGAGGAAGAACCCGGCGAGCCGGTTCAACTCCACCAGCCCCAGTTCCGTCTCCAGCCGTTCGAGGGCTGCCGGCCGCTCGTGCGGGAGGTAGCGACGCGCCAGGCGCTCCGTGCAGATGCGCCGCAGTTCCTCGATCGGCGTCCGGCCGTCCGCGACGGTGGGCGAGGGCAGGCGATAGCCCAGGTCCTCGGTCAGGTCGAAGGTGCAACGGCGCGCGATGCGGACGGAGTTCGCGGCGGCGTCCGGGTGGTAGATGGCGAACCGCCCCGCCTGCTCCTCCGGCGAGCGCAGGTAGAACTCCGCGTTCGGCCGCCGCTCGCGGTGCGACTCGTCCAGCGTCTTGCGGTGCTTGATGGAGACCAGCACGTCCTGCAGCCGGTGCCGGTCCGGCTCGTGGTAGTGGACGTCGCCCGTGCCGACGACACCCACGCCGAGGCGTTCCGCCAGCGCCACCAGCGCGCGGTTCCTCGGCCGGTCGCCGTAGACCAGGTTGTCCTGCAACTCGACGAAGACGTTCCCCGCGCCGAACCACTCCACCCAGCGCCGAAGTGTCGCATCCGCCTCCGTCACGCGGCCCTCCTGCACCAGCCGCGGCAGCAGGCCGTCCCGGCAGCCGGTCAGCAGGATCAGCCCGGACGCGTGCTCGCGCAGCGCCTCGACCGGCACGACGGGGTCGAGGCGGCGCGTCTCCCGGCCCTCCTGCGTCTCCTCGAACAGCCCGAAGGCGCGGCTGGAGAGCCGGCACAGGTTCGCGTAGCCGCGCCCGTCCTCCGCGAGCAGGGTGAGGTGGGAGCGCGTGCCTTCCGCCTCCGCCACGGTCAGTTCCAGCCCCGTGATCGGGCGCAGGCCGATCTCCTTCGCGGAACGCGCGAACTCCATCGACCCGTACATGCCCTCGTGGTCGGTCAGCGCCAGCGCCCGGTGCCCCTGCGCAACCGCCTGCACCAGCAGCTCGTCGATGCTCGAAGCGCCCTCCAGCAGCGAGTAGTTGGAGTGCAGGTGCAGTTCCACGTACGGCACGCCGTCCAGCACGGACAGCGGCACCGGCGCGGCGGGGTCACGCTTCGCCATCGACCGCGGCGTATCCGCCATCACCGCCTGGTCCACGTGGCGGCGACGTTCCTCGAACGCCTGCCAGGAGTAGTCGGTGGGAGCGCCACGAGGGCTCATCGCGCACCTCCCGGCTCCGCGGCGGAATACGGCTGCTCGAACCAGCCGCCGCCGCTGGAACCGGTGTCGTCGTGGAACAGCGTCAGCGGGCGCCCGCCCTCCAGCATCACGCGGTAGTACGTGCGCGTCTGCGAGGCCTCCCGCCACCACGCCTCCGCCAGCCGCCACTGCTCCTCGATGCTCTCGACCCGCGCCTCCCCGCCGCGACGGCCGTGCGCGTCCGTGCGCGCGACGGCCAGCGGCTGCCCGTCCGGCCCCTGCCGCACGGCAAGCGCGCGCGGCAGCCCGATCGCTCGCAGCGACGCGGACGAGGGCGCACGGCGTGAGTTCGCCGGCCGCCTGGATGACTGGTTCGCGGGGGTCGGGGCCGGGGTCACGGGTCGTACTCCAGCAGCGCGCGGCGGCGCTCCGGGAGGCG
>JAUXUW010000309.1 GCA_030684635.1 Dehalococcoidia bacterium
ACGACCTGCTGTTTACGAAACAGCTGCTCTGCCTCTGAGCTACAGCGGCCCGGTGGGATCAGTATACGGGCGCGGCGCGGAGGCTCAATCGGGGGGCGCCACGAGACCCTAGAGGTCGCGGTTCCCGAAGATCCAGAAGGAGGCGAAGATCGCCCCGGCGGTCAGGCTGGCGAAGACCGTCAGTTCCCGGACGATGTCCCAGGCCGGGGTGTGGCCTCGGAAGGTCTGGGGGAGACGGGCCAGGACAGAGGTGGTGCTCATCCACTGGAGCCCCAGGAACTGGAGCACCACGCCGGAAATCACGACCACCAGCAGCAGCGTCAGCACCGCCAGCAGCACGTTGCTCATGAGCGAGGAGAGCGCCAGGCCAAGGGCGCCCAGGAACGTCAGGATCAGCGCCACCATGGTCACGCCCACGACCAGGCCGCCGTAGGTCGTGTCCGGCGACGCGTACCGGACGATCAGGTAGACGAACGGCAGCATCACCGCGAAGTAGACGGCCAGCGCGAAGCCGAGCCGCGCGATGACCTTCGCCCAGACGAACTCGGTGCGGGTGACGGAGCGCGAGAGGATGCCGTCCGCGATCACGGACGCCTCGCCGCTGATGGCGCCGGCGGTGAGGACGGCGATCGCGAGCCCGGAGATCGGGATGACAACGGCGGCGACGTACGCGCCAAGCGTCTCGGACGCCAGCTCCGCCTCGTTCGCCGCGACCACCACCAGGAACAGCGCGGGGGCCACCAGCAACGGCAGCCAGATGCGCGTGATCCAGGAGCGGACTAGCTGCCCGAGGTCATACTGAAGGATGGCCAGGAACGCCTGCATCGATCTCCTCGGGGCTGTCGCCCTGGTGCGCGATTTCCTGTGCGGCGGCCCAGGCGGCCACGCGCAGGAAGCCGCGCGTGCGGTCATCCTCCAGGCGGCGGAGAAACGCCTCTTCGATTTCGTCTGAGCCGGTGTCGATGTGGAGCAACTCCACGCCGGTGCGGTCGATCAACTGGAGCACGCGCTGCAGGTACTCCGTGAGCGGTTCGGTGCCCAGGAACGTGATGCGGAACTCAGAACCCAGCCGCTCGTAGCGGACCGAGCCGACCTCGTCCAGCGTCTGCAACTGCTGCTCGAAGGCGATCGTGTTGCCCTCGATCTCCACGGCGACGGTGCCCTGGCGCGCGAGGCGGCGCATTTCCGCCATGGGGCCGGAGTAGATCAGGCGGCCCTGCGAGATGATGCCGACGTCCGTGCAGACGCGCTCCACGTCCGTGAGGATGTGCGTGGCGATAATGATCGTGCGGTCGCGGCCGGAGAGTTCGCGGATCAACTCGATCGTCTGCTTGCGGCCGGCCGGGTCCAGGCCAGAGGTCGGCTCGTCCAGGATCAGGAGTTCCGGGTCGTTCATCAGCGCGGCGGCAATGCCCAGGCGCGTGAGCATGCCCGTGGAGAACCCGGACATCTTCTGGGAGGCGGCCTGCGTGAGGTCCACCGCCTGCAGCAGGCGCGACAGCTGGATCTTCGCGCGGTCGCGCGGCATCCCCAGCACGGAGCCGACGAACTCCAGGAAGGAGATGGGCGTCATGTGCTTCGGGAAGGTGGGGTTGGTCGGCAGGTAGCCGATGCGGCGGCGGAGGTCGGCGCGGTCGCCGCTCATGCTCTCCCCGAACACCTGGAGCGACCCGGCGGTCGGGCGCTGGAGGCCCAGCAGCAAGCGGAAGGTGGTGGACTTGCCGGCGCCGTTGGGGCCGACGAGGCCGAAGACCTGGCCCTTCTCCACGCGCAGATTCAACGCGTTCAGGGCGATGTACCGGTCTTCATAGATCTTCGTGAGGTCGGTCGTGTTGACGACGTGCATCGTGCGGTCCCGAGCGTCATCGGATCAGGGGCGCGCTCGATGCGTCCTGCACCGGCCGATGCCGGCGCCAGCAGGACGCCCCCACGCGCGTGACCGATCATAACCACGCGAGTGCACCGGGCGAAAGTCGCCGCCCGCAGCCCGGTTGGATTCGTGCCGGACACATGCGCGCACTACACTCCGACGATATGCAGCGCATCCTGATCGTCTCCCAGGACGCCGCTCACATCCGCGCCGCTGAGGCAGCCGCGCGGACGGACGGTCGCGTCGTGCGCACCGAAGCCAGCGCAGAGGGCTGCCTGATCGCCGTGCGCGAATGGCGACCGGCGCTCGTGATCATCGACCTGGGCCTCGGGCTCACCATCGGTGGGCTGGCGGCGCTCCTGCGCGACGAGGCGGTCGAGGAAGGCGTGGCGACGCTGGCGATCGTGGCGCCCTCCCAGTTGTCGATGATGACCTCCAGCCTGCCGCTGGACGACTTCATCATGACGCCGGTGGACGAAGACGAGTTGCGCCTGCGTCTCTCCCGGCTGGTCTGGGAGCAGACCGGCGCGGACGAGGCCAATGTGATCCGCCACGGGCCGCTCGTGATCGACCTCGAGCGCTACAAGGTGACGATCGATGGTGGCGTCGTGGACCTCACCTACAAGGAGTACGAGCTGCTGCGGTTTCTGGCGTCCAACCCCGGCAAGCCGTTCACGCGCGAAGCGCTGCTGAACCAGGTCTGGGGCTACGACTACTACGGTGGCTCCCGTACCGTGGACGTCCACGTCCGGCGCATCCGCGCGAAGATTGAATCGCGCGAGATGTTCATCGATACCGTGCGGAACGTGGGCTACCGCTTCGTGGAGACGTATCAGTCGGCCAGAAGGGGCGCCAGCCGGTAGCCGACCCGCGTGACCGTGTCGATGATGTCGGCGGCCTCGCCAAGTTTCGACCGGATGCGGGAGATGATCACGGCCAGCCGGCGACGGGCGTGCGGCACGGGCTTCCCCCACAACGCCTGGGCGAGGGCGTCGTACGTCACGACGCGGCCGGACTGCTCCACGATGTACCAGAGCGCGTTGAACTCCATGAACGTCAGACGTACCGGCCGTCCGTGGACGGTGACCAGGTAACGCTCTCGGTCGATGAGCAGATCGCCGGCTCGGATCATGACGCACTCGTTCACGCTGGGTGGGGCCGGGTGGAGCCGCCCCCGGCATCCGGGAGGGTGGATGTCGGGGGCGGGCGGGGTTCGGCGTGGATGACGCCTCGGTGCTTAGAGCGCCGAGTCGTCCTGCTCACCGGTACGGATGCGGATGGCCCGGGTGATGGGGGAGACGAAGATCTTCCCGTCGCCCACCTCGCCAGTGCGGGCAGCCTCCACGATGCGCTGGATGACCGGGTCGACATCGGCGTCCTTGACGACCATCTCGACCTTGATCTTGGTGAGGTACTCCACCGCGAAGGTGCGTCCTCGCCACTGCTCCGTGACACCGCGCTGGACGCCGTGCCCGCGGACTTCCGTGAGGGTCATGCCGCCGTGGGCCAGGTCCTCCAGGGCGGCTTTCACCACCGAGAGCTTGTCCGGACGGATGATCGCTTCGATCTTCTGCATTTCTCAGTTCCTCCTGGTCGCCAGTATGCCTAGCGGCCCGTGCCGCTGAGGGTGGCGAAGGGGTCGCGGCCGCCGGTGAACTCCGGGTAGGCCTCCATGCCGTGCTCGTAGACGTCCAGGCCGGCGTCCTCCTCAGCCTCGCTGACGCGGAGGCCAATGGTGGCCCTGATGATCCCGAACAGGATGCCGGAGGCGAGCACCACCCAGACCGCAGTGGCGGCGATGCCCACCAACTGGGTCACGAACAGGTCGGTGCCACCGCCCAGCAGGATGCCCCAGGTGGACGTGACGCCGTAGGCGTTGTCCATGAGCGCCTCGCTAGAGAGCAGGCCCACGGCCAGCGTGCCCCAGATGCCGTTCAGCAGGTGGACCGGGACGGCGCCCACCGGGTCGTCGATCTTCAGCGTGTCCAGCAGGGCGACGCCGTAGACGATGATGAAGCCCGCGACGACACCAGCGACGATCGCCGCCCACGGCTCCAGCGTGGCGGTGCCGGCGGTGATGGCGACCAGGCCGCCCAGAATGCCGTTTAGCGTGAGCGAGAGGTCGCTCTTGCCGTGCTGGATCCAGGACAGCAGCATTGCCGTGGCGCCGCCGGCGCCCGCTGCCAGCGTGGTGGTGACCGCGACCCGAGCCGCGATCTCAGCCAGGCCGCCGCTCATGCCGAGCGTGGAACCGGCGTTGAAGCCGTACCAACCGATCCAGAGGATGAAGACACCCAGCACGCCCAGCGGCAGGGAGTGGCCGGGGAACGCATTGACCTGGCCGTTCACGAAGCGGCCCTTGCGGGCGCCGACCATGATCGCGCCCACCAGCGCGGCCCAGCCGCCGACGGAGTGGACCACCGTGGAGCCGGCGAAGTCCACCATGCCCACGCCGTTCATCGGGTCGTCGCGGAACGCGGTCAGGAAGCCGTTCCCGTCCCAGATCCAGTGCGTGACGATGGGGTAGATCAGGCCCGTGATGAACACCGTGTAGACGATGTACGCGGAGAACTTGGTGCGCTCCGCCATTGCCCCGGACACGATGGTCGCAGCGGTGGCGGCGAAGACGAACTGGAAGAAGAACGTGGCGTAGTCCGTGTTGCCGCTCATGAAGAACGACCCGGAGCCATAGAATCCGGTCGCCGCCTCTGCCGCACCGTAGGCGAGACCGAATCCAACGGCGAAATAGACCATCGCGCCGAAGCAGGCGTCCAGGACATTCTTCATCAGAATGTTCGTGACGTTCTTCGAACGCACAAACCCGGCTTCCACGAGGGCGAAGCCGGCCTGCATGAACAGCACCAGCGTGGCCGCCACGATCAGCCACATGGTGTCGAGTGCGGCCGTCAGGTCGTCCAGGCTGGCCTGGATCTCATCAGGCGTCTGAGCCGAGGCGACCCCGACGGTGAAGAGCGCGAGCCCGCCACCGATCAGTGCCGCAAGTGAGAGCGAACGTGCTTTCTTCAACGGTTGTTCCTCCTTCGCACGGTGGATGCAGTCTCTCTGCGGCACGTTTCCCTCCGTTGTCAGTCATGTGAAACGTCCATGTCGCCCGGGTTTCGTCCACGTTTCGCGGCCCCCTGCGCACCTCCCGGCGGGCGGTTGTGGTACACAGCGATGTCACCGGTGCGTGCCCGGCCGGGAACAGGGGAGACGCTCGTGACAACACTTGAGGAAGTCCGGCAGCAGATGGAGGCCGCCGGTGCGGCGCGCGTGGACCTGCACGTCTCCGACCTCTTCGGCCGGTGGCATCGCTTCTCCATTCCGGCCGCGCGGCTGACACATGACCTGGTGGCGCGCGGCCTGGGCTTCGACGGCTCCAGCCTGCGGGGCCTCCAGCCGATCGAGGAGTCCGACATGCTGCTGGTGCCTGACCTGGGCACCGCCGTGATCGACCCCACGCAGGATCCGCCAGCGCTGAGCGTGATCTGCGACATCGCCGACCCGATCAGCGGGCAGCGGTCAGCGCGCGACCCGCGCGGCATCGCCGCACGGGCGGAGGAGTACCTGCGCGGCACCGGCATCGCGGACACGGCGTACTTCGGGCCGGAGCTGGAGTTCTTCGTCTTCGACGAGGTGCGTTACCAGCAGGTCGCGAACACCGGCTTCTATTACGTGGACTCGGCCGAAGGGCACTGGAACGCCGGCCGCGACGAGCAG
>JAUXUW010000005.1 GCA_030684635.1 Dehalococcoidia bacterium
TGGTGCCGTTCTTGACCGCGCGGGAGAACCTGTTGCTGGTCGGCGAGTTCGGCGGCGCCGACAAGGGCGCGCTCCGCCGGCGGGCGGACGAACTCCTCGAGGAACTCGGGCTGACCGAGGCGGCGGGGCAGGCGGCGAACCGGCTCTCCGGCGGCCAGCGGCAGCGCGTGGCGATCGCGCGGGCGCTGATGCGCGATCCGTTGCTCATCCTGGTGGACGAGCCCACCGCCAGCCTGGACACCACGCGCGGGGCGCAGGTGGTGGAGGCGCTCCGGGACGAGGTCCACGGTCGCCAGAAGGCGTGCGTGATGGTGACGCATGACCTGGAGATGGCCGCCCGCGCGGACCGGGTGCTGGAGATCCGGGACGGCCTGCTCCGCGCCCACGGTGGCCCGGTCGTCTGATCCATCTCGCCTGGACGGCCATCGCCTGAGACCGCGCCGGGCGCGTAATCTCGGCGGCATGAGGATCGGCGCGGCCTTCTTCGACTTCGACCTGACGCTGGGGCACATGTCGCCCTCGCACTTCGCCGTCTATGTGCAGGCGGCGCGCGAGCACGGCCTGGACGTGTCCGAGGAGACGCTGCGCGCCCGCCCGCTCGATGACGCCTGGAACCGCTGGATGACCCCGCTGGGCGTGGTGCACCTGGCCGAGTCCGCCTCGGAGGCCACGATCCGCGAGGTGCGCATCGCGATCGCGGTGGACCGGCTGAACGCGGCGCTCGACGAGCAGCGCGCAGCGTCCGAGGCGACCGCGATCCGCAGTGCCGGCGAACGCATCGCAGACCTCGAGGGCGAGTCGCGCTTCTACCGTCTCTACGACGACGCCCTTCCCTGCCTGCGCCGCCTGTCCGAGGCAGGCGTGCGCTGCGTGATCGTCTCCAACCACGTCTGGCGGCTCCCCGAGATCGTCGATGACCTCGGCGCGGGCGCGTACCTCGCCGGCACCATCACCAGCGCGCGCGTCGGTGCGCGGAAGCCGCACCCAAGCATCTTCGAGGCGGCGCTGGCCGTCTCCGGCGTACCGCCCGAGGCGACCGTGATGGTGGGCGACAGCGTGAGCGCGGACGTGCGCGGGGCGGAGCGCCTCGGGATGCACGCACTGCTCCTGGACCGCGGCGGGAAGGCGACACCGTCGGCGGACGTGCGGGTGATCCGCTCGCTCGACGAGATGCCGCTCGACTGGCCGCCGCCCCAGCCCTCGGGGGCCGCGTCATGAGCGTGACCGTGCGTGCCGTGGAGCCGTGGGAGCAGGACGACTACTTCGCGATGATGGAGCCGTACCACCGCGAGTTGGACGTGTACGACCCGCACGCCTCCGAGTCGCACAGCAGCGACGAGGCGTACCGGGCGGCGGTGCTCGCCGACATGGAGGGGCGCGAGCTGCTCTGGATCGAGTCGAACGGCATCCGCGCCGGCTTCGCGATGGTGCGTGTGTTCCCCGACTGGCCGGACGAGTCGCGCGACGTCGCCACGATCTCGGAGTTCTACGTCTCGCCCGCCTTCCGCCGTCACGGCGTGGGCCGCGGGGCGGTGGAGGCGATCCTGGCCGACCACCGGGAGCGCGGGACGCTCGAGGTGGAAGCCGGCATCCTCCGCGATAACGCCGCGGCGATCGCGTTCTGGGCGCGGATGGGCTTCGAGCTCCGCTTCTACCAGACCGCCCGCCGCCCCTAGTCGCTCGGTCGCTCGCCGCGACGGGCAGGGGCTGCCGCCGGCGCGGGCGGGAGGCCCGGTACCAGGCGAACGGGGCAGAGAGGGCGCGGCGCGAGCGGAGCAGGAGTGTGCGCTACGATCCTCGGCGAGCCCTCGGTCAGCGGGGAGCGCGCGCTCGAAACGGAACGTCACATGACCTCGCCCATCTGGGATGTGCATTGCCATTTCCCCCGCAACTGGGAGAACCCGGACGACCAGGACCACGCGAAGGCGGTCGATGACCGCGCGGACGCCCTGCGCGCCGCGGGCGTCGTGAAGGCCTCGCTGCTGTGCGGCGGGCGCTTCGGCCTGACCTACGAGGAGGCCCTGCCCTACGCCCGGCGGCACGAGGACCTCTTCGTCCCCTCCGCGGTCGTCGACCCGGAGGAGGTGAGCGCCCGCGAGATCCGCCGCCTGCACGAACTCGGCTACGTCGGGCTGAAGATGATCGGCGTGCGCCGCGCGTACGACGACTACAAGTACTTCCCCGTCTACCAGATGGCGGAGGACCTGGGCATGCCGATCCTCATGCACATGGGCGTCATCGGCGGGGGCGTCGACTACTCGATCACCCACCCGAGGCGTGACCCGAAGGCCGCCGAGAGCATGCGCCGGATGCGCACGATGGGCCGCATGCAGCCGCGCGACGTGTCCGCGATGCGCATGCGCCCGTTCCACATGGACACGATTGCCAACAACTTCCCCTCGTTGAAGATGATCGGCGCGCACATGGGCGGCACCGGCAACTACGACGAGGCGGCGTCCGTGACGCGCTGGCGTCACAACGTCTACCTGGACATGTCCGGCGGCGACACGATCGAGCGGCACGCGGTGGAGCGGCGGCTCGTGAAGCACGAGATCGGCGTCGAGAAGCTGACCTGGGGCTCGGACTGCAACAATGACGAGATCGCCCAGCACGTCATCAACCTCGAGCGCGTCTTTGAGCTGTCCGACCTGACCGAGGACGAGGCGCACCGCATCCGCTACCAGAACGCCGCGGAGATCTTCGGCCTCGAGCAGCCGACCCTGGCCGGCGAGTAGGCGGCCCGCACCGGTGACGACGGACGACGAGCAGCAGCCGGCCGGCGAGGGCGCACCGCCCGAGGCGGAGACGCCTGCCGGACCGGCCTCTCAGCCCGACTCGCAGCCGGCCGCTGAGCCGCAGCCGTTGCCGGAGGCGACGCCCGAGGTGGTGGAGCCGCCACGCGGACTGTTCGGGCGCATGATGCGGCGCGACGAGGCCGCACCGGAGCCCACCGCCACGACCGCCGCCGTCGAGCCGGAGCCACTCGACGCGCCGCCGCCGGACGCGCTGCCCGAGGTCGTCGAGGCGCCGCGCGGGCTGTTCGCGCGCGTGATGCGTCGAGGGCCGCGCGCGGAGACACCCGCCGTCTCCGGCGACGCCGAGCCGGAGGCGCTCGCCCTCCCCGCCGACGAGAGCACCGCGGGCATCCCGCTGCGGCCGGCACGCATCGTCGAACCGGCGGCCGTGGAGCCGCCGCCCACCTCGCCACCCGGCCCCCGCATCGAGACGCGCGAGTCGATCGTACGCGGCCCGCGGCCGGTGCTGCCGACGCCCCCCATCGAGCAGACCCCGACCCCCGACACACCCGCCGTCGGGACACCGAACCTCGAGGGCGTGACCGCCGCCGAGGCGGCGGCGCTCGAAGCGCCCGTCGTGGCGCTCCCGGCCACCGAGGGCGACGGCGCAGGCGAGCCGGTCGAGCCCGCCGCGCCGGTCGAGGCCCCGGTCGAGGCAGAGCCCTACGTCCCGGTCGTGCCGTCGATCCACCGGCCGGTGCCGGTCTCGGCACACATGGCCGTGATCACCGGCCTCGCCACGTTCGTCACGCTCGCCTTCGTGCTCATCGAGCCGTCGCCGCGCTGGTGGCTGCTGCTGGGCGCGGCGGCGGTGATCTTCGGCATGGACGGCGTGCTGCGCGCCGCCTGGCGACACCCGTTCGAGGCGGGCCAGGAGACGGCGCCGTTCCTGTTCCTGCCCGCGCTCTACATCCTGGCCGTGCCCGTGCTGATCGAGCACAACGCCCGCGGCGAGTGGGCGCTGCCGCTGGCGCTGGTAGGCGGGCTGGGCTTTGGCGTGCTGACCTGGGGCGAGGTGGCCAGCGTGCGCGTCTCCGCCGTGGAGTACCCGCGCGCGCGCCTCGTCACCACCTCGGTCGCCTATTTCACGGCGTTCGCGTTCTTCAGCCTGACCTACGTCTTCCAGGTCGGCCTGTTCCCGGCGATGGTGGCCGTGGGGCTCGCCTCGACGATGCTCTCCGTGGAACTGCTGCGCGAGGGCGAGATCGACCCGCTGGAGACGCTGGGCTTCGCGCTGGTGTCCGGCCTGGTGGTCGCGGAGGGCCGGTGGGTGATCCACTACCTGCCGCTGGACCGCTACATGGCGGGCCTGGCGCTACTCGTCGTCTTCTATTTCACGACGGGCGTCGTCCACTCCTACATCACCCGCCAGTTCACCCCTCGCCTCGCCATCGAGTACGGCGGCATCTCCGCCGCCGCCCTGGCGCTGGTCGTACTGGCTCGGGCCGGGGGGTTGGCGTAGGGACGAGAGGGCTGCAAGGTCTAATTTAAGCTGTTAAATTGACCCTTGTTCGGACAGTTCCCCCGAACAAGGAGTGTGGCATGGCTTCGATCACTGTCCCGGCCGCTATCGAGAGGTGGGCGCTGCGTATGCCGGCCCATCGATTTCGACAGGGAGGGCGGACGGCTTACTGCTTCAGTCTGGATCTAGCCCAGCTCGACGGATTGCTTCCTCAGCGCGTCGACGAGGACGTGATTCGCGACGCGAACCGCCGGCTGCTTGCGTCGCACGCGAAGAAGATCGAGGAGTATCTCCTCGATCGCGACGACTGGGTGCTCGGATCGATCCTGCTGGGGGTGGCCCCAGAGGCTGTCGAGTTCACTCCATACCCCGACGACACGGGGAAACCCAGCGCGACATTCGGTGAGCTCCGCATCGCATTCAACAAGCTGAATACGATGCGGCTCCTGGACGGGCAGCACCGCCGACGTGCTATTCAGGATGCACTCTCAGCCCTGAAGGACAGGCTGTCAGAGGAGGCTCGCGCCGTTGAAGGCGCGAAGCGGACGGCGCAACCACCAGGGGTGACAGACACGCTTGCGAAGCAACTCGCGGCAACACGGGCGAAGATCCGTCAACTCGAGTCCGCATCGTTGGTCGTAATCCTCTACGAAGAAGCGGAAATTTCCGCGCTCCGGCAGATGTTTGCGGACGCCGCGAAGCAGAAGCCGATTGACGCTGTTACGAAGGCGCAATTCGACGAGCGTGATGCATTTAATCAGGCCGCCCGAGATGTTGCGGACGTTAGCTCCCTTTTCAGCGGCCGGATCGAGATGAACCGGTCGACGGTGGCACGAACCAGCGAGAGCATCCTGGCTTTCAACCAACTCGCGACCATCCTGAAAACACTCATGTTCGGCTACTACGGCCGAGTCAGTCGGGTCCGCAACATCGAACTTCTGGCTGACAACTCCCCTGCCGTAGATCTGGGAGTCGAGTGGGCGGATGACTTTCTCGTTGCAGCCCGTGTCGAATACGAACGGCTCGCTGATGAGTCTGAGGCGCCGGATCTCACGCTGCTTCGCTCGACGACCCTTGCCTACAACGCGACGGTGCTGCGCGTCCTGGCGGCCGTGTTTTATCACTGGCGAACCGAGGTCGGCGATGACTGGAAACCGCTGGCCGCGTTCCTGCGAAAGCAATCCTTCAAGCCTGGCCAGGCGGACGGCCTGTTCGTGAAGGCAGGCTTAGTGGCCGCGGGCGGCTCCACCCCCGTTGCACGCCGGCAAGAGGTTGTCCGCGCGATCCAGTCGATTCTTCGGAGTGCACGAAAGGACGCTGGTCTATAGCCACCAGCCTCTCCCCTAACTTCCTCCCCTGATACCATCGGGGGCACGTCGGGGAATGGCGCAGTCTGGCAGCGCACCAGTCTGGGGGACTGGGGGTCGTGGGTTCAAATCCCGCTTCCCCGACCACTTCGCAATCACGGACAACGCCGCCCGATGGGCGGCGTTGTCGCGTCCGAGGGGTGTCGTGACGCCTCGGAGCGGGCGGGGGGAGGGCGGGCGGTGCGCCTTCACTGCGAACTTCGCGGCCCAGCGACCCGTCCGAACCCGACGAACAACAGCGGGCAGGCCACGATCAGCGCCGTCCATGCGATCGAGATGACGGCAATCTCGTAGCGGTACTCCGTCTCGTGCCCGTAGGCCACCGCTACCACCACGAGGGCCGCCAACGCGAGCACCGCGGCGGTGCCGAACGTCCACCTGGCGACACGGGTGATCCGGCCCGTCCCGTTAATGCCGGGCGCAAGGAGGCCCATCGCGGCGCACATCAGCAGGTAGCCGAGCGCTTCGAGCGCAATGAAGACGCCGTGCGGGTTGTACTGCGAGAACAGGGACAGCCCATCGGTCTCTCCCTGTAGCAGACTGGGCTGGATGACCGTCAACTGGATGAAGTAGTCAGTCCCGATGAGCGCCGCGGATACCCCCGCCAGAACGACGCCGGTGAGCGTCAGCGGGCGGCGAGCCTCGTCCGCTCCGTAGTGGATGCACACCGCCAGCAACACAAACGCGAACACCAGCAGCGTGGCCGGGAACATCCACAGGTAGTCGCGCGGGAAGAACGAAATGATGTCGGTGTACGGATACCCGACGCAAGCATCGCCGGTGCAACTCGGGCCCGACCGTGGTGGCGTGGCGATCGCGATCCCGAACGAGACAACCGCCAGGATGGCAGTCAAAGCAGCGGCCAGTCTGCCGACCCGATAGGGACTCGCCACGTTGATCCACCGTCCCCCCAGGCAATCTGCACCTGACGGCTGTCAGATCGCGCTGGCGCCTCGCACTACAACGGAGTGTCCGCATGACACCCGCCAGCATTCATACCACGCGCGGCGGTGGAGATTCCCCGAACACGAACAACGCCGCCCGATGGGCGGCGTTGTCGCCGTCCGAGGGATCCCCGGGACGCTGGCGGGCGGCGCGCCTTCACCGATCCTTCACCGGGGTGCACCCGGACGTAACTCGATCACGCCTGAGGATGCGGGGGCGGCGGTCGTAGGCTTTGTGCATGGAGTCACGAATGTCCACCGAAGCCGCCGCCACCTCGTTCGCCACGGAGACGATCCGCGTCGTCGCGGACAACGTGCAGTCGTTCACCGAGATGAACGCGCTGCGCAAGGCGCTCGCCGGCATCCGCGGCGTCCGGTCCGCCACCGTCCGCCCCGAGGGCAACGGGCGGCTCACGATCCTCGTGTCTTACGAAGGCATGGTGCCGTTCGCGGTGCACCTGAACGAACTGCTGACGCGCCGCTCCGGCCCCGGGTTCCCGGCCCACATCGCCGTGCAGGAGTACGAGCTCCTCCCGGCCCGCGCCGCCGCCGCGTAGCCACCACCTGGCCTCACCTGGCCTCGGCGCTCACGCCTCGCCACGGCCGGAGGCACGCCGCGGCCGGGCGTCGCCGCGCGCTCCAGTGTCGCGGCCGATGCCTATTGACATTCGATAGTCCAATACCGATAGTCGATGCATGAACATCGATAAACGTGCGGTACTCCCGCTCCGCCTCTTCCTCATCGGGCTGTTCGCGATCCTCGTGGTCTTCCAGACGCTGTCGCTGCCCGGGCAGTTCGCGTACATGGCGAAGGAGTCGCCACAGGACGCACACCTCCGATGGCCGTTGACGGCCCTGGCCGTGTTCTGGGTGCTGTGCATCCAGGTGGTGATCGTCTCCACATGGCGGCTGCTGGGCCTGGTCCAGAAGGACCGCATCTTTAGCACAGCCGCCTTCGTCTGGGTGGACGCGATCCTCTGGGCGATCGGCGCGGCCTGGGTCGTGCTGGTCGGCGCGTTCGGCTGGGTCGTCCTCAATGCGGACGACCCCGGCATGCCGATGCTGCTGCTGCTCCTGACTCTGGCGGTCACCGTGGCGGGCCTCCTGATGTTCGTCATGCGGGCGCTGCTGCGCCAGGCGACGGCGCTGAGGACCGACATGGAGGCGGTGATCTGATGCCGATCATCGTGCGCATCGATGTCGAACTGGCCAAGCGCAAGATTGCGGTGCGTGTGGTCAGCATGCCCAGCAGCACGGTGTTCGACCGCCAGGACGTGAAGTACAAGAAGTCGGTGCTGCCGGCCGGGCTGCCGCGCATCGCCGTCGAAGCCGGCGTCACCGACTTCTGGTGGAAGTACGGTTGCGCCGCCGTCGTCGGCATCGACCGCTACGGCGAAAGCGCGCCGGCGCCGCAGCTCTTCAAGCTGTTCGGATTCACCGCGCAAAACGTGGCTGACACGGTGCGCAAAGTTCTTTCCAGGTAACGAGAAGGAGTTCTGATGACCATCAAGATCGGTATCAACGGCTTTGGCCGCATCGGG
>JAUXUW010000023.1 GCA_030684635.1 Dehalococcoidia bacterium
CGTCGGCGGGCGCCGCGGCCTCCGCCTACGACTCGCTGTACGTGGCGCTGAACCAGCACCCAGCGGCCGCGATGATGAGCGGCGGCCGGATCGTGGGCGGCGGGTCGGGCCGCGCCGGTGCGCTCCCCGCGCTGCCAGAGATGATCCCCGGCGAACCGCTGGACGATGAAACGGTGCAGGCCGCCGCCTCGCTCCTCGCGGACGCCAGCGCCCTCCTGGACCCGTCCGTGATCGTGCTGCACGGTGACCCGGCGCACGTGGACGCGCTGATCCCGATCCTGCAGGGCGTCCTGGACGAGATTGCACCCGGGCCGCAGGTGGTCCCCGCCGCCCTGGGCGAGAACGCGGCGATCCTCGGCGCCTACCACGCCGCGGCGATCGTCGCGTACGAAGGCGAGCGGCACGAGTGACGAGCCCGGAGGGCCGGCGCGACCGCGCCATGCCCGTGCGTCTGGAGTTGCGCCGGCCCGAGGCGGGCACGCTGCTGGGCGCCCTCGCGTGGGTGCTCGGCGCGTTGCAGATCATGCGCGACCGTGGCCGCTTCGCCGGCGACGAGGAGTTCGAGCAGATCTACGAACGCATCGCGCCGCGCATCGAGCGGCTCGTCGACCAGGTCGCGAAGGCGCGCGAGGGTTCGACGACCCGACCGGAGTTCGAGGAAGGTGTGGAGAGCGCCTACGCGGAGGTCCGCGAGGCGTTCGAGGCGTGGATCCGGCTCACCGCCATCGACACGCTCGGCGCGGCCGTGGCCGCCCACGGTGACGGCGACCTGGAGGAATTCGCGGACCTCCTGGGCGCGGACGACCCGGACGAGGCCCCCTCGAAGGGCTAGTAGCCGCGGTAGCGCGTCGCCAGCGGCAGCCGGCGGTCGCGCCCGAAGGCGCGCGGCGTGATCTTCACGCCTGGCGGCGACTGCCGGCGCTTGTACTCGTTGCGGTTCACCATGTCGATCACGCGACGGACCGTCGCCTCATCGAAGCCGCGCGCGACGATCGCGTCCAGCGACAGGTCCTCCTCCACGTACGCCTCGATGATCGGGTCGAGGACCTCGTACTGGGGGAGTGAGTCGGAGTCCAGCTGACCGGGCCGCAGTTCGGCGGAGGGCGGCTTCTCGATCGAGGCGAGCGGGATCACCTCTCCCAGCGTGTTGCGGTAGCGCGAGAGCCGCCAGACGAGCGTCTTCGGGACGTCTTTGATGACGGCAAAGCCGCCCACCATGTCGCCATAGAGCGTGGCATAGCCGCAGGCGTACTCCGACTTGTTGCCGGTGGTGAGCACCATTGACCGAGGCGTGTGGTTGGAGAGTGCCATCATCAGCAGCCCGCGGATGCGCGACTGCACGTTCTCGCCCGCGGTGCCGGCGTCGCCCGGCCCGAACTCGTAGGCGAGCGTGTCGAGCGCCGCCTGGTGCATCGGCTCAATCGCCATCGAGACGAGGCGAATGCCAAGACGCTGCGCGAGGTCGACCGCGTCGCTCACCGACCCTTCCGAGGAGTACCGCGACGGGAGCGAGACGCCGGTGACGTGCTCCGCGCCCAGCGCGTCCACGGCCACGGCGCCGACGATCGCGGAGTCGATGCCGCCGGACAGCGCCACAAACGCGTGCTCGAAGCCGCTCTTGCGGATGTAGTCGCGCGTCCCGATCACGAGCGCCTGGTAGACCTCCGCCAGGTCGTCCGGAGCCGATGTCTCGTCGTGCGTGGCGGGATGCGGATCGCGACCGGCAGGCACCTGCGTCACCTCGACACGGGCGACGGGCCAGATGGTGCCGTCCACGCGCATCCGGCGCAGGCGCGCGTCATGCAGTTGCAGGCGGACCGTCTCCTCCACCGGGAGGTCGACGATCACGAGGTCCTCCGCCATGGAGGCGCCGCGTGCGATCAGTTCGCCGGTCGCGTCCACCACAAACGAGTTGCCGTCGAATACGAGTTCGTCCTGGCCGCCGACCTGGTTCACGTATGCGATCGCCACGGTGTTGTCCGCTGCGCGCGTCGCGATCATCCGCTCACGCGAGCGCGTCTTGCCGAAGTGGTAGGGCGAGGCGTTGATGTTCACCACCACCTTCGCCCCGGCGATCGCGGCGTCGCTCACCGGCCCGCCCGGGTACCAGGCGTCCTCACACACGGTGATGCCGACCTCGACGCCCCCGATGACGCAGACGAGGCCCTCCTCGCCCGCCTGGAAGTAGCGCTCCTCATCGAAGACCCCGTAGTTCGGCAGGCGCTGCTTGTGGTAGCGGGCAACCACGCGGCCGCCGTGGAGCACGGCGGCGCTGTTGTAGAGGTGCTGATCGAAGGTAAGGCAGCCCACCACCAGCGGCGGAAGGTCGCGCGCCTCCTTCGCCAGGCGCTGCAAGCTCGCCTCCGCATCCGCGATGAACGCGGGCCGCAGCAGTTCGTCTTCGGGCGGATAGCCGGTGACGGCGAGTTCGGGAAAGGCGACCAGGTCGACGTTCGCGGCGGCGGCACGGCGTGCCGCCTCCAGCATGAGCGTCCGATTGCCCTCGAAGTCCCCGATGGTGGTGTTGAGCTGGGCGAGGGCCACGCGGAGCGTCTGCATGGAGCGGTCCGATCGAGGGCCCGGCGGGTGCCGTCGCCCAGTTAGCGTACTTACTACGCAAAGCGTTCGGGCTCGATGGTAGGCAGACGCACCGGGCGGAGTCAATCACGCGGCGCATGCGCTCGCCGCCACGCTCCGGCACACTGGGCGCGGAGGCGCGTGTGGCCCGTCTGGAGACCCTCCCTGCCCTCGCCGAGCGCGCCCCCGTCGCCCATGGCGCGATCATCGAGGGCGACTGGTGGCTTGCCTGGAGCTACGACCCCGGGCTGCTCATCCTGGCCGGCCTGATGGTCGCCTGTTACCTCCGCGGCCTGCGCCGCTGGCCCGTACGGACGCACTCGCACCCGTGGTGGCGCACCGCCCTGTTCCTGGCCGGCATGGCCACGCTGGTGCTGGCGGTGGAGTCCCCCATCGACCGGCTAGGGGAGCATCACTTCACGCTGCACATGGTCCAGCACGAACTCCTGATGATGGTGGCCGTGCCGCTGATCCTCCTGGGTGCGCCCACCACGCCGATGCTCCGAGGGCTCCCGCGGTGGCTGCGCGACGCCCTGGTGCGGCCGGTCGCGGCGAGCCCGGCCGCCCACCGCGTCGGGCGAGTGCTCACCCATCCCGCAGTCGGCATCTCGGCGATCTCCGTGGTGATGTGGTTCTGGCACCTGGCGCCGGGCTGGTACGAACGGGCGCTGCTGGACGCTCGTATCCACGAGCTGGAACACGCCTCCTTCCTCGGCGCCGGGATGCTGTTCTGGTGGAACGTGATCGACCCGCATCCGCTGCGGTCGCGAATCCCGCATCTCGCGCGCATCTTCTACGTCTTCGCGGGTGCGGTCCCGAAGGACGCGCTCGCCGCGACGATCGTGTTCTCGGAGGGAATGCTCTACCCCTCGTACCTGACGGCGGCGCCGATCTTTCCGCTCACCTGGCAGCAGGACCAGGCGCTGGGCGGGCTGATCATGTGGATCGGTGGCGATGCGGTGCATGTCATCGCGGTGATCGCGATCTTCCTCGTGTGGTACCGCCGAATGCGCATCGAGGACGATGCCGCCGAGGCGATCCCATCGCTGGAACCCCGGTGACACCCGCAAACTCATTTCGGCAGCAGTTTCTTCTGAATTACATATGTATTGACTCCCTGCGACTCGCAAACCTAGGCTCCCGGCATTCCGGCTGGTCTCCACCTTCGCGCTGCGGAGGAGGCAGGGGAGACCCAGCCACGCGAAGGAGCAGTCAGATGCCAGAGGGAAACTACTGGGCAACGCGTCGCGTCAGCCGGCGGACCGCCCTGAGGGGTGCCGGTCTCGGACTCCTCGGGATCACCGGGGCAGCCCTGATCGGCTGCGGTGGCGCCGACGAGGAGGCAACGGCGACCTCCACGGCAGCACCCGGAGGCACGACAGCCCCGGGCGGGGGCGCCACGCGCGTCCCGGCGGACCAGGTCCGTCTGAAGGCAGGCGAGACGTACACCGGCATCTTCCCGACGCCGGCGGAGATGAACCCGGCCGTCAACGCGACGCCGGGCGGCACCTACCATTTCCGCATCTTTGACTCGCCGCACATGGACTTCAACCGGATCCTGTCCAGCACGGTCAACACCCCGAACGACCTCACCAAGAACAAGCTCTTCCGGCTGGTGCTGGGCGCGCAGGCCGACGCCGCCGCGATCACGGTCGAGGGGGATCTGGTCGAGTCGTTCGAGACCACGCCCGACCTCAAGCAGTACACGCTGCACCTGCGTAAGGGCGCGAAGTTCCACAACGTGGCACCG
>JAUXUW010000025.1 GCA_030684635.1 Dehalococcoidia bacterium
CGGTCACCAGCACCGATCCCGCGCCGTGCTCGGCCATCGGAAGTCCTCCTTGCTTGCGGGCGCAGCGTACCGCCGCGCGTGCGCGAGAGCAGCCGGATCGGGTGTTAGCATCCCTCGGATCGATGCATTGCCCTGAAGGGACCGTCCATGCGCGCAGCCGTCATCACTCAGCCCGGTGGCCCGGAGGTCTTCGCCATCCAGGAGGTCCCGGACCCGGTCGCCGGCCCGGACGAGGTGCTCGTGGCCGTGCGGGGCACCGCCCTCAACCGCGCGGACCTGCTCCAGCGCCGGGGCCGCTACAACGGCCCGCCCGGCACGCGGAACGACATCCCGGGGCTGGAGATGGCAGGCGTGGTGGAGTCCGTGGGCGCGCGCGTCACGGGCTGGAAGCCGGGCGACCGCGTGATGGCGCTGCTCGGCGGCGAGGGATACGCCTCGAAGGTTGCGGTGCACGAGCGGATGCTGATGCCGGTGCCGCCGAACCTGACGTTCGAGCAGGCGGCGAGCATCCCGGAGGTGTTCCTGACCGCGTTCGACGCGCTCCACCTGCAGTGCGAACTGGTGATGGGCGAGAGCGTGCTCATCCACGCCGCCGGTTCCGGGGTCGGGACGGCCGCGATCCAGCTGGCCGCCGCGCAGGGCTGCCGCGTCTTCGGCACCGCCGGGTCGCAGGAGAAACTGGAGCGCGCCGCCGCGCTCGGCCTGCACGTCGGGATCAACTACCACGAGCAGGACTTCGCCGAGGTGGTGAAGGAGCGCACGGATGGACGAGGCGTGGACGTCATCCTAGACGTCATCGGTGCGCCGTACTGGCACCAGAACCTCGCCGCCATCGCGCTGAAGGGCCGCATGGTCATCGTCGGCAGCATGGGCGGCGGGCGCGTGGAGAACATGGAGATCGGCGCGCTGTCGCAGAAGCGCGCGAGCGTGCGCGGGACGCTGCTCCGGGGCCGCCCGCTGGAGGAGAAGGCGACGCTGATCCAGGCGTTCAACCGCCGGGTCGTGCCGCTCTTCGCCAACGAGACCATCCAGCCCGTGATCGACCGCGTCTTCCCGCTGGAGGAGGTCGCTGCGGCGCACGAGTTGATGGAGGCGAACGCGAACTTCGGGAAGATCGTCCTGAGGGTCGCCGAGTAGCAGGCGCAGTGACCGAGGGAGGCGACTGATGGCACCGACGCTGACGTGGCGCGACGCCGGGACCACCGAGGATGGCGTGCTGGAGCGCGAGTTCACTATCCAGGGTGAGCGCGATGTGATCACGGGCCTGATGTGGTCGTCGCCCTCGATCCCCGCGGGGTCGCCGCTGGTGCTGATCGGCCACGGCGGCGGGGGGCACAAGCGCGCGCCCTCGATCGTGCCGACGGGCCGAGGGTTTGTCACCGAGCACGGCATCACCGCCGTCGCCATCGACGCGCCGGGCCACGGCGAGCGAGGCGGCGCGCCGGGGCGGTCGCCGGAGTACTACGCGCTTTGGAAGGACGCGGGCCTGATGACCAGCCACGCCACGGCGGACTGGAAACTGGTCCTGGACGCGCTGCTCGCGACGGGGTCGTTCGACCCGGAACGCGTCGGCTGGTCGGGGATGTCGATGGGTTCGCTGATCGGCATCCCGCACGTCGCCGCGGAGCCGCGGTTCAAGGTCGCGGCGCTGGGCCTCTGCGGGCTGAAGGGCGACACGCCCTCGCGCGGGTCGGCGGGCGAGGTGCTCGCAGCGGCCGCGCCGAACATCCGGGTTCCCGTGATCTACATGGTCCAGTGGGACGACGAGCGGTTCGAGCGCCAGAGTTCGTTCGACCTGTTCGGGCTGATCGGCTCCACCGACAAGCGGCTGCACCTGCACCTGGGCGCGCACGCAGAGATGCCGGAGGAGGGGCGGAAGGCCGCCCGCGCCTTCGTGGCGCAGCACCTGAAGGCTTAGCGGGCCACCGGTGCCGCGCTCGCTCACGCCGGAGGGCATCGCCCGCGTCGAGGCACTCGCGCGCGAGCACCTGGAGCGTGGCTGGCACACGGGCGCACAGGTCGCGGTCTATCGCGACGGCGCTCCAGTCCTCGACCTGCGTCTCGGCGACGCGGCGGACGCGCCCGGTGGTGAACCCCGCTGGATGCTGTGGTTCTCGGCCACGAAGCCGCTGACCGCCGTGGCGGCGCTGATCCTCGTCGAGCGCGGGCTCGTGGCCCTCGATGCGCCGATCGCGGCGGTGTGGCCGGAGTTCGCGCAGGGCGGGAAGGCGGGCGTGACGCTCCGGCACGTGCTGACTCACCGAGGCGGCTTCCCCGCGCTTCCGCCGGACTTCGGCTGGCACCGCATGGAGGACTGGGACGCGGTCGCCGCCGCGACCGCGGCGCTGCCCGCCCTCTGGGAGCCGGGCACCGAGGTCGGCTACCACCCCGTCACCTACGGCTTCGCACTGGGCGAGGTGATCCGACGCGTGGACGGGCGCACGCCTCGCGACTTCCTCCGTGACGAGGTCATCGGGCCGCTCGGCATGGACGCCTCGCTCGGCGCGGCCACCGAGACCGACCTGGCGCGCGTGGTGCTGCCGGTGGCGATGTCCGAGATGACGATGCTCGACCCGGAGGGCCTGGAGCGCCGCACGAGCGGCATCGTCGCGCGCTTCCGGATGCCGGAGGTGCTGCGCGGCCAGTTGCCCGCCGCGAACGGCCTCGGGACCGCGGCCGCGCTCGCTCGGTTCTACGCGATGCTGGAGCAGGGCGGCACGCTCGATGGCGTGCGCATCCTGTCGCCTGAGACGGTGGCCGAGGCGACGCGGGTGCAGGCGCAGACGGATCACGACCGCACGTTTCTGCTGCCGTCCGCGTTCGGCCTCGGCGTCATGGTGGAGCACGGCGTCGCGCCATTCGACGAGCCGGACGTCTTCGGACACTCCGGCCAGCAATGCGCGATCGCTTACGCCGACCCTGCGCGCGGCCTCGCCGTCGCCTACCTCACGAACGGGCTCCATGACCCGTACGTCGTCGCCGTCCGCACGGAGGAGATGGTGCGCGCGGTGCAGGACGCCTGCGGCTGACGCGCGTCGCGCGCGCGGCGGGGATCGACGCCGCTGCGCGGCGGCTCTCTTTCTGGCCCACCCACCCGCCCTCGGCAATCGAAGGGGGCGCAGCCCCCTTCGAGCATCCCCGGGAGCGCAGGCCGCTGCGCGGCTGCGGGATCGGGTCGGGGGCGGGAGGTGTGAGCTCATCGGGGTGTGGCCGGACCGAGGTGATGGGGTCGGCGGAGCCGGGGCACCCTCGGTCCGCGTCGGGGGAAGGGGACGGCGCATCGAGGCGTGGTCGAACCGAGGTGGCGATTCGACAGGCTCACCGCGAA
>JAUXUW010000026.1 GCA_030684635.1 Dehalococcoidia bacterium
GCGGCACGCACCACTTCATGCGCATCGATGAATGCGCGATCGCCCTCCCTCGTGTGAACGAGGTGCTGAGGGCGGCGCAGGACCGCACGATGCAGGCACACCAGTTGGCGGTGCGCGTGGCCGAGAACAACGACGACGAGATGTTGCAGCCCCACCTCCAGTGGCGGCCCGGCCAGCGAGCGCAGGGCCTGGCCTCCGGCCAGACGCACTACGTCGAGAAGCTGCTCGGCGTGCCCTACCGCATCTCCGGCCCGGCGTTCTTCCAGGTGAACACCCGCCAGGCCGAGCAACTGGTGTCGCTGGTGATCGAGCGTGTGCAGGCGGTCCGTCCGAGGATCGTGGTGGACGCCTACGCCGGTGTCGGCACGTTCGCCGCGCAACTCGCGCGGTGGGTGGAGCACGTCATCACCATCGAGGAGTCGGCCGCGGCCGGCGTGGACGCGCAGAAGAACCTCGTGAACTTCAGCAACGTCACCCGCGTCGTCGGGAAGGTGGAAGACACCCTCCCCGGCATGACCCCGAGCCCGGACGTCGTGGTGATCGACCCGCCTCGAGCCGGCCTGTTCCCCGGCGTGGTGGAGGCGATCGTCGCTTCGACGGCGCGGCGGGTGGTCTACGTCTCGTGCGACCCGGCGACGCTGGCGCGCGACCTGCGGCTGTTCGTGGACGGCGGCTTCGCGGTGCGCGAGGTGCAGCCGGTGGATATGTTCCCGCACACCCAGCACATCGAGTGCGTCACCACCCTCGACCGCTTGCTCTCCTAGCCACGCGATGACCGAGGCGGCCCGCAGGCGCGCGCGTACAATCCTACAGGAACAAGGATATGGCGAACGCAAGACCGCTCACGGATGTGCAGATCCAGCGACTGCAGACGTCACTCGCATGGGTTACCGACTCGATCCGCCGCTGCCTCACAAGGTTGCAGCGACTTGACGAAGAAATGCTGGCTGCTCGTCGCATAGCGGCCCGCGGATACGACGAGATCAGGAAGTCGTCCACACCGGACGAAGTGATGGCCGCCATGCAGTGGCAGCACGAGTTCGAATCGCAGTTCTTTGACGAGGTTCAGTACCTCGCGAACTCTCTCGCTCAGGTCGAGGCTCATCTGAAGCACTTGTCAAGTGACTGGTCTGGAGACCGGGCGCGAGCTGGCGCGGCATTTCGCCGAGAGTTCAAGTCGGCCGGTCTGGGCCGTCTCCGCGACGCCATCGAACACATGGCCGAGCATCGTGCTGAACGAGAAGCTCCCCAGTTTTCGACACTCAGCCCCAACGACGACGCCGGACCGGAGTTCAAGATTGACCGCGGATGGCCCATCAGCGTCTCGATGTTCGGACACGTTTACCCGGTCCAGACCGCCTGCAATGCCGTGGTCGAGGTTGCTCGAGCTTGGGGCGACCTGGTCCGCTGGCCTGAACCACGAGACGCGGCGTTCTATGGCATCCAGTCAATCGTCCTGGCCTCCGGCTCGCCGCGGCGCCGCGAACTGCTCGCGGCGCTCAGCGTGCCGTTCGAGGTGGACGTGTCGGACGTGGACGAGATCACGGAGGAGCCCGACCCGGTCCGCGTCGCAACGCTGCTGGCGGAGCGCAAGTCGCGCGCCGTCGCGGCGCGGCGGCCCGGCGACCTGGTGATCGGGAGCGACACCGTGGTCGCGGTGGATGGCCGCATGCTGGGCAAGCCCGCCGACGCCGGCGAGGCACGAGCGATGCTCACAACGCTCCGAGGCCGCACGCACCAGGTTGTCACCGGTGGCGCCCTCGTGCGCGCCGGCTACGTGTCGGACGCGCACGCCGCCACCGACGTCACGATGCGGCCGTACAGCGACGCTGAGATCGAGGCGTTCATCGCGACGGGGTCGCCGTTCGACAAAGCCGGCGGCTACGCGATCCAGGACCCCGCCTTCGCCCCGGTCGCGCGGTTCGAGGGCTGCGAGTGCGCGGTCATCGGCCTGCCGCTGTGGACGCTGCGCGGGCTGCTGACGGCCGCCGGGGTCGAGACGTCCCCGCCGGCCATCGAGCGGTGCGCCACCTGCCCAGCGCGCGCGACAGCGCGCTGACGGGCCTACGCTGAGGGCATGCGCCGACGCCTCTTCGCCCTGGTCTACCGCCCGTTCGACCGCCTCCAGCGCCGGCCGCTGGCGCGCGTCCGCGGCCTCCTGGTCGGCGACCTCGCGGGCGACGTGCTGGAGGTGGGCTGCGGCCCCGGCTCCAACTTCCCGCATTACCCTCAGGGGGCTCGGGTCACGGCCACCGACTCCAACCCGCACATGCTCCCGGCCGCACACGCCGCAGCGGCACGCACCCCGGCCGCCATCGACGTGCTGGAGGCGGATGCGACGGCGCTCCCCTTTGAGGACGCTTCCTTCGACACTTATGTCGCGGCGCTGGTGCTCTGCTCCGTCGGCGACCTCGACCGCGCGGTCGCGGAGGCGCGGCGCGTGCTCCGGCCCGGTGGCGAGATCCGGCTGTTCGAGCACGTGCGGTCGG
>JAUXUW010000050.1 GCA_030684635.1 Dehalococcoidia bacterium
AAGAAGATCTCCAAGACCTCCGCGGTCACCAGCCAGATCGCCTACGACCTGCCCGCTGCCGACGTGCACGTGGGCCCGTCCGACTACGTGCCGTGGCTCCTGGACCGCAAGTGGTGCCACATCCGCATCGAAGGCACCACATTCGGCGACGTGCCGCTGATGCTGGAGACCAAGCTGGAGGTTTGGGACAGCCCGAACTCGGCCGGCGTTGTGATCGACGCGGTCCGCGTCGCCAAGGTCGCGCTCGACCGTGGCATCGGTGGGCCGGTGTACGACGCTGCCGCGTACTTCATGAAGTCGCCGCCGCGCCAGATGCTGGACGAGGACGCCCGTGACGGGGTGGAGGCCTTCATCGCCGGCTAGCCGGGCGTTAGTCTGCTCCTCCATGGGTTCGTGAACCGGGAGGGGGACGGGTTGGCGCTCTACCTGGCCGTCCGCGTGGCAACCATCCTGGCGCGCCTCGTCCCCCTCCGTATCTCCTATGCGATCGCCCGCGTCGCCGGCGTCCTGGCCTTCTACGGATGGTCCGGCGGCCGGCGACGATGCATCCAGAACATGACGCACGTCACCGGCGGCGACGCAGAGGCGGCCCGACGCCACGCGCGCCGCTCCTTCGGCAACTACGTCGTCTACCTGGTGGACTTCTTCCGCTCCCTGTCCCTGACGCCGGAGAGCATCGAGCAGCGCGTCGTATTCGAGCGGGAGTCGACGTGGGCCGCCCTCCGCGCGCAGCGGCAGGGCAACGGCATCGTCTTCATCACCATGCACTTCGGGAACTGGGACCTGGGCGCGGCGATCCTTTCGATCAATGCTTTCCCGATCTCCGCGATCGCTGATTCGTTCGCGAACGAGCGCGTGAACCGCCTGGTGATCGGGTCCCGCGAACACCTGGGCATGAAGATCATCCAGGCTGACCGCGTGGGCCCCGGCATCCTCCGTGCGCTTCGCGGCAACGATGTCGTCGCGATGCTGATCGACGTGCCGCAGCCGGAAGGCGGCGTACAGGTGGAGTTCTTTGGCGCGACGATCGCCGTCTCGGACGGCCCCGCCCGGATTGCGCTGCGTGCGGGCTCCTCGGTCGTGGCCGCTACGTTGCCGCGGCTCACGCCGTGGAGCGACCAGGTGGGCGTGGACTTCCGGCCAGTGGCCTTCTCGCCGAGCGGGGACGCGGAGCGCGACGCGCACGCCCTGACGCAGGCCGTGTTCACCCAGCTAGAGCAACTGGTGCGGCGCGACCCATCGCAGTGGTACATCTTCCGCAACCTGTGGCCCGCGGACCGCGCCGTCACGACCGCATGATCCAGTTCGCTGCGCTCTGGCTCCTGGTCCACGTGGCGGGACGGCTCCCCGCCCGCATCCTGGACCCGCTCGCCGCCACCACCGGCACCATCGCCTGGTACGCCTCGCGGCGGATCCGCGAGGTCACGACCGATCACGCCCGTCATTCGCTGGGGCTCATGGCCACCCCCGCCCGGGTCGACGCGACCGCCCTGGCCTCTGCCCGTGCCGCCGCGCTCTACTACGCGGACTTCGCGAGGGCCGGCGGGGCGCCGCCGGAGCCGATCGCAGACGCCGTCGTCGACTTCCATGGGATCCCGGCGCTCTTCGAGGCGGTCGATGCGGGGCGCGGCGTGATCCTCGTCTCGGCCCACCTCGGCAATCCGGAGATGGTGGTGCGCGCGCTGGCGCCGTTCGGCCTCTGCCTGGCGGCGATGACGGAGCCGCTGGCCTCGCCGCGCGTGCACGAGTTCGTCCACCGCATCCGCGCTCGCGGGGGCGTCCCGTTCATCCCGGCCACGTCCGCCGGCCTGCGCGCCGTGCTGACCCACCTCCACCGGGGCGGCACCCTCGCGATGCTGGTCGACCGCGATGTGCTGGGCACGGCAGCGCCGCGCCCGTTCTTCGAGGAGCGAGCGCCCATGCCCTCGGGCGCGGTCGAACTCGCCGGGCGCACGGGTGCGCCGATGTTCGCCGTGTGGGTGCCGCGGGTGGGCCCGGGTCGCTACCGCGTGATCGTGGAGCCGGTGCCCCTGCCCTCACCGACCGGCGACCGCGAGGCAGACGTGGAGGCGGGGATGCGGGCGCTCGTCGCCGCGCTGGAGGCTGGGATCCGTCGCTGGCCCGGCCAGTGGTTTCCCCTCTCGCCGATCTGGGGTCAGGCGACCCCGACCGGCACCCGGGCATCCAGCGGGAGCGTCGAGTAGCGCATCCGTCCCTCCAGGAAGGTCGCGCGGCACACCGGCACGCCATCCTCGATGGTGACGAGCGCCAGGTCGGCCCGGCGTCCCGACTGGATCTGGCCGCGATCCGACATCCCCATCGCCTCAGCCGGGTTGGTCGAGCAGAGCCGCACCGCACCGAGGAGGTCGGTCGCGCCCAGCCGCACCACCTCGAACAGCGCGTACAGCAGCGAGGGGGCGTGGTAGTCCGCGACGATGATGTCCGCGAGCCCACGCGCCACCAGGTCGGAAGCGGCGAGGCGCCCGCGGGTCGAGCCGCCTCGCGCGATGTTGGGCGCGCCCACGCTCACATACATCCCGAGTTCGCGCGCGCGTTCCGCCGCCTCAATCTCGACCGGCATCTCGCAGATGCTCGCGCCCACGGCGTGCATCAGCGACACCTTCTCTGCGCTCTCGTCATCGTGCGTGGAGAGTGCGAACGGCATTCGCTCCTGTTCGCGGTGCAGCAGGCAGAGCAGGTACGGGACCAGTTCCTCGGGCGCGAGGTCACGAGGGTCGCGCCCGAGCAACGCGTCGCGTGCGGTGATGTCTCCCGAGAAGTACCGCTGCTGGAGCGCGGCGCACCCGGCGGGGTCCGGGTAGATCGACCGCAGCCGCTCCACCACCTGCTCCTCGTCCTTGAAGCGGGAGTACCCGGCGCCGAGGAACGCGAGCGCCCGCACCGGCTGCTGGTCGAGGAGCGGGAGGATCACGTCCTTCACGATCTCCGGACGGTCGATGGCGAAGCGCGGGAGGATGTGCTGGTCCAGGCCACCCATGCCGCGATCACGCTCGATCTCGCCACCTACGGCGAGCGCCGCCGCCAGCGTCCGAGGGTTCGCGATGGTGAACGCCAGATCGGCGTAGGCGATCGCCATGAAGGCGGTCGTCACTCCCGCCCCCACCGCTCGCTGCACGTAGTTACGTCGCGCGAACCGCAGGGGCAGGTTCGCCCCCACCCTCGGGTTCACCTCGGTCTCGATCTCATCGTCGTGAAGGTTCACCAGGCCCGGCAGGCAGTAAGCGCCACCGGCATCGACCACCGGGAGGCCCCCCGAACGGAGCGTCTCTGCCGGGCCGATCTCCGCGATCCGGCCATCGACCACGGCGACCGCGCCGTGCGGGACCGATTCACCCGGGAGGATCAGGGTGGCGTTCGTGATGAGGAGGGACGAGGTAGTGGAGGTGGAATGTTCGCTCATGGCGCCATCCTCGTAGCCGCGTGATCAGAGCCTGTTAGGCTCGCCGAGGCCCAGAAGTGGCTGGACATCACGATTGCGTGAGGGCACCGGCCCGGGCCGAGGACTATGATTCAGGTGATGAGCGAACCTTCCTCTCCGGCCACGCGCTTCGGGCGCGCCGACCTCCAGGTGCACACGTCGCACGGGGACGGGATGGACAGCGCCTCCGCGATCTTCGCCCGCGTCGAGGCCCGCGCCGAACTCGATGTTGTCGGCATCACCGACCACGACGATGTGCGTGGCGCGCTGGAGGCGCGCGAGGCGCATGCCCGTGGCGACTACCAGTTCGACCTGGTCACCGGCATCGAGGTCACCACGTTGCACGGGCATGTCCTGGCGCTGTGGGTGGACGAGCCAATCGCCTCGTTCAAGCGCCTGGAGGAAACCGTAGCCGCGATCCACCGGGCCGGCGGCCTGGCGGTGGTCCCGCACCCGTTCTCGCTCCTCACTCGCTCCATCGGCCGGCGCACCCTGGACCGCGTAATGCGGATCGAGGATCCCACGACCCACCTGGACGGCATCGAACTGGCCAACCCAATGATGCGGGGCTGGGACGTGGGCGAGCGGGCCGCACGTGCGAACCGCGAGCGGTGGCACCTCGCGGAGACCGGCGGGTCGGACGCGCACTTCCGCGAGACCGTCGGCACCGCGTATACGATGTTCCCCGGGCGAACCGCGGCGGAATTGCGCCGCGCGATCCTCGAACGCTCCACGAGCGGTGTGCTGGTGAAGACCACCCCCTACCGCGAGATCGGTGCCCGGCGCCTGGTGCTACAGCAGGCGCGCGGCCTGGCCGTGACGCCACGCAAGGTGATCGGCGGACGCATCGAGCGGTGGCGCGCGGCGAGGCAACAGGCATGAAGGTCGCGCTGGTCTCACCCTACGACTGGAAGCACCCGGGCGGCGTGAACCGCCACGTCGCGGTGATGGCGGAGGAACTCCGCGCGCGCGGCCACGAGGCGACAATCATCGCCCCCTCCAGCGAGCGGCTAGCGACGCCGGGCGTGATCACGATCGGACGGCCGTTCCCCGTCGCCGCGTCGGGCTCGGTGGTGCGCATCCCCGTGAACCCGCGCCTGGGCCGGCAGATGCGCGCGATCCTCGAGCGCGAGCAGTTCGATATCGTCCATGTCCACGAGCCGCTGATGCCGATGCTGCCGATCCAGGCACTCCGCCAGTCACACACGGCGAACCCCAACGCGATCAATGTCGGCACGTTTCACGCCCGCAAGGACGGCGGGAACCGCCTGTACGGGTATGGCCGGCGGCTGCTCAAGCGCTGGTTCCGCGAACTCCACGGCAAGATCGCCGTTTCCCCTCCCGCGGCGCAGTACGTGGGGCGGTACTTTCCGGGCTTCTACAACATCATCCCGAACGGCATCGACGTGGAGCACTGGGCGAACCCGCTGCTGGAGCCGCTGCCGGAGTACGAGGGCACCCCGAACATCCTCTACGTCGGCCGGGCAGAGAAGCGCAAGGGCCTGGGCGTCCTGATCCGCGCCTTCAGCGTCGTGAACGCGCGCATCCCGGACGCCCGCCTGATCGTGGTCGGGCCGGACTCCCGTGCTCGCCGCCGCTACCAGAGCGCGGCCGAAGCGCGCGGCCTCCGCGGCATCACCTTCGTGGACGCCGCGGCGGAGGGCATCCCGTACGACGAACTCCCCCGCTTCCACCGCAGCGCGCAGATCTTCTGCTCCCCCGCGCTGGGCCACGAATCGCAGGGCTATGTGCTGCTGGAGGCGATGGCGGCGGGCGTGCCGGTCGTCGCTTCGAATATCGACGGCTACGCTTCCGTCATCACGCACGATGTGGACGGCGTCCTGGTGCGCCCGAACGATGCGATGGCGCTGGCGGACGCGTTGACGGAACTACTGCGTCAGCCGCAGCGCCGCGCACGACTGGCGGCAGAGGGGCGGGTGCGGGTGGAGGAATACTCCTGGCCCCGCGTCGCCCAGCAAGTGATCTCCTACTACGAGCGTCTGCTGGACCAGCAGCGCAGCATGCAGACCACGCGCCTGCGCCGGCTGGCGCGCACGGAATGAGCCGTTGCCCATGAGCCGCGCCCTGCTTCCTCGCCGCGCACCGGCGGCCATCCTCGACCCGATCGTGCGTGTGCTCGCGAGCGCTGGCGTGAGTCCCGCCGCGCTCACCACCGCCGGGTTCCTGGGAAACGTACTGGCGGCCGTCTTCGTAGCGCGCGGCGACTTTCTGGTCGGCGGCATCTTCGTGCTGCTTTTCAGCGCGCTGGACATGCTGGACGGTGCGCTGGCCCGCTCCACCGGCCGCGCCTCCCGGTTTGGGGCGCTGTACGACTCCGTGCTCGACCGGGTGTCAGAGGCGGTGGTGCTCTTCGGCCTCGCATGGTGGGCGATCGACACCGGTCGCGACACGGAGGCGCTGCTCGCCTTCGCCGCGGTCGTCGGTTCGCTGATGGTCTCTTACGTCCGAGCGCGGGCGGAGGGCCTGGGCCTCGCGCTGAAAGACGGGCTCTTCACGCGCTCGGAGCGCGTGGTGCTCACCGGCGTGGCGCTGATCCTCGGCTTCGTCACGGCAGCGCTGTGGGCGCTGGCCGTGCTGACGCTGTTCACGGCGGCGCAGCGCACCTGGATCGCGGCACGCATGCTGATCGAAGAGGACGCACCGAAAGGCGGACGCTAGTGGCGGCGATCGCGAAAGGCCCCCTGCCGCGCGCGGAGGCGGCCAGCGTGCAGCGCCTGCTCCACGAGCGGCTCTCGCGTCGCGTCGCGTTCGATGTCTGGACGCTGAGCCCGGGCACGGTCGTGACCCCGGAGCGCGACCCAGGCATCCACACGGACGACGTGCTCGCACTCGCCCGACAACTCGCGACGCTTCACCCGGGCCTCAGCGTGACCCCGTATGACCTCGAACGACACGCCGAGCGCGCGCACGAAGAGGGGATCACGATGGTCCCCGCGACGGTGCTGCGGTCGACCGGGCGCTCCATCCAGACCGTCGGCTACTTCTCCGGCGCGCTCTTCCAGGCGCTGCTGGACTTGCTGTGGTTGATCTCGAATGGCACCTCGCCCGTGAGCCCGGCCACGCGGGCCACACTCCAGGCGATCGACACGGAAGTGGTGATGGAGGCGCTGGTCACGCCGTACGACCCGTTCTCCGTGCAGCTCGCGCGGCTCCTCGGCGCGTTCGCCATGGAAAGCAAGCGCATCCACGTCCGCATCATCGAGATCACGGAGTTCCGGCGACTGGCGGAGCAGCGGATGGTGACCGAGGTCCCCGTGCTCACCATCAACGGCCGTCGCTCGGTGGGGCTGTGGAACGAAAGCACGCTGCTGGAGCAGCTCCAGCGCATCCTCGCGGGGAACGAGGAGCCGGTGGTGCGCGACCGCATCTACACGGCGCCGTACATCAGCGAGGAAGAGGCGCGCGCCCTCGGGTCGCAGCCGCCGCCGGGCACACCACCCGGTACCCCGCCGGGACGCACGGCCTCCGGCCTGATCCTCCCGGGATCGCCGTAGCCGGCTGGGCCAGGTCGCCGTAGCGGCCCGGCCGGGCCGCTACGCCTTCTTGCGCATCAGCCGCAGGCCGACGCCGCCGAGGCCACCCGCCACGAGCAGCGTGACGACCACAATGATCACCGCCGTCATCGTGTTCGAGCCGCCCTCAGACCCCGTCGCCACCGACCCGTCCGACGCGGCCGTTTCGGTCGGCGTGGTACCGCCCGAGGCCGAGGTGGGGATGCCGAGAGGGGCGCGGGTGCCCTCCGCGCGCGGCACCGCGGTGGCATCCGGGATCAGGCTGAAGTCGATCCGCGCCAGGCCCACGCTCTCGCGCCAGTCGTTGTAGAGGCCGTCCTGGTCCACGCCGTAGGTCGCGCGCAGTGCCGCGTCGATCGGCTCGCCACCCTTCACCGTCGCGAAGAGTTCGGCGAACGCCTCCTCGCCGTGCGTCTCGATCATGAAGGAGACCACGGCCCATGACTGTCCGTAGAACAGGTTGACCTGGGACGCCTCGTTGACCGGGCCGGCAAGCGACCGCAGCCGGAGGGTGGTGTTGGAGGCGATACCGGCCGCGAGGGCGCTGAGGTAGCCGCCGCCCGGGTTGGTCTGCGAGTAGACCGCGACGCCCTCATCCAGCCACGAGGGGATCGTGGTGAACGGACCGTCGCCGGCCACCTTCGTGACCAGGTGCCCCGCCTCGTGCCGGGTCACGTCCACGAACCCACCGAGCGAGTCATAGATATGCAGGAGGTCGGAGGCGACGCGAGCGCCACCGGTCACAACCTGCGCGTCGAAACTGCCGCCACGGGGCCGCTGCGCGAGTTCACCCGCCGGCTCGTTCGGGTAGACCACCACCCGGACCGGGTAGGGCATCTGCACCCGCAGCAGCGCCTCGTTGTCCGCGATCGAGTCCGCCGTCGCCTGCAGCGCCTGGATCGCCTGCGCGTCCGTCGGGCCGTACCAGTAGACCGTCACGTCACCCTCGGAGCGTGACTGCCACTGGAAGCGGCCATCCAGGAACACGAACTGCTCCTCGCCCGTGGTGTGCACCACACCGTCCGCGTCCGTCAGCGACCACGAGTAGACGAAGACCGAGCCGACCGGGATGTAGCGCTCGCCATTGTTCGTTAGGAGCGTGGCGCTGAGGTCCTGCGTGCCCGCCGAGGTGACCGTGGGCCGGACGCTACCGCCAACGTTGCCGTCCGGGTTCAGCACGCGGTAGTTCACGACTGCTTCCTGCAGGCCCCCTGGGGTCGTCGCCCGGAGGCGGAACACCACGGACATCGGGTCGGGCATCTCCACGCTCTGCGCCGTGACCTGCACGTTGGCGGCGACGGCGCTGGAGAGCAGTCCCAGGCCTACGAGCGCAGTGAGTAGCGGCAGGACGAGTCGTGCGGCCCGGCGTCCGAAACGATCGGTCATCAGGCCACTCCGTCTTCGACGCCTACGCTCTGGCGCAGGTACGCGTTAATGAACAGGTCGAGGTCGCCATCCAGCACGCGGCCGGCGTCGCTGGTCTCCACGTTGGTGCGGAGGTCCTTCACCATCGTGTACGGGTGCCGCACGGAGGAGCGGATCTGGTTGCCCCACCCGGCCTCCACATGCTCGCCCTTGATCTTCGCCCGCTCTACCTCGAGGCGTTCGATCTCGCGCTCCAGCAGCCGGGAATGCAGCACCAGCAGGGCGCTCTCCTTGTTCTGGGCCTGCGAGCGCTCGTTCTGGCAGGTCACCACAATGCCCGTGGGCAGGTGGGTGATGCGCACGGCGGTGTCGTTCTTCTGGACGTTCTGGCCGCCGTTGCCGCTGGCGCGGTACGTGTCGATTCGGAGATCGGCCGGCCGGATCTCGATGCTCTCCGAATCGCCCGGCTCAGCCTCCGGGAGCACCTCGCACAGGGCGAACGTGGTCTGGCGGGTGCCGGCGGAGTTGAACGGCGAGATCCGTACCAGGCGGTGCACGCCGCGCTCGGAGCGCAGCAGGCCGTAGGCGTAGTCGCCCTCGATGCGCACCTCCACGGACTTGATACCGACCTCTTCACCGCTGCTGATCGAGAGGATCTCGGTCTTGAAGCCGTGCGACTCCGCCCAGCGCAGGTACATGCGCAGCAGCATCTCGGTCCAGTCGTTCGCCTCGGTGCCGCCGGCGCCGGCGTGGAGCGACAGCAGGGCGCTGCGGCCGTCATACGGGCCACCGAGGGTGAGCCGCACCTCCACCGCCTCGAACTCGCGCTCAACGGCGTCGAGTTCGCGCTCGGCGTCGGCCAGCAGCGCGACGCGCTCGTCGCCCTCGGTCTCTTCGGCGAGTTCAAGGAGGGCGCCGAGGTCGGAGAATGCCTGCTCCAGGCGATGCCAGGTGGTGATCACCAGCTCAAGGCTGGCGACCTCCTTCATGACGCGCTGCGCGCGCACCTGGTTGTCCCAGAGGTCGGGGGCCTGCGCATCCTCTCGGACGCGGGCTAGTTCGCGCTCTTTCGCAGGGAGGTCAAAGTCGCACCTGCACGTCCCGGACACGGGCCAGCAGGTCGGCGATCCGAGCCTTCAGTTCTTCCATGCATCCATCATACGCAGGCGTCCGGCGACAGCGCGAAGGATGCCGAGGTTAGGCGCGGCCCTCGAGGGCCTTCGCCGCCCGCATCACGTTCACCAGCAGCATCGCGATCGTCATGGGCCCGACGCCACCGGGGACGGGGGTGATCGCTCCGGCGACTTCTTTCACGGCCTGGAAGTCCACGTCGCCGGCGAGGCGGTGCCCGGACTTCTTCGTGGCGTCCGCGACGCGAGTGGTGCCGACATCGATGACCACGGCGCCGGGCCGCACCATGTCGGCGGTGATCGCGCCGGGCGCGCCGGCGGCAGAGATAAGGATCTCCGCCTCGCGGCAGACGGCGGCGAGGTCACGCGTGCCGGTGTGGGCCATTGTGACGGTGGCGTTGGCGTGCGGACCGCGGTTGGACAGCAGCAGCGCGAGCGGACGGCCGACGAGCACGGAGCGGCCGACGACCACCACGCGCGCGCCCTGCGTCGGAATGCCCTCGCGCTTCAGGATCTCGACGACGCCGGCGGGGGTAGCGGGCGCGTGGAAGGGCGTCCCCTGCACCAGCAGCCCGAGGTTCGCGGGCGTGAGGCCGTCCACGTCCTTCCTCGGGTCGATCTCCGCCATCACGGCGTGTGGGTCAACCTGCGGCGGCAGCGGCATCTGCACCAGGATCCCGGAGACGGCGGGGTCGGCGTTCAGCCGGCGGACGTGGCCCGACACCTCCTCCTGGCTCGTGGAGGCGGACAACAGGATCGTGTCGGAGGTCATCCCCACGTCCTCGGAGGCGCGGCCCTTGTTACGGACATAGACGTGGCTGGCCGGGTCGTCGCCCACGAGCACCACGCTCAGGTGCGGGCGCCGGCCGCCGGCGGCGATGTGCGCAGCCACCTCCAACGCGACGTCCGCGCGGACGGACGCGGCGATGGCGTTCCCATCGATGATGCGTGCGGTCATCCGTGTCCTCCTCCGGCAGGGTGAGCAGCGAGTATCCCATCCCCCCGTGCTAGATTCGCCCGCAGGCCGCCCTTGCTCATCGCGCGGCGGCGCACCGGAAAGCGACTGGATGGGCACGCACGCCGTCGGCATCGACATGATCGAGATCGAGCGCGTCCGGAAGGTGCTGGGGAAGCACCCGGAGCGCTTCATCACGCGCGTCTTCACCCCCGCAGAGGCGGCGTTCTGCCGCGGGCGCGTGCCGGAACTGGCCGCCCGCTTCGCCGCGAAGGAAGCCGTGATGAAGGCGCTGGGCACCGGGGCGCGCTCGGTCGCGTGGCGCGACATCGAGGTGCTGCCCGACCGCCGCGGCAAGCCGCTGGTCTACCTGTACGGCGGTGCGAAGCAGCGCGCCGAGGTCATCGGGCTCACTGCCATCGACATCTCACTCACCCACCTGGAGTCGTTCGCGATGGCGGCGGTGGTGTGTACGGCCGAGCGGCCCGAGTTCGACCCCGCGGAGTCCAGAGCGCGTATCGTCGGGATCCTGCAGGGACGCGGCCTGATGGGCGAGGACGAGCAGAACTGATGCCGAAACTGGTGACCGCCGCCCAGATGCGCGCCCTTGAGCAGGCGGCCGTGGATGGCGGCGTCACCGAGCGCGAGTTGATGGCGAACGCCGGCCTCGCCGCGGCGCAGGAGGCGTGGATCATCCTCGGCACGGAGCCGCGGCCCGTCCTGATCCTCTGCGGGCCCGGAAACAACGGCGGCGACGGCCTGGTCGCAGCGCTCCGCCTCGCGGAGTGGGGCGCGCCGGTCCACGTCTACCTCCTGCGCCCCCGCCCGGACGACGACCCCGAGTGGCGCGCGGTCACCGAGGCCGGCCTGGAGCACACCATCGCCGAGAACGACCCCGACCTGGCCGCCCTCGACTCACTGCTCCCGCGCGCCGCGCTGATCATCGACGCGCTCTTCGGCACGGGCCTCCGCCCGGCGGAGCGGCCGTTCGATGGCGCCACACGCGCCGTGCTGGAGCGGCTGGGGACGGCTCGCGCGGTACGGGTGCCGCCACAACTCGTCGCGCTCGACCTGCCCTCGGGCGTGGACGCCGACACCGGCTTCGCGGACCCGGCGACGGTCGCCGCGGACGTCACCGTCACCTTCGGGTGCGCGAAACTCGGGCTGTTCACCATGCCCGGGCGCGCCCTCGCCGGACGCGTCGAAGCCGTCGAGATCGGCCTCCCGGCCGCCGCCGTCAGCGCCCTGCCGTTCGAGGCGATTACCGCGCGCGACGTCCGTGCGACGATCCCGCGCCGCCCGGCGGATGGGAACAAGGGCACGTTCGGCACGGCCGTAATCGCCGCGGGCTCCCGGCGCTACCCCGGCGCGGCCCGCCTGGCGGCGGAGGCGGCGGCGC
>JAUXUW010000064.1 GCA_030684635.1 Dehalococcoidia bacterium
TGGTGAGGCCGCGCACCTTCAGCAGCGGCTCACCCGGCGCCAGCGGCGGGGCATTCGTGGTGGTCGATCGTTGCGGTGCGTGAACGGCCATCGGTGTACTCCTCGTCCTGTCGACAACGACCGTACGAGGGGCGCATGACGCGCTCATGACCCGTGCGTGAATCGTGAGTGACGCAGTTGCTGCGCGAATGTTTCTGCGTCCGCCCTCCGCGCGGGCCACGTCATGCGGACGTAACGCGATAGAGAAGGCACGGACAGAAGCCGGTCACGGAGGATTCATCGCGCGGTCATGAGGGCGCAAATCGACATCCGTAGCGTGCTCCGCACCAGAGGAACCCCGCGCTGCGGGGACACAGTCGGAGGTGTGGATTGAGCATCAAGAGGTTCCGGGGCGTCTCCCTGGCCTTGCTGACGTTCATCTCCGCCATGGTGTTGATGGCCTGCGGATCGAGCGACGACGCCAGTGGCAGCGGTGCCACGGCGACGTCTCCGGTCGGCACCAACGCATCATTGGCGCCGGTGGACACCAGCGGGACCGGCGGCACGCTGCGCATTGGGCTGACGGCGGGCAACCTGCCCTTCCCGAACACGCCCCCCAACGAGGGCTTCGAGGGGCGCCGCTTCGTCGGCTACCAGATTTACGACGCGCTCTACCGGTGGACGACCTACCAGGGCGACACCGTCCCCGAGCCGGAACTCGCACTCGCCGAGTCCGTCACGCGGTCCGCTGACAACCTGACCTGGACGTTCAAGCTGCGCCAAGACGTGCTGTTCCACGACGGCACGACCTTCGACGCGGACGACACGGTCTTCCAGTTCCGCCGGCTGATGGACAAGGAGTTCGAGTACTACGACGCCAACGTCGCAGCCACGAACGGATCCTCGCTCGCCTCGGTCGCGAAGTGGGAGAAGGTCGACCAGTACACGATCGCGATCACGACGAAGGCACCGAACGCCTTCCTGCCGTACGACCTCGCATACATCTACTTCCCCTCGCCGGAAGTCGTGATGGCCGTGGGCAACAACGACTACATCAAGAGCGCGACCGGCACCGGCCCGTTCAAGATGACCAAGTACGTCGACGGCCAGGTGATGGAGCTCGAGGCGTTCGAGCAGTACTGGGACGGGCGACCATCGCTGGACAAGATCGTCCTGCTGCCGATGCCTGAGGCCGCCACGCGACTCGCCGCCCTCCAGGCCGGCGACATCGACTGGGCGGAACTCCCGCCGCCGGACTCGATCGCGCAGCTGGAGGCGGGTGGCTTCCAGATCTTCCTGAAGAACTACCCGCACGTGATCACGTACCAGCTGAACACGTACGAGGGCAGCGCCCTGCACGACGTCCGCGTCCGCCAGGCGCTCAACTACGCCGTCGACCGCGAAGGCACCTCCACGCTGATCAACAACGTGGGCTTCCCGGCGAGCCAGTACATGTACCCCGGCCACCCGTGGTTCGACGAGACGTGGGAGGGCTACACCTACGACCCCGAGAAGGCGAAGGCGCTCCTCGCGGAAGCGGGTTACTCCGGCGGCCTCAAGCTGAGGATGATCTACCCGACCGGTGGCTCCGGGAACATGTTCCCGGGGCCGATGAACGAGAAGCTGAAGCAGGACCTGGCCGCCGTAGGCGTGGACGTGGAGTTGATCCCGATTGAGTGGAACAACATCCTGACCGCGCTGCGGGCTGGCTTCGCCAACCCGGACTGGTCGCAGTACGACATGTCGTACATCTCGCTGGCGCCGGTCGCCCCCACGGGCTTCCGCTCCTACGTGAGTGCGTACATCCCGCCAAGCGGGTGCTGCAACCAGTCGGGCTACGCCTCGGAAGTCGCTGACACGCTCTACTTCCAGGCGCAGGAGACGTTCGACAAGGCGGAGCAGGACCGGCTGCTGAAGGAGTTCCAGTCCACGATGATGAAGGACGCCCCCGTCCT
>JAUXUW010000078.1 GCA_030684635.1 Dehalococcoidia bacterium
TCGGAGGTGCATCTGTGCCCGGTGTGCGGCCCGCATCCATCGTCTTCGCCACGGGCGCAGCGTGGCGCATGGCCGTGATGCTCACGGCCATCGCCGTGCCGCTCGCCGTGCTCGCCGCCCTCGCCGGCCTGTTCATGCCAGATGAGCTGTACGGGGAACCGGGCCTCGCGGCCATCATCCAGGGGCAGGATCTGGTCACGCTCGCCACGGTCCCGCTGCTGGCAGCCTCCATGTGGGCCGCGCGTCGAGGCTCCGCGCGCGCGGTTGTCGTGTGGGCTGGCCTCCTTGGCTATCTGCTCTACACGTACACCGGGGCGGCGCTGGTGTACGACTTCAACCGGCTCTTCCCGGTCTACCTCGCGCTCTTCTCGCTCTCGGGCTTCGCGCTCGTCGCGCTGGCGGTGGCGCTCGACGTAGAGGCGTTCCGTGCACGGTTCGACGGTAGGGAGCCGCGGCGCGCGGTGGCGGTATTCCTGGCACTGATGGCGGTGGTGCTGGCGATCGGTGAGGTCGGGCAGGTGGTGGCCGCGGTCGTCAGCGGCACGGCGCCGGTGATCGCCGGCACGGATGCGCCGCTGAACTTCATCTTCGCGCTTGACCTCGGTGCCATCGTCCCGCTGTCGCTGATCGCGGCGGCCTGGCTCTGGCGCGGCGCTTCGTGGGGTTACCTGCTCGGGGGCCTGATGCTGGTGAAGGCCGCGACGATGGGCCTCGCGCTGATCTCCATGGCCTGGTTCGCCGAACGTGCCGGGCTGCCGGGTGACCCCCTTGTCCCGCTCTGGGGCGTCATCGCCGCCGGTGGGTTTGCCGGGACGGTGTGGCTCCTGCGGCACTGCCGCCCGACGCCTCGCGCCTGACCGACCGAGGGGCGCGCATCACGCGTGTAGTATCGCGCGGAGGCGGCCCGCCTCGCGGGGGTGGGCCGGGAGAGCGAGGCGACGCGATGAAGCGCATCCGCATCTGGACCGGCGACGACGGCGAGTCCCACTTCGAGGAGCACCCGATCGCCTTCGGCGAGGGCGACCGCCCGGCCGCCGACTCCGAGCCCGCCGAGGCGATCCAGTTCCGCCTCCGTCGCGGCAGCACCGCGCTGGACTTCCACCCCGCGCCTCGCCGCCAGTACGTCCTCTACCTGACGGCGCGTGTCCGGATCGGCTGCGGGGACGGCTCGAGCGTGATCATGGAGCCCGGCGACGTCCTCCAGGCCGAAGACACGACGGGCCGCGGGCACACCTCGACGATCCTCACGGAAGGCGTGTGCGCGTTCGTGCCGCTGAGGTGAGGAGTGTGGGGAGGGGGGCGGAAAGGGGGAGAGGCCGGGGAGTCGTCGTTGTCGAGCTGCGGGAACGAGATTGAGGCGTCGGTCGGCGTGGTGGTCGTCTAAATGCGGGCTGCGAGTGCTCCCGCGGCAAAGGCGACGAGCCAACTAATCATCGAGCCAACGAGGACGTACTCGCTGAAGGGCTCGACGCTCACGCCTCCCTGCTCTGCATCGATCCGGCGCGTCATCTCAGGGAGTCGGAGCACCGCCTTCGCCGAAACCACTAAGCCGGCGCCGGTCGCTTGTCCCGCGACAATGAAGCCGAGGATGAAGAGCCGCTCGATCACGCCGATGACTCGTCCTGCCTTGAGCCGCTGGGCATTCCGCGTCCAGTCACTCGTGATCAGGTTGAGGGCCTGCCGGACTATGGCGTTCGATGTTGCACTGAGGTAGAAGACCAGCCCGGCCAGAAGCATGAACTGGCCCGTTTCAACGCCGCCAAAGACCTCGGACTCCTGTAGGCGGTCGTGAAGCCACGATGGTTCGGAGGAACTCCACCGGTCAGCGAGCACGAGAGTGACCAAGAGGAGTAGGCAGTGAGCGATGAGGGAGAGCCGGGCGCAGGTCTGTACGGCAAGTTCATCGTTCTTCGTCTCCTGGCTGAAGAGCCCGGCCTTCACTCGGTTGAAGAGCCATCCGTTCTCCACCCGGCTGAAGAGCCACCCGGTGAGGACCGAGACGGTGACCAGAATCGCGAGCCAGGGCGGTCTGCCAACGCCTGAGGCGTACCCAGCAACAAGGCCAACCGCGAGCCCCAGAAGGAGGCCGAACAGTGCACGGCGACTTGAGGTGACGATGCCGGAAAGACCGGACGCGGCTAAGTCTGCGCAGCCAATCGCGAGCAGTAGTGCACCGACTGCGGCAACGTCGAGGTCGCTCACACTGCCCGCTCAAGTTCTAGTTGCGCCCAAACGATCTGACGGGCGCCGCTTCTCTGAACTCGTCGTGAGATCGCTGCCGGGTCGACGGCGAGCGACTCTGCGATTCTGAACTGGGGGGTGTCTTCCAAGAGGTCCGTCGTGATGCTTCGGTCGGTGGCGTCCATTCGCGATAGTAGGTGATCGCGGAGAACTAGCCATCCATTCAGCGCTTGTTCAATGGTGGCATCAGAGTGGCGAATCGCAGTGCGGATGGTTCGGAGCAGTTTCGGTGATTGCTCTCGCTCAACAAACGTGAGGGCGTCTCTCGCTAGCCACCAGCCTTCGCCGGTCTGGCCGAAGGGACGCACTGACACGGATGTCTGGAGAACGTCACCGAATCCGATCCCCACTCGAAGTTCGACGGGTGCAGTCAGGAGATGAATCAGGAGCGAGGCGCGAATCGCCGACGCCACGGAATCATAGATTCCTTGGATCTCATCACCAATCGTGAATGTGAGGGGCTGTAGGGGCGATGTTCGCTCGTTGACCTTGTCGAGGATTGGCTGCAGTTGCAGAAATAGCTCGGCACCGGCGCCGTGCTTTCGGGATCCGACCACGTCGGCGATCAGAGTTGCTGGCAACTTGCGCTCCCTGCCTCTATCCCTCCGGCGGAATGTCGCCAGTGGTCAAGATGCGTCAAATTGACTTAATATGTCAATTCTTCTCGAGATGATGGAATACGACACATATTCACTCCTAATGAATCTCCACGGTGACGGCGGCGGCGCGCTCGGCGACGGAGTAGCGGAGGGCGCGGTGCTCGGGGAGGGCGAGGTCCGGGTCGGCGTCGAGGAGTGACTCGGCCTCGCGGCGGGCGGTGTCGATGAGGCGGGTGT
>JAUXUW010000084.1 GCA_030684635.1 Dehalococcoidia bacterium
CAGTCCACGGTCGCGGCGGGGTTGCGGATGACCGAGGCGAAGTCACGGTCCGCATCGATGACGAAGCGGGCGGGGTCATCGATCCCCAGCATGAACAACGCGGCGCGCTGCTTGTCCACCAGCACCGTCCCCTCGATGTCGTTGAGGTACGAGGCGATCTCGTCGGCGCCCTCCTTGTTCGGGATCCGCTCACGGACGCGATCGGCCTCGGCCCGCATCCCGGCCAGTTCGAACGAGAAGATCTGCTCGTCGTAGCCCACGGCCGGGCTCTGCATCGACACGAAGGTGACCGCGTTGGAGGTCAGGACCATGACGGGCAGGAGGATAGACAGGGCCAGCGTGCGGTACGTGTCCTTGAGCTTCTCTCCCCAGCCCGCCGGGCCAAGGAGATACGCCAGCACGATCGGGGTGAGGAGCGGCAGGTAGACCCAATAGCGGAGCCACGGCGCGATCGATCCCGTAAACGCCTGGTACGCCTGCATCGCGTGCACCGACAGGGCGACCAGCAGGAGCGTTGTCGCGATGGCGTCGCGCCGGCGCAGGGCGTGCCAGGCGAGCGCGACGGTTGCCGGAATGAACACCGCGGCGACCTGGAAGGTCCGCTCGGTCACGTACCGGAGGGTACCGGGGACGCTGTGCATGGCGTACTCCAGCACATGGCCGGGGGCGTTCCGGGCGACGTCCGCGGCGCCGCGGATGCTGAAGGGGCTGGTGTAGAAGAACAGCGGATCGCCCTGGATCGTCCAGTTGAAGAACAGCCACATCGCGCCCACAAACCCCACGGGGAACAGCAGGCCCGCCAGCATCCCCTCGATCCGCACGGCGCTCGCGCGGGCGCTCGCTGCCCGTCGCTGTGCGACGCCGAAGATCACGATGCCGACCGTGGCCATGCCCGCGATCGCGAGCGCCTCGTAGCGGACCCCCAGCGCGACGGCGATGGCGACGCCCATGCCGGAGATCGCCGGCACCGGGGAGGTGGAGAGCCGAAGCGTGTAGTGCACGACCAGGAGCAGCAGGAGGGTGAAGGCGCTCTCCGCCGTGCCGTTGGTGAAGTGCAATAGGACCACGGGGTTCAGCACCGCGAGGCCGATCCAGAGGGCACGGGTGCGCGGCGAAAGACCCAGGTTGCGGAGAATCCGGTGCAGCACGACGACGACGCCGGCGGTGAAGATGACCGAGGTGATCTGCCCCGTGAACTCGCCGAACCCCAGCGGGTGCGTGACCGGCATCAACGCGATGCGCGCGAGCGTGGGCAGTGGCGGCCACACGAAGCCAATCGCGCCCAGGTGCGGGTCCCGGGAGTACAGGACCGCCTGCGCGTCGATCGTCCGGGACAGGGAGTCGGCGTTCCAGATGTTGAGGACGTAGTACGTGTAGATGGAGATGAGGAGACCGACGACGAAGGTCCCGCCGAAGATCAGGAGGTCGAGCCGCCGACCCGCGGAGAGCCGAGGTTCGCGGGGCGCGGCACTCGTGCCGTCGGAGGTGACGGACTTCGCCCGCTGCTCCTTGGGGACCCAGCGCGGGTTGGGCTCCCACTCTTTCGGCTGAAACGGCAAGTCTGACGTCCTCGTCCAGCCATCGGTCGGGCGTCGTGCAGCATGCCGACGCGTGCCCGCTGGGCCTCCATCGTGTCGCGCTCGCCCGTCATGGTCGAGGAGTGGGCGTGACGGCGCCGTGGCACCCCTGTGGCGACCGGCGCCGCTAGCGCAGTAGCGCGTCGATCGCCTTCGCGAGGTCGATGTCCATGGCGGTGATGCCGCCCGCGTCGTGCGTCGTGAGCGTCAGGCGCACGCGGTTGTAGACGGACTCCACGTTCGCGTGGTGGTCCGCCCGCTCCTGCAGCAGGGCGGCGCGGGCGAGGAAGCCGAACGCCTCCGAGAAGTCGCGGAACTCGAACGCGCGCGTGATGCCGTCGGCCTCGCGGCGCCATCCATCGAGGCCGGCGAGCGCGTCAGCAATGGCGGAGTCGGAGAGCCGGTCACGCTTCGCCATGGGGAGCCTCCTTCGCGGTGGCTCCCAGCGTACGTCAGGTGCCGTCACACCCCGGCGCGGAACACGACCGTCCCGGCGCGCACCACCAGGCGCACACGTTGGAGTGCCTCCAGGTCCTCGGTGGGATCGCCCTCGACCACGAGCAGGTCGGCACGCCGGCCGGCCTGGATCACGCCGCGGTCGGGCAGTCCGAGGAGTTCGGCGCTGGTGCTGGTGGCCCGCCGGAGCGCCTCGGCGGGGGGGATGTCCGCCAGACGCTGCAGCGTCTGGATCGCGCGGCCCAGGTCCTCGTGCGGGGTGTTAGGAATGCCACAGTCCGTGCTCATCACCACGCGTGCCCCCGCGGCGAACAGCGCCCGCGTGAGGTCGGCGCGAAGCGACCACCGCTCCGTGCCCTGCTGCGCGCCGAGCCCGCCCGTGACGGTGGGCGAGACGATGATCTCGCGCGCCGCGATCTCCGCGACGAGCGCGTCATCCCTTACGGAGCCGCGGTCGGTCTGGAACGAGCAGTGCTCGATCGTGTCGACGCGCGCCTCCACGGCGGCACGGATGCCTTCCACGCCGTGTGCGTGCGCGGCGACGCGCAGGCCGACGCGATGTGCCTCCTCCACGACGGCGGTGAGTTCGGCCGCGCTGAACTGGGCACGAAAGGGGTTGGAGCCGGGCGTCATATTGCCGCCAGACGCCATGACCTTGATCCAGTCGACGCCCGCGCGCTTCCGTTCGCGTACCGCGATCCGCACGCCCAGCTCGCCGTCCGCCTCCCCGTCCATGAACCAGCAATGGCCCCCGGTGGTGGTGATCGGCGCGCCTGAGACGAGCAGGTCGGGCCCAACGATGGCGCCCGCACGGAGCGCGTCGCGCAACTCCACTGAGAGGTCCGTTGGCGCGCCCAGGTCGCGGACGGTGGTGATGCCGGCGTCCAGCATGCGTCGTGCGGCACCGGCCATGCGGAGCAGCATGCTCGCGGGCGTGTCACCGTCGTAGACCGCGCGCCAGTCTGTCCCTGCGTTGAAGCAGAGGTGGGCGTGCGCCTCGATCAGTCCGGGCATGACCGTGCAACCGGTGACGTCGATCGCGACCGCATCGGCGGGCGGGGCGGCGGCCACGAGGCCATCAGCCACGGCGACGCCGGCCGCCTCGCCGTGATCGGCCAGGCCGTCCCACACGCGTCCGCCGGTCAGGCTCAATCCCGGCATGTCAGGCCTCCCGGTACGGTGCGTATCAGGGCGACGGTCGCGCCGAGGTGAGGTTAGCCGCCGGCGGGTTCGCGCGGGCCCTCCGGCCAGTGCTCCGCCTGCCACTCGCGCCGCTGCTCCGCGTTGGCGAAGCGGCCATCGCGCCAGGCGAGCGCCTCCTTCAGCCCCTGTTCGCGGTTCCGGGTGCGCCAGTCCTCCATCGCCGGGGAGGTGTGCATGCGCGCGTCCATCTCGGCGGCGAGCCGCTGCATCGTGCGCCCGCCCATCAGTTCGATGGCGAGGTTGACCGAGCGCTTGTTCGCGGCGAGCAGGTCGGGGTGGATCATCGCCATGCGGTCGACGAGTTCCTCGACGGTCTCCTCGAGGTCCGCGGCCGGCACGGCCTTCCACACCAGGCCGATGCGCTCCGCCTCCGTCCCGGTGACGAACTCGCCGGTGAGGAGCATGTACTTCGCCCACTGCGGGCCCACGTGGTAGGTCCACATGTGCTGTGGCGGCCCACCCATCGCGCGCACCGGCGGGAAGCCGATGCGCGCGTCCTCCGCCGCGACCACGATGTCGCAGAGGAACACCAGGTCAGTGCCGCCGGCGACGCAGAAGCCGTGGATCTGGCCGATCACCGGCTTGTGCATGTCGAAGATCGTCATGCGGTCGTGCTGCGCGTCCTCCATCCGCCACACGTCGTCATCGAACGCCTGGCTGTGGCGGTAGACCTGCGCGTACTGGTCGGCCTCCGCGCCGGACTCGCCGGCCAGGAGGCGCTCCGGGGTAAGGTCGTAGCCGGCGCAGAAGGATCGGCCCGCGCCGCGCAGGATCACCGCGTGGACACGGTTGTCGCGGTCGGCGTCCAGCAGGGCGGCGCGGAGTTCGCGCTGCAACTGGCGGGAGAGCGCATTTAACTTCTCGGGGCGGTTGAGAGTGATGCGCGCGCGGCCGCGCTCCTTCTCCACGATGATCGTTTCGTACTGCTGCTCGGTGGTCACGGGTCGCCTCCTCCTCCCGGCGTTCCGGGGCGGCGACATTCATACCACCTGTGATACGGCGCGGGTCAGCCTTCGCTGAAAGACGACATAACAATGGTGGGCGTGGCTTAGTCCGGGGCGGTGTAGGCCACCCGGTAGCGCTCGACCGCCTCAGCGGCGCCGGCGACCAGCGGCCCGCGCTGGTGCGGCGCGGTGACGGGGACGTCGAGGACGGAGCGGGCGCCGTCGATCGCGGCACCGCCGGCCCACTCCATGATCAGGCCGATCGGACAGATCTCGTAGAGCATGCGCAGTTTGCCGGCCGGGGAGGCACTGTCCTCCGGGTAGAGGAAGACGCCCCCGGCCAGCAAGACGCGCAGCACGTCTTCCACCATCGAGCCGCTGTAACGCCCGCGGAGGCCGTCCGAGGCGTTGTCGACGGCGCGGGTCACGGCGGGCGACCAGCGGTCGCGGTACATCCAGTTGATGCTCGCGTACTTCGCCGGCTGCGCGCGTACAGCAGGCGAGGTCAGCCGCCAGGTGCGGTCGGTCGGGTTGAAGGTGAACGCGTCCACCTGTCCGCCGGTCGCCAGCACCATCATCGTCGGCAGCCCGTAGACGACGAACGCCGCCGCCTCCATCTGCCGCCCGAGCGTCGGCGCGGTCGCGGAGGGCGCCGCGGCCATACCGGTGTAGACGCCGATCACCGATCCCACGGCGGCAACACCGATGTTCGACGAACCATCGAGCGGGTCGAAACAGCAGGTGTACGGTCCGTCACCCAGTTCCACCGGCGCTTCGTCTTCCTCGGAGATCAGGCGGGTGACGCCGGGCAGGCGCAGCGCGCGGTGGAAGGTCTCGTTGGCGTATGCGTCGAGCTTCGCGGTCGGCTCGTCCTGCACGTTGGTTTCGCCCGTCGTGCCCATCAGGTCGCTGAGCGGCGCCGTCGCCAGCGCATCGCGCAGCACGGCGCTCGCCTCCGCGAACGCACCGAGGATCGCAGCGAGCCCGTCCGGCACGCGGCCGGAGAGGAACGCTCGCAGTTCCGGCAGGCTCGACTGCGACATAGGCAGCAGGTTCTCTCGTCGGTCCCGCGCCCCGGGGCGCGGCGTGTTGCGTGCGGTGAGGCTAGATGGAGTAGTCGCGGTCGCCGTTCGCGACTGCGACGGCGTCCGCGACGGACCATCCGCCGTAGGTGATGGCGGAGATCGCCTTCGTCATGCGGACTGCTTCATCCAGCGGCTTCTGATGGATGTTGCGGCCGGTCGCGCTGCCGCTGGCGCCGCTGATGAAGATCTGGTCGTGCAGGGTCTGCAGGAACGCGGTCACGTCCGTGCCCTCGCCGCCGGCGGTGATCAGGCGCGTGCGGCCGGCAGCGGAGACCGCCTCACGGAACGCTTCCGGCACGCTGCTGCCGTCCGAGGTCTTTGGATAGTTCACCTTCACGAAGTCAGCGCCGAGCGTGGCGGCGACACCGGCACAGCCCGCGATCAGGTGCGGGTCGCGCTCGTTGGGTACGGCCTCGCCGCGAGGGTAAGACCAGATCACGGCCAGCAGGCCCTCGCGGTGCGCCTCGTAGCAGGCCTGCGCGGCGAACTCGTACTGCTCGCCCTCGTAGCGGCTGCCCGGGTAGACGGTCAGGCCGATGCCGACGATGGTCAGGCCGGCCTCGCGGAGCGAGACCGCCTGCGCCACCGTGTTCCAGGGGCGGCTGCGCGGGTCGTCCTGGCTGACCGGGATCAGGTGGGTCTTGCTGTTCAACTTCACCATGTACGGGACGCTGGCGTAGTCGCGCCCGTAGCGCGCCACCAGGCCGAGCTGCGTCGCGAAGCAGCCGATGACGCCGCGCTCCGCGATGCGGAACAGATGCTCCGGGTCGGCGTCGTCCGCGGCGATCGGTCCCTGCTTCGTGCTCCCGAAGAAGTCGTCGTTGAGGTGTTCGACCTTCTGGTCGCCGGCGAACAGGACGAGGCGGCCCGTGTCCTTCGTGACCAGGCGGTAGTTCTGCTCGTAGACCCCGGCGGACGCGGACGGGACGTCGGCAGGAATCTGGACCGTTGGCGGCGCTGACTGCATGGGCCTAACTTGCTCCCTGTCGCGGCTTCGGACGAAGCAACCACGGTGATGGCGAGCAGTATAAGTCAGTCCGACGCCTGACCGCCCCGCTACCGCCGCACGCGGTTAGCGAGCGCGCCGACGACCGCCTGGCCCACCGGGCCGCGGATATCGTGCAGGGTGGCGCCCCCCACTGCGATGCCTTCGGTCGCCTGGTGCGTGGTCACGTCCACGCAGATCCACTCGCCCTCCGGCGGGCGGTGGAGATAGAGCGTGAGGTCCGCATTCACGTACACGAGCCCGCGGTCGCCGGAGTTCGACCACGGGTTGGTGTTGTCCGCGGCGGTGCTCACGCGCGCGAACGGCCCGGTCGGCTCGCCCAGGACGAGCGGGACCAGCGCCCGCTGCCAGATCGTGCGCCGCCCGACGACCCCGAACTGTCCACGCACCGGACGCATGTCCCACGCGGTGTTCGCCGGCGACACCGAACCCACCGGTTGCTGCGGGAGACGATCGGGATCGGGGAGTGCTTCCGCCTCGGGCGTCCAGATCTTGCCCTCGGGCGGGTCGCCGCGCCGCAGCATCACCACGCGTGCCTGCGCGATCTCCTCGCCGCGGATCACGACGGAGGCATCCATGACGCGGATGCGGTTGCCGTCGCGGAAGGTCGAAGTCTCCACGGTGACGTCGTCGAACCGGGTTGGGCGGATCAGGTCGAGTGTGAGCCGCGTGAAGTTGAAGTCCGGGTCGGCGTGCCGGGTCTCCACGACATGGGCCACCAGGCCGGAGATCATGCGGCCGTGCAGGGAATCCTCCGTCCACGGCCCCCGGGCGCGGTCGGTGGGCCGGTAGGCGCCGTCAGCGGGCAGGAAAAAGGCGTCACTCAACGGGGCGGTCCGATCCTGGTCAGTTGCGAGGTGCAACGGACAGTATCCGCAGTCAGTAGTCCACTGCAACCCACAGGTGTTAGGCTCGCGGCATGCGTGGAGTCGCCTTCTCCGACCTGCATTGCTCCGTCGCCCGCTCGCTCGATGTCGTCGGCGAGCGGTGGACGCTGCTCGTCCTCCGCGACGCCTTCCAGGGCAAGCGGCGCTTCGAGGAGTTCTCGCGCAGCCTCCCGGTCGCGCGGAACGTCCTGACCGACCGCCTGCGCACGCTGGTCGAGCACGGGGTGCTGGAGCGCCGCCAGTACGAGGAGCACCCACCGAGGTATGAGTATCGCCTCACCCCGAAGGGCATGGACCTGTACCCGGTGATCGTGGCGTTGATCCAGTGGGGCGACCGCTACCTGGCCGGCGCTGATGGCCCGCCGGTGGACCTCGTGCATCGCGATTGCGGCGGCGCCGTGGGCGCGGAGGCGGTGTGCCGCGGCTGCGGCAACCCGGTCCACGCGCGCGACGCTCAGGCCGAGTACCGCATGCACCCTTCGCCCTGACCTTCGTCGCGTCGCGTCCTAGCGGTCCCGCCTCAGGGTCATGAACGACACCGCGATCCCGATGGCGAGCGCCACCGCGCCGGTGACGAAGGCGGCCCGTTCCATGAACGCCGCCAGCAGCAGGGTGGTCGCGATCCCCAGGACGGGGGTCAGCGGGACGCCCCGGACCGCCCACCACGTGCGGAACGGTCGCTCCACCTCCGCCTGCTGTCGTCGAAGGGCAATGACCGCGGCGTTCACGACGAGGAACTGCCCGAAGACGGCGAACGTCGAGACCTGGGCGACGTACCCGATATTCCCGGAGAAGGCGAACGCGACCGCGAGCCCCGTCAGGCCAAACGCGGCCACCCATGGCGTCTGCCGACTGGAGAGCCGTCCGAGCACGGCGGGGAGCAGCCGGCGGTTCGCCATGCCGTATGTGACGCGGGCGCCCGTCGCCAGCAACAGCAGCACCGTGTTGAACGTCGCGAACAGTGCAAGGACCGAAAGGGCGTCCGCGAACCGGTCGTTCGAGGCGGCGCTGGCAACGAGTGCGAGCGGCGCCGGTGCGCCGGCCAGTTCCTCCCACGGCACTACTGCGGTCGCGACCGCCGCGACCAGCACGTAGATCACGGAGGTCAGTCCGATCGCCAGGACGATGGCCCGCGGGATCGTGTACGTCGGGTTCTTCGCCTCCTCGGCGAGCGACACGATCTCCTCGAACCCCTCGTATGCGAAGAACACGAGCGCGGCGGCAGCGAGGACGCCCGTGATCCCGTGCGGCATCTCCAGCGGCGATGGGCCCGGGAGGTCGGGGATGCCCACGACGATGATGAAGACGAGCCCGGCGGCTTCGAGCGCGGCGAACACGACGGCCAGCGAGATCGTCTCGCGCACGCCGGCGTATACGATGGCGGCGCACCCGACGAGCGTGCCCACCGCGATCAGGCGCGGCTCTCCACCGAGCAGGTTCGAGGCGTAGCCGCCGAAGCCGAGTGCCACCGCCGCCGCTCCAATGATGTTGACGGCAACGTCCAGCCATCCGGTGACGAACGCGGTGCGCGAGCCGAACGCCTCCTCCGCGTAGGCCGCGCTGCCGCCCGCCTCCGGGAACATGCCCGACAACTCCGCGAAGGAGAGGCCGGTGAAGGCGGCAAGCAGGCCGGCGATGAGGAATGCGGCCCACGTTGCGCCGCCGGCGTCGGTGGAGGCCTCGCCGACCAGCACATAGATCCCCGCGCCGAGGATGATCCCGACCCCAGAGATCGTGACGGGCCAGAGGCCCAGCGTGCGTCGGAGTCTGGTGGGCGCGCCCGCGGAGGTCATACGACGCGCCTTCCTCGGAGGTGTGAGTCGGGCCCGGTGGCCTCCGTCCGTCGGACGGAGGCCACCGGTGCTCGACTCTACTGGGAGACGATCAGTGCCGTCACCATGCCGAACATGCCGTTCGGGCCTTCCGCGTGCGACAGGATGTGGCAGTGGAACGCCCACGCGCCGAGTTCGGTCACGTCGATGAGCACGTCGATGCGCTCACCGGGGGCGACCGTCACCGTGTCCTCGTAGTGCGGGGTCGGCAGCGGGTAGCCGTCCTTCGCAATGACCAGCTGCGGCATGCCGTGCAAGTGCATCGGGTGGATCTGCAGGCCCTCGTTCATGTAGCGGATGCGGATCTGCTCGCCCTGGCGGGCCACCAGCGGTGCCGTGGCCGGGAAGCCCTTGCCGTTGATGGTGTAGCCCAGCGGGCCGTCGTTCAGGATCATCGTGATGTCCTGGTCGACCGCCGGCTCCGTGCCGTCCTCCACGATGAAGGCGCCGAGGAGGCCCATGGGGATCTGGACGGAACCGTTCATGTGCGAGTGGTACATGTGAGAGCCGGAGTTCACCACGGTGAACTCGTAGGTGTAGGACTCACCCGGGAGCACCAGCGGCTGGGTCAGGCCCGGCACGCCGTCCTGGTCGTTCGGCACGATCAGGCCGTGGTAGTGGATCGCGGTCGATTCCGGCAGTTCGTTGTGGAGGATGATGCGGACGCGGTCGCCCAGCTGGACCCGGATCTCCGGGCCCGGGACCTGGCCGTTGTAGGCCATGGCGTCGCGGAAGACGCCCGGCTCCACCTCCCACTGCATCTCGCTGGCGGTGAGCTCGTAGACCTTCACCTTGCCGTCCATGACGGGCTGCATGGGCTGCCCGCCGAGGCCCTGCGTGGCGGCCGGGTAGGCGAGTACGCCGGCCATGTAGTTGTCGTCGCTGTGGAGCATGCGGCCGGAGCCGCTGCCGTGTCCGCTCGCCTGCTCGTCCGAGCCGCCGACAGTCAGCGTCGTCACCATGCCGGCCTCGCGGTGGCCGGGGACGGTGCAGTAGAGGGTGTACGTGCCGGCCTCGAGGTTGCCGAGGTCCAGCGTCGCCTCTTCCGCCGGGTTCAGGAGGGCCGTGCCGGGCCCGCCCTCCAGCGAGAGGTCATGCTGAATCGCGCCGGTGTTCTTGACCTGCAGGGTCACCTTCCCGGTGGGGGCACTGAGTTGCTGCGGCGCGATGAAGATGTCGCCGAGGGTCACCTCCAGGGTGGTGGCAACGGCGGTGCTGGCGGCGCCCTGTACTGACGCCGAGCCGCCCGACTGTGTCAGGGCGACCACCGAGATCAGGAGCGCTGAGAAGCCGAGGATGGCTCCCAGGATGGCGGCGACTTTCATGAATATCCCTTCGTGCGTGCGGAGGCCCGCCCCCCGACTGATGCATCCTCTTCGATGTGTTTGTACGTGAACGTCACCAAGGTCACAGAGCCAGGTGACCTTGGTCCCCGTGAAGTTCCCAGTGCCGGCGGTTGCTAGCGGGTGGTGTCAGCGGTGCGGGGCAGACGGACGCTCACGCGCGTGCCGCCGCCGGGCTGAGACATGACATCCAGCGCCGCGCCCAGCGTGCTGGCCCGCATCTCCACGGAACGCAGCCCAAAGGAGCCCTCGCCGACGGCGTCGCGGTCGAAGCCGATACCATCATCCGTGACGGCCAGGAGCAGGCAGTCGTCATCGTCCAGCCGCAGGCTCAGCGTCGCGTTCTCGGCCTCAGCATGCCGCTGGACGTTGGCGACGAGTTCCTTGGCGAGCAGGTAGATCTGTCGCTCCGCGCCCGCATCCAGCGCCAGTTCGGGCTCCACGTCCACGGCCCAGTGTGTGGGGCTGTCCGCCGCGATCAGTCCGCGGATCCGCTGCTCCAGCGTCTCGGGCTCCTCGATCTCCTCGTCGGCGCCGCTGAGCCGGTGCATATAACTCCGCAGCGAGGCGATGATCTCGTTCAGGCCTTCGATTGCCCGGTCGGCGGCGGCCTCGCGGGTGACGCTCGCCTCGTCGCGGATGGCGTGGAGCTGCAGGCCCAGGGCGTAGATCGACTGGATCGTGTCGTCGTGGAGGTCGCCCGCAATGCGGCTCCGCTCCAACTGCATCTCCACCTCCGCCTGCAACCGCAGGCGCTCTTCGTCGGCCGCCCGACGCTCGGTCACGTCGCGGGCGATGCCTTCGAGGGCGATGACCACGCCGCTCGACCCGCGGACGGCGGTGATGCTGAACTCGAACCAGCGGACGCTGCCCTCCCGGGTGAGGATGCGCAGTGACACGGTGTTTGGCGGCGAGGCGCTAAACGCCTGCTTCACCACATGCAGGTCGTCAGGATGAGCCAGGCGGAAGATCAGTCCGTCGTCTACGTACAGGTCTTCCGGGGTGTACCCCATGCGCGCGGTCACGGCGGCGCTCACGTAGTCGAAGCCGGGCGTGGGGGAGAGGCGGTACCGGAAGACCACGTTCTCGGCGCGCTCATTGAGGAGCCGGTGTCGCTCCTCGCTGCGGCGCAGGGTCTCCTCGGCGCGGCGCTGGCGGCTGACGTCTCGCACCACGGCCACGCTCAGGCGCTTGTTGCCGTCGGCGAAGGCACTCAGGCTGATCTCCACGGGGAAGGTCGTCCCGTCCTTCCGGCGGCCGGAGAGCTCCAGGCCCGCACCCATCGGCCGGCTCTCGGAGCGCTCCTGGTAGACCTCCCGGTGGATGACGTGCATCGCGCGCCGGTCATCTGGGATCAGGACTTCGATGCGCTGGCCTAGGAGGTCGCTGCGGGGATAGCCGAAGAGGGATTCGGTCTGCGCGTTGACGTACGCGATCTGTCCGCCGCCATCCACGACGACGATGGCGTCGGGAGCTTCCTCCACGATCGCCCGGAAGGCCGCATCACTCAGCGCTTTGCCCAAACGCCCGCGCTCTTTTCCCTGTGCCTGGTGCTCAAATGCTAGCACCGACGACCGGAAGGAACCTCAGGCGGGGCGGGCAATATCGGCTACAACTGCTGCTTGCGCATCCGGCGCTCGGTCGCCAGGCGGGAGGCCTGCGAGCGGCGTTCTACATGCAGTTTGGAGTAGATCTCAGAGACATAATTCTTAACGGTCTTCTCGCTCAGCGAGAGCCGCTCCGCGATGGCGCGGTTGGTGAGGCCGTCCGCGATCATGTCCAGAATCCGGTCTTCCTGCGGCGTCAGGGTGGTGAACGGGTCGTCCGCGGGGTGCTGCCCGGCGCCCCGGCGCATCCGGTCTAGGACGCGGGTGGCCATCTGCGGGTCGAGGAGTGACCCCCCCTGTCCCACGTCGATGATCGCGCGCTGGATCCCGTTGGGATCGAGGTCCTTCAGCACGTAGCCGGAGGCGCCGGCGAGGACCGCGGAGAACAGGGCATCCTCGTCCGCGTGCGAGGTCAAGATCAACACATGGGTCGCCTCGTTTTCGTCGCGAATCTGGCGACACGCCTCGATCCCTGAGCCGTCCGGCAGGCGCAGGTCCATGACCACGACGTCCGGCCTCAGGCGGGCCGCCTCGCGCACAGCACTGGCGACCGTCCCAGCCTCCCCGATGACGGAGATCTGGGGGTTCCGCTCCAGGATCGTCTGCAGCCCCCGCCGCACCACCTCGTGGTCATCGACCAGCAGGACGCGTACCGGCGCCGGTGGGGTGGAGGACATAGGGCGGCCTTTCGCGGGTCCGTGGCAGAGTCTAGCGGGGGAGCCGGGCTGTGCCCCCTGATGATGGAACGCCGGACGGGCCGCGGACACCGACGGTGGTCCTACCACGGAGGGGACGTTTGGGTACGAGCCCCGAGGAGGTGCGGCCTCAGTGGGTGGCGATTACGACCGACCTCGACCGAGGCGGGTTCTGAGCGTGCGATGGCGGCAGATCGACAGGCCTGGCAGCTTCTCAGGCTACTTGGACTTCCCGCCGCCCTTGGCGCTCGCGGAGTTGCCCGGGCTGGCGGACGAAGCACCCTGTCCAGCGGAGTTCCCGGGACCCGTGTTGTTGCTGGTCGCTGCGGCTGACTTAGCCGGGCCGCCAAACGCGGCACCGTTGCCTCCCGTGTTCGCCGGCCCGGGAGCGCTCGCCTGCGCTGCCGCCGAGTTGCCCGGCCCCGCGGAAGCACTGTTACCGCCGGCGCTTGCCTGTCCCGGAGCGCTCGCCTGCGCTGCCGCCGAGTTGCCCGGTCCCGCGGAAGCACCGTTGCCGCCGGCGCTTGTCTGTCCCGGAGCGCTCGCCTGCGCCGCCGCCGAGTTGCCCGGGCCATCCGAGGCAGCGCCCCCGGCCTTCACCTGGCCCGGAGCACTGGCGCGAGCCAGCGCCGAGTTGCCCGGACCGCTGGGCGCAATGCTGACCATCGCGGTGGTGCCGGTGACCGACTGTGTGTCGATGGTTGTAGTCGTGCTGCTACTGCCCCCGCCACTGGTGCCCCCGCCGTCGGGCGGTGCAGGCGCCCCGCCGGGGCCATCGCCCGTGCCGGTCCCGCTCTCACCGTCGCCTCCGGACGGCGACTCCGAGGCCTGCGCCGATGAGCCCGATTCGGTTGGCTCAGGCGTGGGCGCGGCGGTCGGTGCCGGTGTGGGAGCAACGCCTTCGCCCGGTGCGGACGGGGCGCTCGATGGCGCGACGGCC
>JAUXUW010000085.1 GCA_030684635.1 Dehalococcoidia bacterium
ATCCTGCGCGACCGCATGATCTTCAACCTGGCCGAGAACGAGTGGGACGAGGTTGTTGCGGTCCACATGACCGGCTTCTTCAACGTCGTGAAGCCCGCCTCGATCATCATGCGCCAGCAGCGCTCCGGCCGGATCATCGGCTTCTCGTCCGGCTCTGGCCTGAACGGCAACGCCGGTCAGTCCAACTACGGCGCGGCCAAGGCCGGTATCGCCGGTGGCGTCCGCTGTGCTGCCCGCGACCTCGGTCGCTACGGCATCACCTCGAACGGCATCTCCCCGGGTGCTGCCACGCGCATGACGGCCACCGTGCCGGACTCCGCCACGCAGCTCCGCGCCCGCGCCGGCATCGCCGTCCAGGCCCGGACGCCCAGCATCGTGAACCAGCTGCGTGACGCCAAGTACGTCGCGCCGATGACCACGTACCTGATGACGGACCAGGCCTGGAACATCAACGGCAAGATCTTCTACGTGTCCGGCGGCCAGGTGTCGCTGGCCCACGACGAGACGCCGTTCCGGACCATCGCCAAGCCCGGCAAGTGGACCGTGGACGAGCTCCGTATCCTGGTCCCGAGCCAGCTGATGGCGGGCCTCCGCAACCCGGCCCCGCCGCCGGCCGACCTGGACCTCCCGGGCCGACCGGTCGCCAAGGCCGAGTAGTCCGAGCAGTCTTCGGACCGTCCGAGACACACAACGGAAGGGCCGCCCTCACGGGCGGCCCTTCTGCTTGACTCACATCTCACCCGAACCCCGCGAGGTCAGGCGGTGGCTTCCTGCCAGTCCTCGAACCGGCACTCCATGTAGATGAAGTCGTAACCACCGCGGCTCACCGGCCGTACGGGGAGGAAGCCGGCGCGCTGGAACGCGGCCTGCGCGCGGTAGTTCCACGACAGCGTGTGGAGGTAGACGCGGCGGAGGCGCATCTCTTCGAAGAGATAGCGCAGCATCACCCGCACCGCGTCTGAGCCGTAGCCCCGCTCCCAGTACTCACGGTCGCCGATGGTGATGCCGAGTTCCGCCTCCAGCGCGAAGGCGTCGTAGCCGTAGTACATGACGTTCCCGATGTGGCGCCCGGTGATCGGGTCGTCGATGGCGAACGTCCGGCGGTGGATCGTGGGGAACTGCAGGTCTTCGCGCATCGTCGCCACGAAGTTGGAGAAGCGCACCGAGAGCGGGCGTGCAGCGTCATACCGCGCGAGTTCCGGATCGCACCGCCACGCGTAGTCACGCTCGGCGTCCTCGATCGTCTTCTCGCGCAGCCGGACCAGGCGTCCCTCGCCAACGATCCGAGGCTGCGTCGCGGTCATGCCGGCATCTTACCGATGAGTTCGGCGGCCCGGTGAATAATGTGCAGCTGGTTCCGGTGGCTCAGCCGCCGCTCCGCCTCCGCGATGTGCACCCACGCCACCTCGTCGAACTCGTGGTCGTGGAGCTCCAGCGCACCGCCGGTCGCCTCCATCAGGAAGTAGATGACGACCTTGTCCACGCGGACACCGTCTTCGTCCGGGAACCAGTAGCGCACCTCGCCCAGCGGCTCCAGGATGCGCGCCTCCAGGCCGGTCTCCTCGCGCACCTCGCGGATCGCCGTCTGTTCCACCGACTCGCCGAGGTCCGGCTTCCCCTTGGGGAGCGCCACCAGCAGCGGCGCGTGGCGCAACACCACAATGATCTCCGGGCCCTCCGCACCACGGCGGAAGACCACCCCCCCGGCCGCCGAGGCGGTCCGGGCGGCAGGCGCGGTCACAGGATCGGCTCCTCGTCCCCGAACTCGGGCGGGCCATCGCGCTCATCGAGCAGGTCGGCGGTCATCAGGTGCACGGAGCCCAGCGCCTCGCGCACGGCCTCCTGGATCGCGGGCTCGCCGCGCTCGGAGAGCCATCGCTGGAGCACCCGCTCCGCCTCATCGTTCGCGATCTCGCCCAGGGCATGGATCGCGGCGACCTGCACTTCCTCGTCGCGGTCTTCCTGCGCCAGCAGGATCAGGGGCGTCACCGCCTCATCCATGAGCAGCGCGCCGCTGGCCTGCGCCGCGGCGGCGCGGATCTCCGCATCGTCATCGTCGAAGTGGTAGATGAGCAGGTCCAGCCAGCCCTCCGAGGCGTTCCGGCCCATCGCCCGGATCGCGCCGACGCGCATCCGGTGGCTGCCTACCTCGTACTGGTCGCTGATCAGTTCCGCCGTGGCCTCGTCCGAGAGCGCGCCCAGTGCCTCCAGCGCCCGCGCACGCACCTCGTCCGGCGTCTCGATGTCCTCGATGGTGTCGCGGAGGCCGGCCACCAGCGATTCGCCCGCGTCCTCCGGCAGCAGCCCCAGTTCAAAGGCGACGACGTAACTGCCCAGGACGGTCGCGATCTCGGCGCGCACGGCATCCACAGGGTCATCGCGCAGCTGCAGGAGGAGGAGCGCGGCGTACTCCGGCTTCTCCTCGTGGAGCAGGCCGTGCACGGCCAGCATCCGTGTCGCCGGGTCGGCGTCACGCATCGCGGTCATCTGCACCAGGTGGAAGTCCAGTACGGCATGCTCGTCGGCGAGTTGCTCGAGCGCCGCGAGCACCTCCCGTCGCCGCTCGGCCGGGATCGCCGGCCACAGGGTGAGGCAGGCACGCAGGGTGTCCGGCGCGGGCTCGGAGAGTGCGCGCAGGCGCGATGGCTCCAGGGGGGAACCAGCACGGATCTCCGCGATCACCTCAAGGGGATCGGGCAGCGCGAGGTCTTCAGCGTCGTCATCGAGGCCGTCAGGCGGCAGGGTCATGGGCAGTGGTCTCCGGGTGTCCAGTGTACCAAGCGTCCCCGTGGGGCCACCGGGCGGGCTAGTGCTCCGGCCGTGGCTCCCGGGCCATCAGCGCGTCCATGGCGACGCGGAGGGTGACGCCACCGTAGAGGACCTGGTGCAGCCCCTCGGTGATTGGCATCTCCACGCCCAGGCGGGCCGCCAGCGCCCGCGCAGCGGGGATTGTGGTCACACCTTCAGCCGTGGAGCCCAGCAGCGCCAGGGCGGCCTCCAGCGGCGTGTCCCGCGCAATCAGCTCGCCCAGCCGCCGGTTCCGGGCGAACGGCGAGTAGGAGGAGGCGACGAGGTCGCCGAAGCCCGCGAGTCCCTGGAAGGTGATCGGGTTCGCCCCGGCCGCCACCCCGAGGCGCATCATCTCCGCCAGGCCACGCGTCAGCAGCGCCGCCTTCGCGTTATCCCCGAAGCCGAGCGCGTCCACCATCCCGGCCGCGATCGCGATCACGTTCTTGAGCGCGCCACCCATCTCCACCCCGATCACGTCGTCGGAGGTGTAGACCCGCAACGAGGAGGAATGGAACGCCGTACGGAGCGCCTCCACCGGCCCGTCGACCGTCGCAATCACCGTCGATCCGGGCAGCCCCTCCGCCACCTCGCGCGACAGGTTCGGGCCGGAAAGCACCGCCACGGGCCGCCCCGGCAGTTCCGCGGCGAGCACCTCCGACATGCGGCGCCCCGTCTCCGCCTCGATGCCCTTCACGGCGCTCAACACCGTCGCCCCCGCCGGGACATGCGTCGCGACGAGGCGGGCATTCGCAATCAGCGTTCGAGATGGCACGACGAAGGCGACAAGATCGGCGCCGGATACGACCGCCGGGGCGCCGGAGACGGCCAGGGAGTCCGGGAAGGCGATCCCGGGCAGCCGTCGACGGTGTTCGCGCGCTTCGTCCAGTTGCTCGGCCTCGGCCGCGTCACGCGCCAGTAGCGTCACCGGCACGCCGTTCCGGGCGAGGTGGACGGCGAGCGTGGTGCCCCACGCGGTGGCGCCGACAACGACGGCCTGGCGGATGGCGGGGGCGGTCACTCAGGCGTCGGCGCGCACGCGCGCGGTCATCAGGGCCCGGCTCATCAGGACGCGCCCGGCACGCGGCGGGTACCGCCCTGCCCGAGCTTCGGCTCCGTGCCCGCGAGCAGGCGACGGATGTTCGGGATGTGGCTGATCTCGACGAGCAGTGCCGTCGGCACGGCGAACAGCAGGGCGTATGCCGGGTCCAGCCAACCAGTGACCGACATCACCGTGATCACCACCAGCCCGGCACCCACGCCGGTGACCGACATGAGCGAGGCGTACCGCCACGCCGCGAGCACCAGCGCGCCACAGACGGCGAGGATGAGCGCGGCGACCGGGGCCACCCCCAGGAACGCACCAAACGCCGTCGCAACGCCTCGGCCGCCACGGAAGCCGACGTAGACCGGGAAGACGTGGCCGAGGACGGCCATCGACCCGGCGGCGGCGGCAGCGGCGGGTTCGCCGATGAGGTAGCGACCGATGAGGACGGCGACCGTCCCCTTCGCAATGTCACCGACGATGACGAAGAGCGCCCACTTCAGGCCCAACGTCCGGAGAGCGTTGGTGAAGCCCATCTTGCCGGAGCCGTACTCCCGCAGGTCCCCCACGCGGGCGAGGCGTCCCGCCACGATGCCGAACGGCACCGCCCCGAGGAAGTACCCGACCACGGCCCCCATCACCACCGCCAACAGCAGGTTCACGCCTACTCCTCGAACCGATCGACTGAACGCCGGCGGAAGATAAGGCGAATCGCCGTGCCTTCAAAGTCGAAGGCCGACCGCAACTGGTTTTCCAGGAAGCGCTGGTAGGAGAAATGCACCAGTTCGGGGTCGTTCACGAAGAACACGAACGTCGGCGGGGAGACCTCGGCCTGCGTCGCGTACATCACCTTCAGACGGCGGTGGCGGATCGTCGGCGGGGCGTGCTCCGCCATGGCGCGGTGGATGACCCGGTTGAGCTCCGAGGTCGAGACCCGGCGACGGCGGACGTCCCAGACGTGGACGCACAACTCCAGCAGGTCACGGACGCCCTCACCCGTCTTCGCGGAGGTGAACAGCAGGGGCGCCCACGGGGCGAACTTGTAGTGCTCGTCCATCGCGTTGGCGATCTCCTGGCGGTTGGAGCGATCCACCGCCAGGTCCCACTTGTTCACCGCCAGGATGATGCCTTTGGACGCTTTGAAGGCGTAGCCGGCGATGTGCGTGTCCTGCGCCGTCATCGCCTCGGTCTGGTCGATCACGACGATGACCACGTCTGCCCGGTCGATGGCGCGCTCCGCGCGCTGCACCGAGTGGCGCTCCACGCCCGGCTCCACGCGGCCACGCCGGCGCATGCCCGCCGTGTCCACCAGCACCATCTGCCGTCCCTCGAACTCGAAGGCGGAGTCGATGGCGTCGCGGGTCGTGCCGGCGATGTCGGAGACGAGCGCGCGCTCCTCGCCGAGGATCGCGTTCACGAGCGACGACTTACCGACATTCGGCCGCCCGACGATGGCGACGCGCACCTTCGGGGTGTCGTCCTCCGCGGGCTCCTCGCCGCCGATGACGTCGAGCACCGCGTCCAGCAGGTCGCCGATGCCAAGGCCGTGGAGGGCCGAAACGGCCATGGGCTCGCCCCACCCGAGTGAGAAGAATTCCGCTTCCGGGTCACGGCCGCGGGAGGTGTCCGTCTTATTGGCGACGAGGATCACCGCCTGCCCCGCGCGGCGCAGGGTATCGGCGATCTCGAAGTCGGCGGCGATCGGGCCGGTGGTGGAATCCACCACGAAGAGGACGGCCTGCGCCTCTTTGATCGCCTGCTGCACGCCACGCTTCACGAGCGGGCTGAACGGGTCCACGTCCGACTCGATGAGGCCGCCGGTGTCGACGAGGCGGAAGAGCCGCCCCGCCCACTCGACCAGCCCATAGTGGCGGTCACGGGTGGTGCCGGGCATGTCTTCGACAAGCGCAGCGTTACGTCGTGTCAGTCGGTTGAAGAGCGCGGATTTCCCCACGTTCGGACGGCCGACAATGGCGACCAGGGGGGCTGAGGCGTGATCTGATTCTGTCATCTTGAAGTGATCGTAACCGCGACGCTCTGCGGCTGCACCGAAGCGATGGTGACGCCCTCCGGCACGGTGATGGTGACCGGCACCGTCACGGTCCCCACCCGGCCGATCAGATCGACCGTCGCGCGCACGTCAGCCGTGCCTAGGGCGTTCAGGACCGGCAGCGGCCCCTCCAGCACCACCTCGATGTTTCCGGGGGTCACGGAGGCGGTCGTGCCGATCGCCAGGCCCTCCGTGGCTACGGCCAGGCTGAGGCGGAACGAGCCGCTCATGGGGGCAATTGAGACGGTCACGGTCGCCCGCTCCCGGTCGACGAAGGACAGGCCCGGGGGTAGCGGGATGGCCACCGAGCGCACGATGTCCGTGCGGGCGGCGTTCACGTTCACGGATGGCAGCGCGATCGAATCGATCTGCTGGAGCGCCTCGATCGGCCCCTGCACCAGGATCGCGGCCGGCGAGGTCACCACGCTGGAGACTCGGAAGCCGGGGTCCGGGTTCCCCACGATCTCGACGGTCAGTGGCAGCGTCCGCACGAGCGTGCTCTGATTGATCTCCACGGCGACGCGCACGGTGTCCGGATCCAGCCGGACGCCTCGGACCTCCGCACCGCCAGCACCCAGCGGCTTCAGGGTCACACCCTGCTCCACCCCCACGGTGAGCCCGGTCACATTCACGTCTGCCGCCGCCTCCGATACCAGCGCCACGAGCGACTCCGGCCCGGACACCTGCACCAGGGTGGTCGCCGGCGCCATGTTCCCCAGTTCGTAGCCGGTCGGGAGCGACCCCACCGTCCGCGCCCGCACGGGGACGTTCCGCGTCACGAGGTCTTCAAGGTTGACCGTGATCGAGCGCGGCTCAACATCCAGTACGCGGATCCCGCTGATGCCCTGCACCTCCACGAGGATCGGCACGTCCTGGGAGCGCGCCCCGAAGTCCTTCAGATCCACATACGCGCGAATGTTCGCGGCGGTCAGGTTCTCCCAGCGGTCGGACGGCGCGGAGATGCGCACGTTCACCGTGGCGAGCTGGTTCGCCACGGCGAGCGACTCCCCCACGTTCACCGCCTCGACGGTGATCGGCTGCGGGAAAAAGTCGACGATGGTCGGGTTCTCCGTATCGGTGACGAAGACCCAGAGCGACACGCCCAGCAGGAGCGAGACGACGAACAGGCCCGGCGTCCGCCGTACCGCTGCCTTGGCACGGCGCCAGGCGTCATGCGCCAGTTCCAGCGCCTCCGCGCGGCGTTGCCGGTCAGGCGCGGGGAACCGCACTAGGAGGCCCGCCGATCCGCGGCCGGGTCCGCCTCGACCAGGTCGAGGTCGAAGAGACGGTGCAACTGCCGGCTCAGGTGTTGCTCGTCCAGGTCCGGCACCATGCGGCCGTTGGAGCAGAGCGAGACCTGTCCGCGCTCCTCGGAGACGACGATCACAACCGCGTCCGTGCGCTCCGTGATCCCCACCGCCGCGCGGTGACGCATGCCGTATTCGGCCGGCAGCGGCGACTCGGACAGCGGAAGGGTGCACCCGGCCGCGACGATCTGGTCAACGCGCACCACCACGGCTCCATCGTGCAGCGGCGACGACTCCGGGAAGATGCTGAGCAGCAGTTCGCTGGAGATCGAAGCGTTGATCGGCACCCCGGTGTCGATCACCTCCTGCAGCCCCGTCTCCCGCTCCAGCACGATCAGCGCGCCGATGTTCTGGCGCGCCAGCACGAGCGCGGCACGCACCACCACGTTCAGCGCGTCCTGGCGCTCTTCCTTGCGAAGGAACGAGTGCAGGCCGGTACGACCAAGGCGTTCCAGCGCCCGCCGGATTTCCGGCTGAAAGACGATGATCATGCCGATCAGCAGGCCCGCGACCGAGTTGCGCAGGATCCAGTTCAAGACGCGCAGGTCCAGGACGCGGCTGAGCAGAAACGCGCCGACCAGCAAGACGCCCACGCCCCGGAGCACCGTCATCGCCGTGGTGCCGCGCACAAGGAGCAAGAGCCAGTAGATGGAGCCGGAGACGAGCAGGATATCCACGGCCGCGGCGACATCGAACCGCAGCAGGACGTCGCTTACCCCTTCGGGGATCTCAGGCATGGCCGGGCTCCCCTCCGTGCGTGCGGGCTACTGCCCGCCGAGGAGCAGCGCCAGGATGGCCTGCTGCGCGTGCATGCGGTTCTCTGCCTGGTCCCACACGATCGAGCGAGGCGACTCGATCACCTCGTCTGTGATCTCCTCGCCGCGGTGCGCCGGGAGATCGTGCATGATCAGCGCGTCAGACGGCGCGGACGCGATCAGTCCCGCGTTCACCTGGTAGCTCCGGAACGCCTCCGCACGCCGGGTGACCTCGTGCTCCTGGCCCATGGAGGCCCACACGTCCGTGTAGACCGCGGCCACGTCACGCACCGCCTCGTGCGGATCGCGTACCTGCGTGACGCTGCCGCCACCGGGCAGCGCCAGCGCGCGCGCCATGGAGTGTGCGTCCAGTTCGTAGCCCTCCGGCCCGGAGATCACCAGGTGCGCCCCCGTCATGACGGAGGCATACGCGAGCGACCGGCCGACGTTGTTGCCGTCGCCGATGTAGGCGATCCGCAGGCCCGTCAGCGAGCCGAAGCGCTCGCGCAGCGTGAGCAGGTCTGCGACGGCCTGGCAGGGATGCTCGTCATCGGAGAGCGCGTTCACCACCGGGATGTCGGCGTACTTCGCGAGTTCCGTCACGGTGTGGTGCGCGTAGGTGCGCGCGGCGATCGCCTGCACCATCCGCGAGAGGACACGTGCGACGTCGCGCACCGGCTCCCGCTCGCCCATCTGCACCTCGTGACCGGACAGGTACAGCCCCTGCCCACCCAGCCGGCGCATGGCCATCTCAAAGGACGTGCGCGTGCGCAGGGAGGGCTTCTCGAACACCATCGCCAGCGTCTGGCCCTGTAGCACGGGGCTCGGGCCGTCACGCTTCATCCCCAGCGCCGTGTCGAGCAGCTGGTGCAGCTCCGGCGATGAGACGTCGAGGATCGAGGTGAAGTCGCGCTCGGTCACGGGAAACTCCGGCGATGCGATGTGCGGTCGCTGGGCGACCATCAGGCTGGGGGAATGCCCAGTATAGCGATGCGCCTCTTATGTATCGGCGCTGCGTCGACCCGCCCCACCCTCGACCGAGTCCTCGCTACGATGCCACGGCCATGCCGCCGCGCCGCCTGCCCTCTCCACGCACCCTCCTGAACACGGCCCTCGCCGTCGCCGCGGTCATAGCATTCGCGGTCCTGGTCGCGCGCTCAGACTCATCGCCCGGGATCGAGGTTCAGCGCCGCGATCCGCCTGGTGCCCTCGACCTCGTGCGCGTCGAGATCCGCGGAGCGGTCGCGCGGCCCGGCGTCGTGACTGCTGCGCCGGGCGACCGCGTCGCCGACGCACTCACCCTCGCAGGCGGCGCGCTCCCCGAGGCGGACCTCGGCGCGCTCAATCTCGCGCGGCGAATCATCGACGGCGAGCAGATCCGGGTGCCCACGCAGGGCGAACTCACCGCCATGCTGCTCGACCTGAACGAGGCCTCCGCGAGCGACCTGGAGGCACTGCCCGGGATCGGTTCCGCGCGTGCGCGTGCGATCATCGCGGCCCGCCCGTACGCCTCCAGCGACGATCTGGTCGAGCGGGACGTCCTCCCCGCCGACGTGTACGAGGCGATCCGCGACCGGGTCACCACCGGCAGCACCACCCCATGACCGGCCTCAGCCACACGCCCGCGCTGGTACTGGTCGCCGCCGCGTACACGGCCGGGAGCGTGGCCGGTGCTGCCCTCGGCGGCCCGTGGTGGCTGACAGCGTTCCTCGCGTCCCTGCTCGGTGCGGCCGTCCTGTTGCGCGATGGCGGCACGCGCTGGCTGGTCGTGCTGGCCGCGATCTGCGCCGCATCCGCGGGCCATGCCCGCCTTGAGGCGAGCGACGCGGCGCCCCCGCCGCCGCTCGCCGCCGTCCGAGGCGTGCATGAGGTGGTGGGCGTCGCCCGCGACGACGCGGTCACCGCCGGCACCCGCGTCCGCATCGACCTCGACGTGGAGTCCGTCGACGGCACGCCGGTCGAGGGCGGGCTGCGCCTGACGCTGCCCGCGCCACGCGACCCGATCCAGGCCGGCGACCGGCTGCGCTTCACCGGCGCGGTGGAGCCCCCGCCGGCCCTCGAGGCCTTCGACTACGCCGCGTTCCTGCGAAGCCGCGATATCTACGTGACCAGCGCGTTCCCGTCTTCCTGGGAGCGGCTCGGCCGCGTGGATCAGGGCTGGCGCGGCGACCTTGCGGCGCTACAGCGCGAGACCGTGAGCCGGATCGAGCGGTCGCTGCCCGAACCGGCAGCCGCGCTCGCGGCCGGCGTGCTCGTCGGCGAACGACGCACGATGCCGGCCGACATCACCGAGGCGCTACGGGTCACCGGCACCACCCACCTCGTGGTCGTCTCCGGGCAGAATGTGGCGCTGCTCTTGGGTCTCGCGGTAGCGGCGATGACCGCCGTCGTGTCGAGGCGGATCGCCGCGATCGTCGCACTCGTGCTCCTGCCTCCCTATGTCGTGTTCGTCGGCGCCGACCCACCGGTGGTGCGTGCGGCGGTGATGGCCATCGGTGTCGCCTTCGCCAGCCTCGGTGGGCGGCGGACGCCAGGGTGGGTCTACCTGCTGCACGCCGTGGCGGTGATGCTCGCCATCGACCCGACCCTGGTGCGCGACGTCGCGTTCCAGCTCAGCGCCACGGCCACCGCCGGCGTGATCCTGGTCGCGCCCGTCCTCCGCGACGCCGCGCTGTCGCGCTGGGGCGCCCTCCAGCGGCCCGCGCTCGCCGCCGTGGTCGAGACGTTCGCCACGGCCACCGGCGCCGCGCTCGCCGTGCTGCCGGTGCAGGTCGCCGCCTTCGAGCGTCTATCGCCGTGGACCGTCCCCGCGAACGTCGCCATCGCTCCGCTGTACGAGGCGACCGTGGCGGTGGCGGCACTCGCCGGTGCGCTCGGCGGGTTCGAGGTGGCCGCGGGCGGGCTGCGGGAGACGGCCCGCTTCGTCCCGGAGGCATTCCTGGCAGTGGTGCAGGTCTTCGCGCGCCTCCCGGCCGCGGACGTGCCCGTGAGCGCGCCGCTCCTCGCAGGTCTCGCGTTCGTCGCGGCGCTGATCGTCGGACTGCGCTGGCTGGCGAGCCGCACCGCCGAGACGCCCGCGCTCGACCCCGGGCACCGGACCGGCCTCGGCGCCACGGTCGCCCTCGCCGCGGTTGCCGCCGGGCTGTGGCTGGCGGTGCTGCGTCCGGGTGACGACCTCGCACGCGTGACGGTGCTGGACGTCGGCCAGGGGCTCGCCATCCTCGTGCAGGACGCGGGCCGCGCCGTGCTGATCGATACCGGCCCAGCCGACGGCGCGGTGCTGCGCGCCCTGCCGGCCGCCGGCGTGCGCGCCGGGCTCGATGCCGTCGTCTTCACGCACGCCGACCTCGATCACACCGGCGGCATCGCCGCGCTGTTGCGGCGACTGGAGGTGGACGCCGTCCTCGGTGACCCCGCCGTGCTTGCGGTCGCCGGCCTGGACGGGAGCGCGATCGACATCGGCGACCGCGTGCGCCTGAGCGAGCGCGTAAGCATCGAGGTGCTCGCACCGCCCGTCGTCACGCGCGGTCGAGCGCATGCGTCCAGCAACGACGCCTCGCTCGTCCTCCTCGTGACCATGGGCGAGCGGCGCATCCTGCTCCCCGCGGACATTGAGGCGTCCGCGGAGGCATGGCTGATCGAGAGCGGCCAGCCGCTGGCGGCGGACGTGCTCGTCATCCCTCATCACGGCTCGCGCACCTCCTCGACCCCCACGTTCGTCGAGGCGGTCGCGCCCGCCGTCGCCGTCGTCAGCGCGGGCGCCGGCAACCCGTTCGGGCACCCGCTGCCCGAGGTCCTCGCACGGTACGAGGGCGCGGCGGTGCTCCGCACCGACCTGCACGGGAGCGTGACGCTGTCGAGCGACGGCGAGCGACTGTGGTGGCGGACGGAGCGGTGATGCGAACGAGGCGCAGGGCTAGTCCGCGGGCGTAACGGGCTTCGGCGGCATCTGGCTCAACGCCAGCAGCGCGTACCCCTCGGCACGGTTGCCGAGCCGCCAGCCGCCCCGCCCGGTGGTCTCGACGCGGATCGCGTCGCCGGGGTGGAGCACCACCTCGCCCCCGCTGGAGTCCTGGACCACCAGTTCGCCCTCGATCAGCACGCCGAAGCAGGGCACGGCGCGGTGCAGGCCGGGGTGGGCGCCGCTTTCGAAGCGCATGAGCATCACGCGGCTCGCGTCGCCCATCACGGCGCCGCCGACGCCTTTGAAGTCGCCCGGCCCGTTCTCGAACGGCCACGCGAACAGGTCCAGCGGCTCCAGGTGGGTGCGGCCCTGCTCGTCGGCGCGGAGGCGGTAGGCGGCCATCGGGAGGGCCCTTCGAGGTCGGGTGGTCGCTGCACAGAACGGAGTCCGAGGGTAGCGTGGAGCGTGCCGCGGACGCGATCCGCGCGGAAGGACTCACACCAATGGCGTTCCAGCGATCACACGGCCGTGGCCTGCGCGATGCGCGCCCGGTCACCATCGAGCCGGGCTTCGTGAAACACGCGGAAGGCTCCGTCCTGATCACGGTGGGCGACACGCGCGTGATCTGCACCGCCAGCGTGGAGGCCGGGGTGCCCGGCTGGATGCGCGGCCAGGGCCGCGGCTGGCTCACCGCCGAGTACGGCATGCTCCCGCGCGCCACCCACACCCGCTCCGACCGCGAGGCGGCCCGGGGACGGCAGGGTGGCCGCACGCAGGAGATCCAGCGGCTGATCGGCCGCTCGCTGCGTGCGTGCGTGGACATGAAGGCGCTCGGTGAGCAGACGGTCACCCTGGACTGCGACGTCATCCAGGCGGACGGTGGCACCCGCACCGCCAGCATCACCGGCGCCTGGGTCGCGCTCGCGATCGCCGTCGATCGGCTCCAGCGCGCCGCTGGCCTCGCCGCCTCCCCGCTCCGCACGCAGGTCGCCGCCACCTCCGTCGGGCTGATGGAGGGGCACGCCTTCCTCGACCTCGACTACCGCGAAGACTCCGCCGCGGGCGTCGACTTCAACGTCGTCGCGCTCGGCTCCGGCGAACTCGTCGAAGTCCAGGGCACCGCCGAGGGCGAGGCGTTCTCCCGCGCGCAGATGGACGACCTCGTCGACCTCGCGATGCACGGCATCGACCGGCTGTTCGATGCGCAGCGGGACGCCCTCGCCGGGTGGCGCAACACGCAGGCGTAAGGGTCTGGCCGGGGATGCTGATCGGATCCAGAAGATCTGATCGATCGGATGATCAAAACCCTTGACGCCGTGATCTGCCACCTCTAGATTATGTCCGTCAACGCCCCCGAGTTAGCCGCTGTCTCCCCGGGCAGGCGGACGACGGGATTGGACATGCTCTACAGCGTCATCTGCCGCCTGCAGCGGCCGGCCGCCGAGTACCCCACGCTCTCCGGCGCCATCCAGGCCGTGGGCGTCGCGAACTGGGCCGTCAACGAATGCACCTGGCTCGTCGAGTCCGACCGGACGCCCGAGGAGATCCGCGACACCCTCGGCCGCACCATCGAGGCGGACGATCTCGCGCTGGTGCTGCCGGTGAGCGTGGGCCGCGGCCGCTGGACCACGCTCGGCCAGTTCAAGTACGGGATGGGCTTCCTCAAGGGCGCGCTCATGCGGGAGCAGACGCCCTCGCGCTAACGCCCTCTTACTGACGCACATGTATTGACATCTGCAATACATCGGTGGAGACTCCACCCGTGGGACGGTCGGCGCTCATCATCGAAGCCGGGGGCGAACGCTTCCGTTTCTACTACGACCCGGAACTGCCGGCCGTCCTGCACATCACGTGGCGGCACGGGACCACGCCGGAGGACGCCGTGGAGGCGTTCTTCGACGGCCCGGCCGCCTGGAACGAAGCACGCGCACGGTTCGAGACCGTCGGCGAGCGGCACGTCCTCTACTGGACGCGCCACGCCCATGACCAGTCGGTGATCGTGATCAGTTGCTTCGGGAGATGGGAAGACTGATGGCCGAGGCACGCAAACGCTACGCGATCAAGGTGGTTGCCGACCGCGTCGAAGAGGACGCGGAGGTGTCCGCGCTCGTCTCGCGCCTCGAAGCGGAGGCGGACGAGGAGATCGCAGGCGCCACCGTCACCTTCCGCTGGGGCAAAGCACAGGTAGACGTGGTGAAGCGCGCCGCCGGCATCCTGGGCGTGCCGTACCAGACCTACCTGAAGCAGGTCGTCTTCAAGCAGGCGCTGGAGGACATCGCGCGCGCGGAACAGGTGCTGCACCCGCCGGATGAGCCGCGCCCGACACGGCGAGTCGCGGAGGAGCCGGGGCCTGGGAGCCAGGTACTGCGCTAGGCGTACTCGCCCAGGAACATGCCACCCAGGATGTGCACGTGGGCGTGGTCCTGCGACTGCATGCCGTCGTACCCGAAGTTCGAGATCAGCCGGAAGCCGCCGGGGCACTGCTCTTGCCCGACTTTCTGCGCCGCTTCCCCCACCGGGCCCATCGCCGCCCACAACTCGGACTGGGTCATGTGCTTCTTGGGCGCGGCCAGGAGCATGATCGGCACCCAGCGCAGCCGGTTCCGGAAGACGATCACCTCGTCGTTCTCGTAGAGGACATCGGCGGGTTCGCGGCCGGCGACGATCTCGCAAAAGACGCAGTAGCGGTTCATCGGTAGCCTGTCACCGCGAGGGGCGCGACACTTCACGCGCCGGGGATTGGCGGCCAGTCTATGGACGCCCTCGGCGCGCGGTCAAAGCGCCGCCCCGCCTAACGCCGATCCGGACGCCCACCACAGGAGCCCCCCCGATGACCGAGATCCGCCCGTTCCGTGGCCTCCGCTACGACCCGAAGCGCGTACACGGCGACGACGTGATCGCCCCGCCCTACGACGTCGTCGGCGCCGAGGCGGTCGCGACGCTGCACGCGCGTTCCCCGTACAACGCCGCTCACCTGGAGAATCCCGCCGGCTCCGAGCGCGAGCGGTTCGAGGGCGCGGCGCGCCTGCTGAAGGCGTGGACGGCGGACGCCGTGCTGAAGCGGGACGTGAAGCCGGCGTTCTACGTGTACGAGCAGCGCGCGAAGGTGCAGGGCCGCACCGTCAGCCGCCGCTCCTTCTTCGCCCGCTGCCGCCTCCACCGCCCGGAAGAGGGCATCCTGCGCCCGCACGAGGCGACCCTGAGCGGCCCGCGCGAGGAGCGGCTGCGGCTGATCCGCGCTACCCGCACGAACATCAGCCCGATCTTCGGCACGTTCGTGGACCAGGGGCACCGCGCCTCCCACCTGCTGGCGGAGGTCGCGAAGCGCGAGCCGGACTTCGAGGCGACGGACGCGCTGGGCGACCGCCACCGCCTCTGGGTGGTGACGGCCGCCGGCGAGGTGGCGACACTGACCGAGGCGGTCGCGGCCTCCAACGTCACGATCGCGGACGGCCACCACCGCACGCACACCGCCCTGGACTATCGCGACGAGCGGGCGAAGGCGGCCGGCAAGCGCTGGACCGGAAACGAGCCGGAGAACTTCGTCCTGATGGGCCTGATCCCGGAGGACGACCCGGGCCTGGTCATTCTCCCGATCCACCGCCTCCTCAAGCACGACGGCCCGCCCGAGCGCTTCTTCGAGCGGCTCTCTGCCCTCTACCGCGTGGAGGCGCTGGCGGGCGGCTCGCCGCAGGCTGCGAACGACGCGTGGGAGCGGGTACACGCCAACGCGACGGGCCCGACTACCTTCGCCGTGCTCGGCGCGGAGGGGCCGTCCTCCATCCACCTGCTCACCGCCCGCTCGCAGCAGATGATCGACGCGGCGATGCCGCCGGCGATCTCCGCGGCCTCGAAGGGCCTCGACGCGCTGGTGCTCACGCAGACCGTGCTCACGCCGCTGTTCGGCATCGACCGCGCGGCGCTGGCGGCGGGGCGCGTGGAGTTCACCGAGAACCACGAGGAGGCGGCGCTGGCCGTGCAGGAGGGCCACGCCCGCCTCGCGTTCCTGATCAACGCCACGCGCGTCTCCCAGATCCGGGAGGTCGCCGACGCCTTCGAGGTGATGCCGCAGAAGACCACGTACTTCTACCCGAAGCTGTCGACGGGCATGGTCTACAACCCGCTCGACTGACCGATCGGCGCGTGCCGCACACAACGAGAGAGCCGGCCCGATGGGCCGGCTCTCCTGTTGTCGTGGCGGGCCGCCTCGGGACTAGCGGAGGCGGATCTGGCGGACGCTGAAGATGCCGTCGAACTTCGCGAC
>JAUXUW010000089.1 GCA_030684635.1 Dehalococcoidia bacterium
CCGTCGCCGCGACGATCGCCGACCCGAGCACGCGCGCGACGAGTTGGACCGCGCCGCCCTCCTCATCCAGCGGCGCGGCATCGAAATCAACGAGGGGGCCGAAGTCGCCGATCTCCGCGTCGGAGAGCAGCAGGTCCTCAAGACTGAGATCGCCGAAGTCGGGCGACAGCGCCGCATCGCGTTCCGCGAGCGCCGCGCTGTCGTCGCCCGGCCGCGACACCAGGTCGCGGCTGGGGGTCGGGTTGAACTCCACCCACCCGAGGCCCGGGAAGTAGACCTCCGGCCACGACCATGAGTCCGCCTCGGTCAGGATGTATGTCTTGCTCGCCGCGTCGTACGACGCGGGGTCGAGCGTGAAGCCGGCGGCGAGGCGCGCGGGCACACCGATGCTGCGCAACATCACCACCATCGCCGTGGAGAACTGGTCGAAGTACCCCGTGCGCTGCGTGAACAGGAAGTCCGCGACGGCGTCCGCGCGCGGCGGCGGCGCGCTCACGTCCAGCGAGTAGCGGTAATTCTGACGCAGATACGCCTCGATCATCCGCGCCGCCTCGTAAGGCGTCTGCGCGCTGGCGGTCACGGTCGCGGCCAGTTCGAAGACTCCGGCCGGCAGGTTGGGCGGCAACTGCGTGTAGCGATCGAAGAGCGCCGCCGGGTAGACCACCCCGGACGCCTGCAGCGTGGAGACGGACGCGACCGAGACCGCGCCGACGGTGGTGTAGGTGCCACCGAGGGATGGGCGGTCCGCCGGCACGAGCGCCACCGCGCCGCCGTTGGTGTCGATCAGCACCTGCGCGGGGACGTCCGCCGCGAGCGGATCGCCGGCGGCCAGCAGGCGCTGGTCCGGGACGCCCGCCGCGGTCACCGCCACGGTGACCTTCACCGCCTCACGCACCAGCGCCCGCGTCTCCGGCGAGCCGAGTTCGGCCGCCTCGATCGTGGTCTCGGCGAGGCCGACCGGGGCGGCGGTGGAGACCTTCCAGCCGGCGCCGGTGTACTCGTCATACACGGCGCCGCGCAGGTTCGTGGCGCGGGGCGTGGTGACCTCCAGTAGCGGCACGGTGTCGAGCGTGATCTTGCCCTGGATCGGCAGGGTCGCGCCCAGCGAGTGGACGGGGATCTCCTTCTTCGACCCGACGCCGATGAACAGCTGGCCGACCTGGTCGATGCGGCTGGAGACAGGCGCGACGAGGCGCCCCCAGGCATCCGCGAGCGGCCCCAGGTGGTTCGCGGTGGGGATCGTCCAGGCCGCGATCACCAGCACCACAGCCACCACGGCGCCCGCGGTCAGCACCTCCACGGACATGAAGTCAGGCGGCTCGAAGCCGCTCTCGCGCCAGCGCTCGCGTGCACTCAGGTACTGCACGCGGGAGACGAGCAGCACCGCAGCGAGCAGGAACATGATGAACGAGAGCGACGGCTGGCCCGGCAGGTAGGAGATGTTCGTCAGCAGCACGAAGCCGCCGGGCACCAGGGCGATCCACGGGTTTAACCAGCGGATCGCCGCCCAGGTGGAGACGAACGCCACGGTGAACACCAGCCCTACCAGCAGCACCACGAACGGCAGCGGGTCGGCAGAGATGCCGCCGTCGAGGAGCGCGGCGCCCCAGTCGCGGAGCCGCAGCCAGAACTCTGACCAGTACGCGCGCGGGCCATCCCCGGCGAGCGGGTCCGCGAGCACCATCGTCTGCATCACCAGCAGCACCGTGCTGACGACACCGATCACCCCGGCCGTGGCCCACGCGATGGCGCCCGGCAGCCGTGACTTGCCCAGCAGCCAGGCCACCGCGAGCCCGACGAGGGCGGGGCCCAGCAGGGAGGGCATCTCCTTCACCCAGTTGGACGACTGCAGCGAACCCACCACCGGCAACTGCGCCAGCGCGATCAGGCAGAGCGTCAGCCAGTCCTCCCACGACCACCACCAGCCGCGCTGTCGCGTCTCGGATGGGCGGGGCGCGGCGTGCGGGGAGGTGAATACCTCATCGAAGGTGGGTGCGGAGGCCATCGCTTAGCCCTCCGCCCGCGTGACGCGCGCGGCCTCGTCGCGCTCGGGGTCGGCGCCGATCGAGAGCACGCGGCTCAGGTCGTCCTGGTACTTCACGGTGTAGGTGTAGACGCCGCCCGCCGCGAGCGTGCCGTATGCCTCGATCGGGCTGGGGGCCGGGCCGAACGTGTCCGCCTCCAGCAGCACTGCCGCGACCTTCACGCCGCGTGCGCCGAGGGCCACGAGGGTGAACGCCCACGCCGGGTCGGTGGACGGCGTCACCACCACGACGGTCGTGTGCCGGCCGAAGCGACGGGACTCCTCCAGCAGCAGGTTGGAGAGCGGCGCGTCGCCGGAGGACCGCGCGAGGGCGAGCGACTCCAGCAGGCGGGTGTAGTGGTTCTGGCCGCGGTCTGGCTCATCGACGCGCAGGTCGTCGCCGAACGTGATCATGCCGACGCTGCGGTGCTGGTTGATGAAGTAACGCGCGATCGAGGCGCACACGGCGACGGCCCACTCCTCCGTGGAGTCCTCGCCGGTGCCCACGTGGTGGCGCGCGTCCAGGTCCAGCACCAGCCAGATGTCCGACGCCGGGTCGAGCTCGAACTGCTTCACCATCGGCTTGCCGAGGCGGGCCGTTGTCGGCCAGTGAATGCGGTTGTAGGAATCACCCGGGGCGTACTCGCGCAGGCCGGAGACGTTCGGCGTGATGTTGTGCGTGCGGCGACGAAGGCGGCCCTCGCCCGGCAGATTCGCCGGCGGGATGTAGAAGTTCGGCAGGTCGGGTGCGTTCGGGTACACGAGGATCGTCGTCGGCTCGCCGAAGGTGCGGGTGACGCGAAAGAAGCCGAAGGGGTCGCCCGCGGTCACGCGCACCGGGCCCAGCGTGTAGACGCCGCGCACGCGCGTGCGCGTGCGGTACCCCCACGCGGCGATGCCCTTCCAGCCGAGCGTGAGCACGCGGCGCGTCTCGTGCCCCGGGATCGAGGAGGGGTCCTCGACCTCCAGCCAGATCTTCGGCAGCGGCGAACGCGAGCGGACGACGATGCGCCCCTCCAGCGGCTGTCCCTGCGTTACCCGCTGGGAGGTGCGTTGCACCTCCACCTCAAGGCCCTCCGCCATCGACTTCGTCCAGAAGTAGGCGAACGGTACGGCGACCGCGACGACGTAGGCGAGGCGGAAGAGGAGCCAGAAGCCGGTCGCGAAACCGACGACCACGCAGATCAAGGCAACCGCCGCCACCACCGTCACGTTCTGACGGCGGCGCACCGTTTCCATCCGCCCGCCGAGCGAGGGCACGGGCGCGCCTACACGCCGCCTCGGGCGCGGACGCCCGGTACTGCCACGCGCTCCAGCGCCTCGTCCACGATCTGCGCGCTGTCCACCTCGCGCACGCGGGCGCTCGGGCTAACGATCACACGATGGCCGAGGGTCGCCTGCGCCAGCGCCTTCACGTCGTCCGGCGTCACGAAGTCACGACCGTCCAGCATGGCGTGCGCTTGCGTCGCGCGCATGAGCGCAAGCGAGCCGCGCGGCGACGCGCCCAGGTAGGCCGCCGGGTGGTCACGCGTCGCGTTCACCAGCGTCACGATGTACTGCTTGATCAGCGGATCGACGTAGATGCGGCCTACCGCGTCCTGCATCTCCACGACTTCGCGCGGCGTCACCACCTGCGCCAGCGCTTCGATCGGGTGGTGGGACTGCTGCGCGTCCATGATCAGCACCTCGTCCGTGGGGGACGGGTAGCCGAGGCGGATGCGCATGAGGAAACGATCCAACTGCGCCTCCGGCAGCGGGAACGTGCCCTCGTACTCGATCGGGTTCTGCGTCGCCATCACCATGTGCGGCGCCGGGAGCGGGTGGGTGATGCCGTCCACCGTGACCTGGTGCTCCTCCATCGCCTCGAGGAGCGCGGACTGGGTCTTGGGCGTGGCGCGGTTCACCTCGTCCGCGAGGACGATCTCCGCCATGATCGGGCCGGGACGGAAGGTGAACTCGCCGGTGGCCTGCTGGTAGATGGAGACGCCGGTGACGTCCGCCGGGAGCAGGTCCGGCGTGAACTGGATGCGCGCGAAGCGGCACCCCGTGGAGACAGCCAGCGCCCGCGCCAGCATGGTCTTCCCCACCCCGGGCACATCCTCGATGAGGAGGTGGCCGCGACAGAGCAGGGTCACGAGCGCGAGACGCGCTTCCGCCGACTTGCCGATGATCACGCGCTCGACGTTCTCGAGCACCCGATCCGCGACGATCCTGGGATCTTCCATGACACCTCCGGGTGGAACGATCCCCCGGAACGCCTGTCGGGCGCGCACCGGGCCTCAGAGTTGCGATCGCTGCCAGTGTGGTGGGAAACGGGACGCCGCTGACCCGAATTCAGTTCGAGTATACAGATGCGAGAAAGCCTCTCCCGCCGCCCCACGTTACGATCTCGTCAAACCCGCCACCGAAGCGCGAAGCCTGTGATCGACCGGAGTAGACGTGCGCGGAGCGCTCATCGATCCACCGCCACCGCCCCGGCCGTGGTACCGCCGCCTGTCTGCGCGGGCGGCCGGCGCCGTGCTCGTCGTGATCCTGATCGCGGGGGCCGCCGCTCTCCTCCGCGACGGCACCCCTGACCCTGGCGCCGCCACCGTTGGACTCGCCACCACGACCCCAACCGCCGAGGCCTCAGCCGTCGCGACGGCAGCCGTCGCTTCCACGCCGGTGCCGATCGCGATCACACTTAACCCGCCGGACGTGGGCCGAGGGGAGACATCGCTACTGGTCGTCCGGCGTCCCGGCGCGGCCAGTGGATCCGTGGTTTTTCTGGGGCGCCACTACCCGCTCGAACGTGACGGCGACACGCTCTGGGCGCCGCTCGGCGCCGGCCTCGTCGCCCCGCTCGGGCCGCAGGTCGCCGTCGTCATCACGCGCGACGCGACGGGCGCAACGCTGGAGACCGCCGAGGTGCCGTTTGCGGTGGTGGAGGTCGACCGGCCCGTTGACTACCTCGAACTGACCGAGGAGGAAGGCTCGGTGCTGACGCCGGAGGCGCTGGCGACCGAGGCGCGCATGCGCGCGTTCGAGCAGTTCAACGCCTTCGATGGACATGCCGCGTGGGACGGCCTGTTCATCCGACCGGCGGAGGGCATCGTCACAACGGAGTTCGGCCAGGCCCGCTCGATCAACGGCGGCCCGATCGGCGGCGCGCACAGCGGCCTCGACATTGCGAACGCGGAGGGGACGCCGGTCGTCTCCGCCGCGCCGGGCCGGGTGATCTGGGCGGCGCCCATGCCGATCCGCGGCAACACCGTCCTCGTGGACCACGGGGCCGGCGTCGTGACCGGCTACCACCACCTGCTGGAGATCACGACCGAGGCCGGCGCGCGGGTGGAGGCGGGCGAGGTGATCGCGCTCATGGGCTCGACCGGCCTGTCGACCGGGCCGCACCTCCACTGGGAGATGACGATTTACGGCGTGAACGTAGACCCGGTGACGTGGACGGAGCGGCCGTTCAGGCCGGAGTAGTCACGGCGACGAGGGCGCCCCAATCGCCTTCCTCGAAGTCCTCGCGCACCACCAGTCCAGCCTGTTCGGCGGCGGCGCGCACCTCGTGTGCGTCGCGGCGCAGGAAGCCGCTCGCGACCAGCGTGCCGCCGGGCCGGAGCGCGGCGACGAGCAACGGCATGAGCCGCCCGAGCACGACCGAGGAGATGTTCGCGAGCACCAGGTCCGCGGAGCCCTCGGCGGGAGCGGCCGGCCACGGCCAGATGTCGCCGACGCTGCCCGCGCCGAACTCGATCATTCCCTCCACGCCGTTGCGCTCCGCGTTCTCCACGGCCACCGCCACCGTCGCCGCGTCGATGTCCACGGCGCGCACGCTGCGGGCACCCAGTTTCGCTGCGCCGATCGCGAGGATGCCCGAGCCCGCGCCCACGTCCAGCACATCCATGCCCGGCGCGATCACGCCCTCCAGCGCGAGCAGGCAGAGCCGCGTGGTCTCGTGCTCGCCGGTGCCGAACGCCGCGCCGGGATCGAGGTCGATGATCACCTCGTGCGGCTGTGCTTCGTACGGCTCCCACGACGGACGGACGACGAGGCGCTGGCCGTTGTGCTGGATGCGGTAGAACTGCTTCCACTCCTCCGCCCAGTCCACCGGCTCCACCTCGCGCATCTGCAGACGCGCGAGCGGCCCGCTGACCGCGACCTGCGCGAGGCGGCGACGGAGCGCACGGCGGGCGGGCTGGGACAGCGCGGCCGGGAAGGTGGCGCGCACGACCCAGGGGCGGTCGGTGAGTTCCTCGTAGGAGAAGTCGGCGAAGTCGGAGATCAGGAGGGCCGGCTCGATCGAGACGCCGGCCGCGCCCGCCTCGCGCAGGACGTCGGCGGCGGCTTCCGTGTCGGCGGGATCGCAGCGTGCGACGACCTCGAACCAGCGATCGTCAGGAGTGGCCACGCGCTAGGTAAACGCGCTCTTGATGCGATCGAAGACGGACGGGTCTTCGGGCACATCCGGCGTGCCGAGGGACTCCGCGAGGCGGCGCAGAAGTTCCTTCTGGTCGCCGGATAGTTTCGTTGGCGTCACCACATAGGTGCGCACCAGCAGGTCGCCGCGCGCGGAGCTGCGCAGGTGCGGGACACCACGCCCGCGGATCACGTGCACCTCGCCGTGCTGCACGCCCGGCTTCAGCTTCAGTTCGACCGGGTCGCCCTCGATCGTCGGGACCTGGACGTCGGTGCCGAGCGAGGCCTGCGCGATGTTCAGCGCCAGGTCGTAGATCAGGTCGTCGTCAACGCGCTTGAAGACCTCGTGCTGCGCGACGTTGAGTTCGATGTAGAGGTGGCCGGGCGGGCCACCGCGCGGGCCGTGGTCGCCTTCGCCGGCGATGCGCATCTGCGAGCCGGTGTCGACACCGGCGGGCACCTTCACGGAGCGGGTCACCGGCACGCGGCGCATGCCCTGGCCCCGGCAGGTCTTGCACGGGTCACTCACGATCGTGCCTTCGCCACGGCAGCGGTTGCACGTGGCCACGTTCACGAACTGGCCGAACAGCGACTGCTGCACGCGCCGGATCTCGCCCGCGCCCTGGCATTCGGAGCATTGCGGTTTTTCGGTCGCGCCCGCCTGCCCGGTCGCCCGGCAATCCGGGCAGCGCTCGACGCGCTCGAAGGAGAGTTCGTGCTCCGTGCCGGCGACCGCCTCTTCGAGGGTGATCGTGAGCGTCGCGTGCAGGTCGGAGCCCGGCTGCGGGCCGGCGCGGCGGGTGCCCGTACCACGGAAGAACGCATCGAAGATGTCGCCGAAGCCGCCGAAGCCCTCGTGCCCCTGGAAGCCCTGGGCGCCCCCGACGCCGGCGGCGCCGAAGCGGTCGTACCGCGAGCGCTTCTCCGGGTCGGAGAGCACCTCGTAGGCAGCGTTGACTTCCTTGAACTTCGCCTCGGCGGTGGCCTCCTTGTTGCGGTCCGGGTGGTACTGCATCGCGAGGCGGCGGAAAGCCTTCTTGATGTCGTCCGCGCTCGCATCGCGCGGGACACCCAGGACCCCGTACAGGTCGGCGTTACCGGTGGAGTTGGTCGTCATCGAACATCCATCGTACCGCCACGCCTCGTTATCGGCGGCGCTCCTCCAGCAGCTGGGCGGCAACCGCGTCGAAGATGGCGTCGTTCACGCCCTGCGCCCGCAGAAACGCCCGAGCGCCGCCGTGCCGCTCGCGCAGCGTCGCCAGCATCTCCGCCATCGCCGGGCGCGGGACGCCCAGGGCCGGGTTCGGCGCCTCGTCCGGCTTGATCACGCCCCGGGCGCGCAGCCGGGCGACCAGCGTGTCCATGGCCACCTGGGACAGCGCGAAGTCGTCCAGGATCGTCCCCTCGTCCACGCCAAGAGCGTCCAGCAACAGCGCCGCGAACACCCCGGTGCGGTCCTTGCCGGTCACGCAGTGGAAGACGGCCGGGTAGGTCTCGTCCCGCCCGAGGAGCGCGAAGGCCGTGGCCCAGGCCTGCCCGTGCCGCTCCATCATGTCCACGTAGCCCGGGTCCCACGCGCCCTCCGACCGGGCGGCGAATTTCGCGTCCGCGTTGCCCATGGGGAAATGGTGACGGGTGACCTCCACGGTGCAGAGCGCACCCACGCCCCGCGGGTCGCCGGCCTCCGCCTCGCTGCGGAAGTCGATCACGGTGCGGAGCGGCACCTCCGCGCGGAGCCGCTCGACCTCGTGCGGCTGCATGCGCTGGTGCTCGGCGGAGCGGAAGAGCCGCCGCCAGCGCACGGTGCGGCCGTCCGCGGTGTCGTAGCCGCCCAGATCGCGGAAGTTGTAGACCTGCTCGAAGTCGAAGTGCCGCTCGTACTGGCTCATGGCCGTCCCCCCGTTGCCCTCGGCGCCCCCGTTGCCCTCGGCACGCTGGCCGACAGCCGGACGCCCCGCCGACGGTATACATCAGCGGGGCGTCCGTTGGGTTCAACTTCCGGGCGGGGGGCTAGACCTCCCGGAACTCGCCCTCGATCGTGCTGGCCTCCTCGGGCGCGTCCGGACCGGCATCGCCGCCGGCGCCGGGGGCGTTCTGAGCCTGCTGCTTGGAGTAGATGGCGGCGCCCACGGCCTGCATGGCCGCCGACAGCGCCTCCGTCTTCGCGTTCATCTCGTCCGCGTCCTCACCACCGAGGGCGGTGCGAACCTCTGCGATCGCGGCCTCCACCTGTTGCTTCTGCTCCGCGGTCACGATCTCCGCGTTGTCGCGCAGCATCTTCTCGGCGGCGTACGCCAGCGAGTCGGCGCTGTTGCGGGACTCGGCGAGGGTGCGCTTCTTCGCGTCCTCGTCCGCGTGCTGCTCGGCGTCGCGCTTCAGGCGCTGCACCTCGTCGTCCGACAGGCCGCTGGAGGCCTGGATGGTGATGTGCTGCTGCTTGCCCGTCGCCTTGTCCGCCGCGGACACCTTCACCATGCCGTTCGCGTCGATGTCGAACGTGACCTCCACCTGCGGGACGCCTCGCGGCGCGGGGAGGATGCCGTCCAGGATGAAGCGAGCCAGCGACTTGTTGTCGCCCGCCATGGTGCGCTCGCCCTGGAGGACGTGGATCTCCACCGACGGCTGGTTGTCGCTGGCCGTGGAGAACACCTGCGACGCGCTGGTCGGGATCGTCGTGTTGCGCTCGATGATCGGCGTCATCACGCCGCCCAGCGTCTCAATGCCAAGCGTGAGCGGCGTCACGTCCAGCAGCAGGACGTCCTTGACCTCGCCCTTGAGCACGCCGGCCTGGATCGCCGCGCCGATGGCGACGACCTCGTCCGGGTTCACGCCGCGGTGCGGCTCCTTGCCGAAGAACTCCTCCACGCGCTTCTGCACGAGCGGCATGCGGGTCATGCCGCCCACCAGGACCACCTCGTCCACCGCGGAGGCGGCGACGCCGGCGTCCTCCAGCGCCTGCTTCACCGGGGCGAGCGTGCGCTCCACGAGCGGCATGACGAGCTGCTCGAACTGGGAGCGGGTCAGCGTCAGCACCAGGTGCTTCGGACCGCTGGCGTCCGCGGTGATGAACGGGAGGTTGATCTCCGTGGACTGCGCGGAGGAGAGCTCGATCTTCGCCTTCTCCGCCGCTTCCTTGAGGCGCTGTAGCGCCATCCGGTCCTGCGACAGGTCGATCCCCTGGTCGCGCTTGAACTCCGACACGAGGTGGTCGATGACGACGTTGTCGAAGTCGTCGCCACCCAGGAAGGTATCGCCGTTCGTCGCCTTCACCTGGAAGGTGCCGTCCCCGATCTCGAGGATCGAGATGTCGAACGTGCCGCCGCCGAGGTCGTAGACCGCGATCAGCTCGTCATTTTTCTTGTCCAGGCCGTACGCGAGCGCCGCGGCGGTCGGCTCGTTGATGATGCGCAAGACCTCAAGGCCGGCGATGCGGCCGGAGTCACGGGTGGCCTGGCGCTGGGCGTCGTTGAAGTAGGCGGGGACCGTGATCACGGCTTCCGTCACGCTCTCGCCCAGGTATGCCTCGGCGTCTGCCTTCAACTTCTGCAGGATCATGGCGCTGATCTCGGGGGGCGAGTACTGCTTGCCGCCCATCTCCACGCCGGCGTCACCGTTGTCGCGGCGGATCAGGCCGAAGCCAGCCACGCGCTTCAGGCGGACGACCTCTTCGTCATCGAAGCGGCGGCCCATCAAGCGCTTCACGGAGTAGACCGTGTTGTCCGAGTTGGTCACGGCCTGGCGCTTCGCGACCGTGCCCACCAGGCGCTCGCCGTTCTTGGCGATCGCCACCATGGACGGCGTCGTGCGGCCGCCCTCGGCGTTCGCGATGACGCGGGGCTCGCCGCCTTCCATCACCGCCACGCACGAGTTCGTCGTGCCGAGGTCGATGCCAATCACCTTACCCATGCTGTCCTTCTTTTCCCCGCGCTGCGGCGGTTCGTTGTCTTCCTGATCGGGAGCGGGATGCGCGTTACGTGGTCGCGCCCTCGCCGTTCCCCACCATCACCATCGCCGGGCGGATCACCCGGTCCTGCACCGCGTAGCCGCGGCGGACCAGGTGCACCACCTCGTTCTCGGGCCCGGGCGCCTGGCCCATGGCCTCGTGCTTGTTCGGGTCGAACGGCTGGTGCAGCGCGTGGATCTCCTCCACGCCGCGCTGCTCCAGCGCCCGGCGGAAGCCCTGCAGCACCAGCCGCACGCCCTCCGCCCAGGGGTGGTCGCGCACGTCTTCCGGCGCGGACTCCACCGCCCGCTCGAGGTCATCGATCGCGGGGAGGAAGCCAGAGACGGCGTCCGCGATGGCGACCCGGCCCACCTCTGCGCGCTCCTCGCGGGCGCGGCGGAGCAGGTTCTGGTAGTCCGCCAGCGCCCGCGCCTCGCGCGCGCGGGCCGCCTCCAGCTCGCGGCCCAGGTCATCGAGCTCGGGAACGGCGACATCGGAGGATTCCGCGGGAAGCGGCTCCTCGGGTGCGGCCGGGGCCGTGTGTTGGTCGGTCATCGTGTTCCTCACCAGGCTCCCCCGCGCCGCCCGGCGAAGGAGTCGCGCGGTGCGGGTGGTGTTTCTTACTGGCCTACGTCGCGGAGGATCTGGCCCATCAGCGACGCGATGTATCGGACGCGCGGGATGGTGCGCTGGTACGCCATGCGCGTGGGACCAATCACGGCCACCACGCCCGCGGCGTCCGTGTCCCCGTACCGGGACACCACCACGCTCCAATCCTGCAGTCCGGTGTCCGGGTTCTCCTGGCCGATGATCACGCGGGTGCTGCCCACATGGTCATCCACGGTGGACTCCAGCAGTCCGCGCAGCCGGTACGCCTGGAGCTGCGTCACCGCCTCCAGCATCCGGTCCACGTCCGAGAACTCCGGCTGCCGGAGCGCCATGTTGAGGCCGTCCAGGAACGTCTCTTCGGCGATCCGCAGTTCTTCGATCGATTCCGCCACCGCCCGCGCCGTCGCCACCTCGTCCGGGTCTTCGAGGCCCACGAGGCGGTCGCGCACGTTGGCGGCATCCGCACCGGCCAGCAGCCCGTTCAGGCGCGTGGCACGTGCGTTCAACTGGTCCTGCGTCACCGGCTGGCGCTGCTGCAGGATGCGCTGGCGCACCCGGCCGTCGTCCATCACGGACACCAGCAGCGCGGTGTCCCGCGACAACTCCACGAGCTGCGCGTGCCGGAGCCGCGCGGTGGAGGTGCGAGGACGGGTGACGACGGCGACGTTGCCGACCAGCGAGGAGAGGATGGTCGCCGTCAGGCTGAGCCATTCGTCCAGGCCGCCGGCCACCTGGTGGAGCTGGTGCTCCACGGTGCGCCGCTCGTCCAGGGCAACCGGGGCCTCGGACATGAGGGCTTCAACGTAAAAGCGGTAGCCCAGGTCGGAGGGGATGCGGCCGGCGGAGGTATACGGGTGGGTGATGTACCCCTCCCGCTCCAGCCGGGCCATCTCGTTCCGGATCGTCGCGCTGGAGATCTCCAGGCGATGCCGGTCCACCAGGGCGCGCGACGACACCGGTTCGGCGGTCTCGACGTACTCGTCGACCACCATGCCCAGAATCGCGGACTGACGGTCGGTCAGCACCTCTGTCCTCCATTAGCACTCTCGCCGTGAGAGTGCTAAATCGCCTCTCGATTGTATTCAGGCTCCCCTCCGGGGGTCAATCCTGAACCAGTGACTCCCTATACTCGGGGGCGCGGGCGCGGCCCCACCTTCCCCGGTGGGCATCGCGACGATGGAGGCCGAAGACGTCCCAGCCCGCCCCTCGCCCCCGCCGCACCGGCCGCCCGGCCGCCGACCGACCACCTCGTGCCCGCGACGAGCAGGACGAGCGGCTGGCGGAGCGCGCCCTGGAGGACCGCTCCGCCTTCTCCGCGCTCTACGAGGCCCACGCGACCCGCGTCTACCGCTACCTCCTCGCCCGCACGTCCGACCCGGCAGAGGCGGAGGAGCTGACCTCGCGCGTCTTCCTGAACGCCCTCGCCAGCCTGGAGCAGTACCGGGGCCGCGGGGCGGGGTTCTCCTCCTGGCTGATGAGCATCGCCCACAACCTGCTGGTGAACTGGTACCGGGACCGCGGCCGCCGGCCAGCCACGGCGGCGCTGGACGCGGCGATGGAGGTGGCCTCCACCGTGCCCGGGCCAGAGTCCTCCCTGGAGCAGAACGAGGTGATCGCGCAGGTGCGCGCCGCCATCTCCTCGCTTCCCCCGGAACGCCAGGAACTGATCGCGCTCAAGTACGTGGATGGAAGAACGAACGCCGAGATCGGACGTATGATGGGCCGGACGGAGGGTGCAGTGAAGGCACTGCACCACCGCACGCTCCGCGAACTGCACGCGCTGCTCGCCGACCTGGCAGAGGACAGCGCCGGACCGGGGAGCCGCGAGAGGACTCGTCAATGACGCTGGCGGCACGGATCTCTGGCGTCGGTCGCTATGTGCCGGAACGCGTCATGACGAACGAAGAGCTCGAGGCCACGGTCGAAACCTCCAGCGAGTGGATCGTGGAGCGCACCGGCATCAGCGAGCGGCGCATCGCCGCCCCCCACGAGACCACCAGCAGCATGGGCACGGAGGCGGCGCGACGCGCCCTGGCCTCCGCCGGGATCACCGGCGCGGAGATCGACCTCGTGATCACCGGGACGTGCACCCCGGACGGGCTGTTCCCGGCGACCGCCTCCGCGATCCAGAACGCTATCGGCGCTAATCACGCGGGCGCCTTTGACGTGAACGCTGCCTGCGTCGGCTTCCTCTCTGGGCTGGCCACCGGCGCGCAGTTCATCGCCACCGGCAGCGCGGAACGCGTGCTGGTGGTGGGCGCCGAGACGCTCTCCCGGATCGTGGACTGGACCGACCGAGGCACCTGCGTGCTATTCGGCGATGGCGCCGGCGCGGTGGTCCTGGAGCGTGCGGTGCCCGGCGAACCTGGCTCGATCGACTCGCTCCTGCTGCGCTCGGACGGCAGCCAGGCCGGGCTCCTGTACTCGCACGGCCCGTGCTCACCGCTGGTCGACGGGCTCCAGCAGGAGGCGAAGATCGTCATGGACGGGCGCGCGGTCTTCCGCCAGGCCGTCACCATGATGTGCGACTCCGCGATCGAGGTGATCGCCCGCGCGGGCCTCACCGTGGACGACATCGCCCTCGCCGTGCCGCATCAGGCCAACATGCGCATCATCACCGCCATGTCCGACCGCCTGGGGCTCCCGATGGACCGGGTCTACGTGAACGTGGACCGCTACGGGAACACCTCCAGCGCCACGATCCCGATCGCACTGGCCGAGGCGGAAGCGGAAGGCCGGCTGAAGCCGGGCGACCGCGTGCTCTTCGCCTCCTTCGGAGGTGGCCTCTCCTGGGGTGCGATGGTGATCGAGTGGGCCGGCGTTGGCTCTCGTCGCCTCGTCACCGCCTCGGCCGCCCGCTCCACCGGCGCCTGACCGCTCCGGCCCAGGGCGCGCGGTGGCCTGAGTCCGGGGCCGTCGGTACGATTCCCCTATCCCCTGCATCTCCGGAGGCCTCATGGATCTGACCTGGCTCGGGTACGCCGCAACACGCATGCGCACGCGCACCGCCGCCGTGGTCATGGATCCGTACAACAAGAGCATCGGCGGGACGATGGGCCGGCCGGACGCCCACATCATCACCATCAGCCACGACGACCCCATGCGGAACGGCACCGCCGGCGTGGCGCCGGCGGACGGCGAGCCGATGGTGCTGGTGGGCCCCGGCGAGTACGAGATCCGCGGCGTGCAGATCGAGTCCGTCCGCGGCTGGCTCCGCGGCGAGGGCGACCCGGCCGCTCTGACCAGCACCCTCTGGTTGTTCGAGGCCGAGCAGATGCGCGTGGCGCACCTGGGCGGACTGGGGACGCCGCTCACCACGGCCCAACTCGACCTGTTGACCCGCGCCGACATCGTGATCGTGCCAATCGCCCTGCCAGACACGCTCGCGCCGGAGGACGCCGCGAAGGCGGTCCGCGCGATGGAGCCGTCGATCGTGATCCCGGTCGGCTACGAGCCGTCCGACGAGGCGGCGCTGAAGGCGTTCGTCCGCGCGCTGGGCGGCACCCCGGAGGAGCCGGTCAGCCGTTTCACCATCAACTCCCGCTCCTTCGATGGCGAGACGCGCCGCATCGTCCTCCTGGAGGCGCGCGCCTAGCCGCCCCCGTCGAGTAGTGACCGAAGCGAAGAGGCGCCCCACGGGGCGCCTCGTTCGTGTCGTGCATGTCGGGCGTGTCGGTCCGCGGCTACGGCAGGAAGGTGAGCGGATCCATATGGGAGCCGTTACGCCTGACCTCGAAGTGCAGGTGCGGACCGGTGGAGCGGCCGGAGTTGCCGCTGAAGCCAACGATGTCGCCGGCGTTCACGAACTGGCCGTTGCCAACCGCGAAGTCGGAGAGGTGCGCATAGACGGTCTCATAACCATCGCCGTGGTCAATGATGATGTGGAAGCCGTACGAACAACACGGGTTGCCGCCGGCGAAGGTGACCTGCCCGGACTTGGCGGCCGCGACCGCACTCCCGGACGACATCGCAAGGTCGATCCCGAGGGGGTGCGACGGCCCAAAAGCGGAGGTCAACAGACCACCCGAGGGCCAGACCCAGCCGCTGCCACCGTTCCCGACCGGCGCCACCACCGGGAGTGAGGGCGCCGGCGCCAGCGGCACCTTGCGGCCACCCGGCACCAGGATCAGCGAGCCCTCGCGGATGTTGTTCGGGTCGCCGTCCAGGCCGTTCGCGCGGAAGGCGACCACGTCCTGCCAGTCGGCGTCATACCGGGCCGAGATCGCGGTCACCGTCTCACCGACACGGACGGAGTGGATGATGCCGTCCACGCTCGGGATCTGCAGTTTCATCCCGAGCTGCAGGAGGTCGTTGTCGCTCAGCACGTCCACGTTGTTCCAGGTGATGGAGGATGCGGACACGCCGAAGCGGGAAGCGATGCCAGAGATCGTGTCGCCGGCCTGGACCTCGTACTCAAAGAAGATCGGGATGCGCTCGTTGCTGGTGCCGTTATCGACGCCGCCCGAGGCCTGCGACGAGTTCTCCTGCAGCGCGGCGAGTTGCGCGCGGGCATTCAGGGCGCGGTTGTCGCCCTGGAGCAGAGCATCCGCCACGGACGGCGGGACCACCACGGTCAGCGGCACGGGGCCGGCGGAGAGTGAGGTGGCGCCGGCGGTGGGGACGGAGGCGGCCAGGCCAGGAAGGGTGAAGCGGTCGGCGCGCAGCACCGGTGTGCTGGCGGCCTCGGTCACCGGGACCGGGAAGGCGCCGATACCGACGATGAGCAGAAAGAGAGAGGTGAGGACGCCGAAGTGCACGGCGTGGCGGGAGCGCGTCACCGTCACGCGTGCCGCGCGGGCGCGCAGCAGCGTTCGACTGCGACGCGGCGGCCGGGGCGGTTGGATGGTCCCGTTGATGGACGGCTCCCTGAGTTTCCGTACCGATTGACGGCACGGACATCGGCGCAGGACACGCCACGAGCCGTTGCCCGCGCGCGGATCCTAGCACTCCAGCCCGCCGTCAATGCCCGCTGGGCAAGTCGGCAGGAGTCCCCACCCCGACTGGACAGGAAAAGGTTAACTAGTGCCCGGGAACACAAACAACTCCGATCCACCATCGGAGTCTAAGAATAACGCACGAATGAGCGACGGCTCCACGGGGTTCTGGGGAGTGCCGCGTCGCACTCCGCGCCCTCGGACGCAGCGACGCCCGCCGGTGAGGGCGGGCGTCGCGGTCGACCAAACGAAGCGTCCGGGCGAGGACTAGATGTTGTCGCCCTTGAGCGTGCCCAGGAACTCCTTGTTGTTCTTGGTCTTGCCCAGGCGCTCCAGCACCCGCTCGGCGGCGTCGCTGCTGTCTTCCTCGATCATGGCGGCCATGCGGCGGAGCAGCCAGATCGAGCGGAGGTCCTCCTCCGGGAAGAGCAGGTCCTCGCGACGGGTGGAGGAGCCGAGGACGTCGATCGCCGGGTAGACGCGCTTCTCCGCCAGGCGGCGGGTGAGGCGCAGCTCGAGGTTACCGGTGCCCTTGAACTCCTCGAAGATCACGTCGTCCATGCGCGACCCGGTCTCCACGAGGCAGGTGGCGATGATCGTGAGCGACCCGCCTTCCTCCGTGTTACGGGCGGCGCCGAAGAAGCGCTTCGGGGGGTAGAGGGCGATCGGGTCCATACCGCCGGAGAGTGTGCGCCCGGAGGTGGGCATGGCAGTGTTGTAGGCGCGGGCCAGGCGGGTGATGGAGTCCATCAGGATCACCACGTCCGTACCGCCCTCCACCAGGCGCTTCGCGCGCTCCAGGGCGATCTCCGCGACGCGGGTGTGGTCCTCCACCGGCTCATCGAACGTGCTGGCGATGACCTCGCCACGCACGGACCGCTTCATGTCCGTGACTTCCTCCGGCCGCTCACCGATGAGCAGGACCATGAGGTGGCTGTCCGGGTGGTTCGCCGCGATGCCGTGGGCGATGGACTTCAGCAGCATCGTCTTGCCCGCCTTCGGCGGGGAAACAATGAGGCCGCGCTGTCCGCGGCCGATGGGGGCGAAGAGGTCCACCATCCGCTGGGACAACTCGTGCTGGTTGGTCTCCAGCGGCATCATTCGGTTCGGGAAGATCGGGGTGAGGGCATCGAAGTCCGGGCGGCGCTTCGCCTCTTCCGGGTCAATGCCGTTGACCGCGTCCACGCGGAGCAGGCCGTAGTACTTCTCAGAGGACTTCGGCTGACGGACCTGGCCGGTCACGTAGTCGCCGGAGCGGAGGCCGAAGCGGCGCACCTGCGACTGGGAGACGTAGACATCGTTCATGCCGGGGAGCAGGCGGTCGCCGCGGAGGAAGCCGAAGCCGTCGTCCACGAGTTGGAGCACGCCGCCGGAGAAGATCGTCCCGCGCCGCTCGGCCTGCGCCTCCAGGAGGCGGAAGATCATCTCGTTCTTGGGCAGCCCGCCCGCGTTCTCGACCTCAAGCTCATCCGCCAGCGCGATCAGTTCGTCGCGGGTGCGGGTCTCGAGGTCCGCGATGCTGAGTGCCGGAATATCCGGGTCGATATCCGGCATCGGCTCCAGTGAGGGGTCTGCCTGGGGAGCGCGCCCGGAGCGGCTTCCCATGCCCATTCCCATGCCGGAGCCGGTACCAGTACCGGTGCCGCTACCGCGCCGGGATCGGCGGCGTGTCCTCGGAACATCCGAAGACGCGATCTCGCGTCCACGAGGGGATGAAGTCATATATAGGGCCTGCTCTGTGAGAGAGGTGTCCGGTGCGCGATTGGGTGGCACGGGGACGAATGGGAGGGGCTTCCACGACCGTGGAGCCGTCTTCATGCTAGACGACGGCACCGCGATTCGACAAGTGGCGATCGGCGGCGCAAGTCCTGACACCGGCGCCGTCCTGCAATCCGCGCGCCTAGACCGGCGCGTACTTCTGGGCATCCTTCAAGAAGATCTCAATTCCTTTATCCGTCAGCGGGTGCTGGATCATCTGGAACAGGACCGCCGCGGGAATGGTGGCAATGTGCGCACCGGCCAGCGCCGCCTCCGTCACGTCACGAGGGTTGCGGATGCTGGCGGCCAGCACCTGCGCCGGCAGGTTGAACGCATCGTAGGTCGCGACGATCTCGCGGATGACCTCCGTCCCGTCGTGGCCAGCATCGTTCAGCCGGCCCACGAAGGGCGAGACGAAGGTGGTGCCGGCCTTCGCCGCCAGGAGCGCCTGGTTCGCGGAGAAGACCAGCGTGGTGTTGATCTTGATCCCCTCGGCAGACAGGCGCTTCGTCGCCTGCAGGCCCACCTCGCTCATCGGGATCTTGACGACCACGTTGGGGTGCCAGGCAGCGACGCGGCGCGCCTCCGCGACCAGTTGCTCGAGTTCCATCGAGATGCACTCGGCGGAGATGGGGCCGTCTACGACCTCGCAGATCTCCAGGACGCGGGTCTTGTAGTCCACGCCCTCGCGCGCGACCAGCGTAGGGTTGGTCGTCACCCCGTCCACCACGCCCAGCGCGGCACCGCGACGGATGTCATCGATGTTCGCGGTATCCAGGAAGATGCGCACGAGGGTGCTCCTGCCTCCACCCACCGCCGAGTGCTGGCGGTGGCGTGACTAGAACGGCTTGAAGATCGCCAGCCAGGCCATGACCGGCACGGTCAGGACGATCACCGTGCCAAAGACCAGCGGGACATTGTCCGCCAGCGCGTCACGCAACTCGTCCGTGACCTCGCCGTGCTTCTTCGCCGCAAGGGAAAGGATGCGCACGCGCCGGAGCCCGACCCCGAGCAGCGGCACGAAGATGAACAGGTCCACCAGCGTCAGCGTCTGCAGCGCCATCAGCCAGCCCGTGGTGATCACGTTCAGTTCCGCCGCCGCCGCCCACGCGTAGCCAGAGAACAGCGTCGCGATGAAACCGGGGAGCAGGAAGTAGGTCTCGTTCCGCTGCGCCTCCGTGAAGAGCAGCGCCTTCTCCTCGATCACCTGCGTCGCCCACGCCTTCCAGACCGGGACGACCACGCTGCCGATCCCCACCATCATCAGGAACAGCGAAAGCGTGTGGATGAACCGCCACGCCGTCACGCGACGCCCGAGGGGGCCCCGGAGGCCTGCCCGGCAGCAGACGGACGCTGCGAGGCGTGCGCGAAGGCGGCGCCCACGAAGTCGCGGAAGAGCGCGTTGGGCTGGTTCGGGCGGCTCGTGAACTCCGGGTGGAACTGCGCGCCCACCATGAACGGGTGGTCCGGCAACTCCACGATCTCCACCAGCCCCGTCTCCGTGTCTCGCCCAGCGACGATCAGCCCGGCTTGCACCAGTTGCGGCAGTAGGCTGTTGTTCACCTCGTAGCGGTGTCGGTGCCGCTCGCGCACCACCGGCTCGCCATAGGCGGCGGCCGCCTTCGTCCCGGGGACGAGCCGGCAGTCGTACCCGCCGAGGCGCATGGTGCCGCCCATCTCGTGCACTTCCTGCTGCTCGGAGAGCAGGGAGATGACCGGGAACGGGGTCTTCGGATCCGCCTCGGTCGTGTTTGCGCCGGGCATCCCGGCCACGTGGCGGGCGAATTCGACGACCAGCATCTGGAGCCCGAGGCAGTCCCCGAGGTACGGGATCTGGCGCTCGCGCGCGTAGCGCACGGCCGCGATCTTCCCCTCCAGACCACGGTCACCGAAGCCGGGGCAGAGCAGGATCCCGTCCACGTCGCCGATCACGCGCTCCGCGGAGTCGCTCTCGAGGTCCTCGGAGTGAACCCAGTCGAAATCGAGCGCACCGTCGTGGTGGACGCCGGCATGCACCAGCGCCTCCTTAATAGAGAGGTACGCGTCGTGCAGTTCGACATACTTGCCGACGATGGCGATGCGGGCGCGCCGCTTCGGGGCGTGCAACCGCTCCACGAACCGCGCCCAGTCCTCCAGGTCCGGCTTGGTGTCGCCCAGCCCGAGGCCCTTCATCACGATCTGGCCGAGCCCGGAGCCTTCCAGGATCAGCGGCACCTCGTAGATAGAGTCGGCCGTCTGCAGCGGGATCACGGCCTCGCGCTGCACGGAGCAGAACAGCGCGATCTTTTCGCGCAGCGCCTCCGGCACCGGGAAGTCGGACCGCGCGACGATGACGTCCGGCTGGATGCCGAAGGCCCGCAGTTCGCGCACGGAGTGCTGCGTCGGCTTGGTCTTGAGTTCGTGCGTGGAGCCGATGTACGGCAGCAGCGTGACGTGGATGAACATCGCCTCGCCCGGCGCGGCATACCGCATCTGCGAGATCGCCTCCAGGAACACCTGGCCCTCGATGTCGCCGACGGTGCCGCCGACCTCCACGATCACCACGTCCGCCTTCGCGGAGGTGCCCGCCAGGCGGATCCGGCGCTTGATCTCGTTCGTGACATGCGGGATCGCCTGGATGGTGCCGCCGAGATAGTCGCCCCGGCGCTCCTTCCGGATCACCTCTTCGTAGATCTGGCCGGAAGAGGAGGAGTTCAGCTTCCCGAGTTCGATATCGACGAAGCGCTCGTAGTGCCCCAGGTCCAGGTCCGTCTCCGCGCCGTCGTCGGTCACGAAGACCTCGCCGTGCTGGTACGGGGACATGGTGCCGGGATCCACGTTGATGTACGGGTCCAGTTTGAGCACGGAGACCTGGAGCCCCCGCGCCTTCAGGATGCGGCCGAGGGAGGCGGCGACGATGCCCTTCCCCACGGAAGAGACGACACCGCCGGTGACAAACACGTAGCTGGCCATGGTGGGAGCACTCGCGGCAGGGGGAGCCGGTTTCCGTCATCTTACCGACGCATCCGCAGGGGTGTCGAACCGGGGGCGGTGAACCGCCTGAATCGCCCTCGCTGAGCGGCGCTCACCCCCTCCATCCGCCACAATCCCCCTTGAGAGAGACGCCGCCGAGGCGTGCCGGGGCGAAGGTGACGGGGATGAAGGAGGGCCCCCCGATGGCTTCTGTACCGTTCTATCCCGCGCGCACCCCGATCCTGTGGCGCTGGCTGGCGCCGCTGGCCAGCCGGTGGACCTACACCCGGCTCCTCTACCTCGGGCTCACGTTCCCGCTGGGCCTGGTCTACTTCGTGGCGCTGGTGGTCGGGCTGGCCGTCGGCGGCTCGCTGGTCTGGACGATCCCGGGCCTGGCGCTGCTGCTGGCGGTCGTCGCCGCCTCACGCTGGGGTGGCGACCTGGAGGCGATGCTCGCGAGGCACCTCGTCGGCATCGAGATCCGCCGCCCGCCGACCTGGTACGAACGAGACGTGCCGCTGCGGGAGCAGGCACGCCAGGTGCTGACTGACCCGTCCACCTGGACCGGGCTGATCTACCTACTCACCCACCTGGTCACCGGCATCGTCGCGTTCGTCCTGCTGGTGCTGGCGGGCGCGTTCGCCTTCGTCTTCACCGCGGCGCCCGCCTTCCAGGCCGGCTGGTTCAACCTCGAGGTCGACGGCAGCACGGACTACAACCTCGGTGCCTGGGTGATCGACACGCCCGCCGAGGCGTGGGCGCTGGTGCCGCTCGGCCTGCTGCTCGCGCTCGTCTCGCTGCACCTCGCGAACGGGCTCGCCGTCCTCCACACGCGCTGGGCGCGCCTGATGCTGGGCAGCCGGGCGCGCGACATCCCCGCCCCGCCGGCGACGCTGCAGGACGGCCCGCCGGTGGTGGCCGTGCCGGTGCAGGGGCTGATCGTGGGGCTGACCCCGCGTGAGCGGGAGGTGCTGCTCCTGATCGCCCGCGGCTACTCGAACGCCGAGATCGCGGAGGCGTTCGTGGTAAGCGAGGGCACCGTGAAGACGCACGTGAAGCGCATCCTGGCGAAATTGGACGTGCGCGACCGCACGCAGGCGGCGATCCTGGCGTTCGACTCCGGGTTCGTGACGCCCGAGATGGCCTCCGAGCCGGAGCCGCGCTAACCCTCACCGCCGTTGACGCGCGGGTGCCCCTTCGCCACCGTGGGCGGCGAGGAGGCACCCGATGCCTGACGTGAGTCCCGAGGATGCGACCGCGAGCGTGCTCGTCGAGGTGCGGGATGGGGTGGCGACCATCACCCTCAACCGCCCGGACGCGCTGAACGCGATGGACGAGGACCTGACGGCGCGCCTGATGGCGGCGCTGGAGCGCATCCGGGACGACGAGGCGATCCGGTGCGCAGTCATCACCGGCGCGGGCCGCGCGTTCTGCGCGGGCGCCGACCTCCGACGGCGGGCGGCGAATCAGTCGGAGGGCCGCGGCCCGACGCCGTTCCCGGTCACGCCGCGCCCGCTCTACCACTCGTTCGACGCGCAGAAGCCGATGATCGCGGCGGTGAACGGCCATTGCCTGGGCGCGGGCCTGGAACTGGCGCTGACGTGCGACTTCCGGCTCGCCTCCACGCTGGCCACGTTCGGGATGCCGGAGATCACGCTCGGCTTCTTCCCCGGCGGCGGGGCACCGCTCCGTCTCCCCCGGGCGATCCCGCTCGGCGCGGCGATGGAGATCCTGCTGACCGGCGACCGCATCGACGCGCAGACCGCGCGCGAGTACGGGCTGGTGAACCGCGTCCTCCAGCCAGAGGAACTCCTGCCCGAGGCGCAACGCATCGCCACTCGGATCGCCTCGCACGCCCCGCTCGCGGTGCGCGGCCTGCGCGAGGTGGTGACTCAGGGGCTGGAGATGCCGCTGCCGCAGGCGCTCCGCTGGGGTGGCGCAATGCGATGGGCGATCGGCCAGACCGAGGATGCGAAAGAGGGCCCTCGGGCCTTCGCGGAGAAGCGCCCGCCCGAATTCACCAGCCGCTAGTCAGTCGCTCGCTCGCCGCCACGGGCGGAGGCTGCCGCCGTCGGGGCGTGACGTCGAGGGATCAACGAGGGGCGGCCCCTCCCCCTGCCCCCTCCCTTGCCCCGGTCGCTCGCCGCGACGGGCCGGAATGCGTCGTCGCTCGCGACCGTGACTGGCTCTCTCGATCTCCTCGGATTCAGGAGGGTAGCGGCGCCCGCGGTGCCCTCTCGCTCACCGGCGGCAGCCCCCGGCCCTCGCGCCGAGCGAGCGAGCGAGTTAGAAGAGCGGGAAGTCGGCGGGACGGCCGAGAAGCACGCGGCCGGCGGCCTCGTAGACCAGCGGGCCGATCATGACGTGGGCGCCGGCGGTGTGGATGTCGCGAAAGATCCGGTCAAGCGGGTTCGTGCGCTGGATCGCGCTCGTGGCGCAGGCGCGGTGCAGCAGGTCGACCACGCCCAGGCTCTCCGTGGCGGCGTGGCTCGCCGCCAGACGCACCTTCGCGCGCAGCGTCACATCGCCCTCGCCGCCGGAGGACTGCACGTCCGCCCAGAGCGCCTCGGCCGAGGCGTAGTAATAGGTCTTCGCCGCATCGAAGCGCGCCTGCGCGATCGCGAACGTCTCCTGGACGCGCCCCACCTCCTGCAGCGGCACGCCACCCCAGCCGCGCTTAGTCGTGAACACCTCCCGCGCCGTCGCCAGCGCCGCCCGTGCCAGGCCCAGCGCCTGCGCGCCGTGGTTCATGAACACCAGCCCGCCGCACCGGAACAGCGCCCAGTCGTGCTGGTGGGAGGAGAAGTCGAAGGTGTGCGTCGCCGGAACGGCCGCCTCGCGGATCTCGAAGTCGTTACTGGCGGTGCCCCGCAGGCCGGTGGTGTCCCAGGTGTCGTGGATGGTGACCTGCGCGCGCGGCACGAAGAAGGCGAGGACGCGGTCGGTGCCGTCCTCGTTCTTCGCAGGGACATCGCCGCCGCCCTCGTAGATCAGTGCCTCGCCGGTGAACCAGTCGGCGTGCGAGGAGCCGGAGGCGAAGGGCCAGCGCCCACTCACCGTGTACCCGCTGCCGTCCGAGGCGGGGACGGCCCGCCCGATCGGCCGTGCGACGCCGGCCATGATGCCGCCGTCCTGGAAGAGGGTCCGCCCGACCTCGGGCGCAACGAAGCCCCCGTAGACGCCCGCCTGCGCGGCGAGCATCACACACCACCCTGCCGAGCCGTCCGCGGCCGAGGCCTCCTCGATCACGCGCGAGGCGGTGACGGGGTCGGCCTCCACGCCTCCGTAGGAGCGGGGCACGGCGAGGTGGAACATCCCTGCCGCCCGCATCTCCTCCACCAGGTCAGGTGGAAGCCGCCGTCCCGTCTCGATCGCGTCGCCGGCGGCGCGGATGCGCGGCACCACCGCCTGCGCGGCAGCCAGGGGATCGGCGATGGCGTCGAGGGACATCGAAGCGCTCCAGGGAACGAATGAGGGCGGGACGGCGGGATTCTACGCCCGGGTGATCAGGTACGCTGGGCGTCCCCAAAATCCCGCGGTGATGGAGACCAAGATGAGCGGCGAGCCGACGATCACGACCCTCGCGAACGGGCTGCGGGTGGTGGTGACCCCGGTGCCGGCGGCGCAGGCCGCGGCGATGTCGTTCTGGACCGGGGTCGGCTCCCGCGACGAGACGCCGGCGACGAACGGCCTCTCCCACTACATCGAGCACATGCTCTTCAAGGGCACGACCCGCCGACCCACCGCCCCGGAGATCTCCGAGGCGATCGAGGGCGCGGGCGGGAGCCTGAACGCCTTCACCACGAAGGAAGTCACCTGCTACTGGAACAACCTGCCGTTCGAGCGCGCCGCGACCGGGCTGGAGGTGCTGGCGGACATGATCCAGCGCTCCCTCATCGAACCGGTCGAGGTCGAGCGGGAGCGGACGGTCGTGCAGCAGGAGATCCGTCGCTCCCACGACGCCCCGGGCTCCTACGTCGGCGAACTGTCCTCGGTCGCCACGTACGGTGACCAGCCGGTGGGCTGGCCGATCGCCGGGACGCTGGAGACCGTGGGCGAGATGCACCGCGACGACTTCATGGCGCACATGGGCCGCTTCTACACGGCGGAGAACTCCGTCCTCTCGATCGCCGGCAACCTGGAGGTCGACCGCGTCGTGGAGATGGCCGCGCGCGAGTTCGACTCGCTGCCGCGCGGGGTGCGTCCGCCCCGGCCCGCCGCCACCGACCAGCGGCCCGAGGGCTACATCCAGCTCGAGGAGCGCCCGATCGAGCAGACCAACCTCGTGCTGTCCGTGCTCGGATTCGGGCGGCGCGACCCGGACCGGTACGCAGCGGACATCATGAACACCGCGCTCGGCCGGGGCATGTCCTCGCGGCTGTTCAAGGAGGTGCGTGAACGCCGCGGCCTGGCGTACTCCGTCTCCTCCGGCTCCACGCGTTACGCGGACATCGGCTCCGTGTCGGTGAGCGCCGGCGTGACGCGCGAGCATCAGGAGGAGGCGCTGCTGGTGATCCTCGGAGAGTTGCGCCGGCTGATCGACGAGCCGATGCCGGAGGAGGAACTGCAGCGCACGAAGGACTACGCCTGCGGCTCCTTCCGGCTCTCCCTGGAGACGCCGATGTCGTTCGCGCAGCGCCACGGCGGGCAACTGCTGAACGAGGGCGAGATCGAGCCGGCGGACGTGACGGTCGCCCGGCTCCGCGCGGTGACGCAGGACGACATCCAGCGCGTCGCGAAGCGGCTGTTCGATGGCGCGCGCTTCTCGCTCGCCGTCGTCGGCCCGTCCGCCTCCACCGACCGGCTCGACTCGATCCTCCACGGCGGCTAGCGGACGCCGAGGGCGACGCGCATGACCGGCCTCACCACACTCCCGGACGCGGCGACCGTCGCGCGCATCTTCACGGTCGCGACCGGCGAGGCGCCGGACAACCTGCGCATCCTCGGCCAGGGCGTGACCGCCGTCGGCTGGCGCGTGGACGCGCGAGGCGGCCCGTACTGCGTGCTCATCGCGATCCCTCCTGACGTGCAGGCGCAGCAGGGACGCGACGAGCCCGCGCAGTTCGGCGCGCGGCACGCGCTCCTCACCGCGCTGTCGGAGGTGACCCCACTCGTCCCTCGCCCCATCTCGACCTCCGTCGACCCGGAGCAGAGCGACCCCGTCGCCGGTCGCTGGGCGTGGGCCGTCACGTCGCTCCTGGATGGCGAGCGGCCCGGCCCCGGCGGGATGCCCGAGGCGACCGCGCGCGACCTTGGCGCGGTGCTCGCGGCGCTGCACGCGGTCCCGGTGGAGGGCTACGGCCTGCTCGAAGACCGCGTCGACCTGGTGCGCGGCGTGGCCGCCCACCGGGGCGCGGGGATGCTCGCGCGCTGGCCCGCCGGCTTCTGGCCGTTCGACGGCCGCTCGCTGCTCTCCCACCCGGTCACACGCCTCGCGCCGTCGCTGATCGCCGGGCTCTCCGCGGTGCGCGAGCCCCTGCTGCGCTATGCGGACGCGCCAAGCGCGGTCGCAGCCTGCCACACGGACCTGAACGCGAGCCACTTCCTGCTGCGTGAGGGGCGGCTCTCCGGCCTCATCGACTTCGGCGACGCCGCGATCCTGCCGCCCGCGTTCGATATCGCCTCGTTCGCGTACTTCCAGGGGTGGCCGCTGACGAACGCGCTGATCGAGGGGTACGCGAGCAACCGGATCATGCGCGAGATTCGGCTGGTGGAGGCGCAGCAACTGGCGGTCGCGCTGGCGCTCCAGAAGGTGGAGAAGTCAGCCCGCGCGGACGATGCGGTGCGGCGACAATACGCGCTGGACTTCCTCGCACATACGCTGCCGCTCGCCGCGGCACGCAGGAGTGACGCCTGATGCCTCACGTCGAACTGCCCACCGGCATCCGCATCCGCTACGACGAACGCGGTCCGCGCGACGCCCGCCCGCTGGTGCTGGCGCACGGCTTCGGGGTCGGCCTGGAGATGTGGTACCCGCAGATGCACGTGCTGGCGCAGGACTACCGCTTCATCGCCTGGGACGCGCGCGGCCACGGCGGCTCCTCGGCGCCCGGCATCGTGGAGGACTACACCATGCCCGCGCTGGCGGCCGACCTGCGCGGGCTGCTCGAAGCACTGGACGCGGCGGACGGCGCGATCATCGGCGGGATGTCGTTCGGCGGGCAGGTCGCGCTGCAGTACACCGTGGACCACGCCGCGGACGTGCACGCGCTCGTGCTGAGCGACAGCACCACGCGCGGCGCCCAGCCGCCGCCCACGCCGCGCACCGGCGAGGTGTGGGACTGGGCCGGTGACCCCGGGCTGGAGGGCTGCCGCCACGCGATGCAGACCCGCCCCGACCTGACCGAGGCGATCAAGGACCTCCAGGTCCCCACGCTGGTGATCGTCGGCACGCTGGACGAGATGATCCTGCCCGGCCTGCGCCGGCTGGACGGGCTGCCTCGCTCGCGCACGGTGCGGCTGGACGGGTGCTATCACGGTACCAGCAGCCAGCGACCGCGCGACTGGAACGAGCAGGTGCTCCGCTTCCTTCGAGACGTCGAGGCGGGCGCACCCCTCGGCGAGGACGAGATCGTCTAGGCTGCGCCCACCTCAACAGACGGGATTCGCCATGCTCGCGCTGCGCAGCACCCTGGTCGTCGACGCGCTGGATGCGCCCGCGCTCGCCGCGGCGCGGACCACCGCCGCCGATGCCGTCCTCATTGACCTCGCACACCCGAGCGTGCAGGGCCGCCGCGACGAGGCCCACGCGCAGGCCCGCCGCGCCGCGCAGGCGATCGCGAAGGCCGGGCGGCCCGTGTTTGCGCGCGTCTCCTCCACCGTCACCGGCGAGATGGAGGCGGACCTGGACGCGGTGGTCGGCGCGTGGCTGACCGCCGTCGTGCTCTCCGACACGGAGCAGCCGCAGGACGCCCGCGACGCGGACGTGCAGATCCGCAAGCGTGAGATGCGGGCGCGGCTGACGCCGGGCGGCATCCGTCTGATCCCTGAGATCGAGTCGGCGGAGGCGCTGGCCGTGCTGCCCGGCATCCTGCGGTCGGTCGACCGCTTCGGCGCGGTCATGCTCAGCCTCACCGGGTTGCGCGAGGACCTGCGGCTCGGCGCCCGCGCGAGCGCTGTCTACGAGCACGCGATGGCGGACGTGGCGATCGCCGCGCACACCGTGCGCCTCCCGTGGGCGCTGAACGTAGAACATCACCGCCCGGAACTCACCGCGATGCCGGCGAGGGCGCACGATTTCGGCGCGGCCGGCGTCACCGTGCACCACGAGGGCACCGCGCGCGGGATGAACTCGCTCTTCACGCCCGACCCGACCGAGGTCGCGATTGCGCGCGCCATCCTCGTGGAGTGGGAGGCGGTGCGCGCCCGCGGCGAATGGGCGGGCGTCGTCGCCGGCGAGGTGCTGGAAGCGCCCGCGACCGACCGCGCCGTCGACCGGCGCTCCGTGCGTCGCGCCCGCGCGCTGCTCGACCAGGTCACCGCGATCGAGGCGCGGGAGCGCGCCGGCTAGCGACGGCGCTCGGCTCAGTTCTCGGCGCGGACGAGCCAGACGACCGGCGCAGCGCCAGCGCCCGGCTGCGGCGAGGGCGCGACGGCGACGTGGATGCGGTCGCCTTCCGCCAGGTCGCCCAGGGCGACATCCAGCCGCGAGCCGGGCACCACGACGAGTTCGGCCCCCATCTCGTCCGAGCCATCGAGCGCGACGAGCGACAGCCAGCCGGTCGCGGCATCGGCCGAAGCCACCTCGCGCTCCGCATCCATCAGCGGTGCCCACGCGAGGTGCCCGGCCTGATCGGCGTGCACGAAGTAGGTGGCGCCGCCACCAAAGGTCTGGACGGTGATCCGCGCGCCCGGCATCACGACCTCCGCGCAGGCGTAACCGGGCCGCTCCACGCCCAGGCACGCGTTCGGCCAGTCCACCGCTTCCACCCCCACCAGCCGGAACAGCGTCTTGGCTTCGCCGAGCCACTCCGCGATCGCCTCGATCGCGAGGCCGGCGAGGCGCTCGGGGTCCACCACACCGCCGCCGTCACTGGGCACCACCGTGGAGGTCGCGGGGAAGGTCGGGAGGACGGACGGGACGCCGACCACGGTCGTCGCGGTGTCGCTTCCGTCATCGAGCGGACTGGTCGGGGGCGGATCGGAGACGCCACAGGCGGCAGTCAGCAACATCAGCAGTGCGAGCGCGAGCGCCAGGGAGCCTCGGGCGGTGCGTCTGGACACGACAGGCTCCTCGTTGGCCCCCGGCGAAGGGAGCGGGGTATCATCCATCGGGACGGCGCGGTTCGCCCTCCCCTCAGTCTCTCAGACGCCCGCATCCGCACCGGAGTTCCGCATGCCCGCAATTGTCGTGATCGGTGGCCAGTGGGGTGACGAGGGCAAGGGCCGGGTAGTGGACTTCCACTCCCAGTACTGCTCGGTCATCGCACGCTACTCCGCCGGCAACAACGCGGGCCACACGATCATCAACGAGCGCGGGAAGTTCGCGCTCCACCTGGTCCCCGCGGGCATCTTCCGCTCCGACAAGACCTGCGTCATTGGCAACGGCGTGGTCATCGACCCGGCGAAGTTACTGGACGAGATCGACATGCTCACCTCGCGCGGGGTCAGCATCTCCAACCTGCTGATCAGCCAGCACGCGCACGTGATCATGCCCTGGCACCCGATCATTGACCGCGCCGAGGAAACCCTGAAGGGCGACCTGGCGATCGGCACTACAGGTACGGGCACCGGCCCCGCTTTCCACGACAAGGTCGCGCGCATCGGCATCCGCATGGCCGACCTGCTCGACGGCGACTCCTTCCGCTGGAAGCTGAAGAACACGCTCGAGTACAAGAACAAGGTGCTGACCTCGCTCTACGGCCTGCCACCGCTGGAGTACCAGCCGATCCTGGACACCTACCTGGCCTACGGCGAGAAGCTCCGACCGTACGTCACGGACACCCTGACGTTCGTGCAGGAAGCGGACGCGCGGGGCGAGATGATCCTGCTGGAGGGCGCCCAGGGCGTGCTCCTGGACCTGGACACCGGCACCTACCCGTACGTGACCTCGTCGGTCCCCGCCTCGGTCGCTGCCGGTGGCGCGATCGGCATTGGCCTCGGGCCCACGTCCATCTCCCGCGTGGTCGGGGTCTACAAGTCCTACCAGACGCGCGTGGGCAACGGCCCCATGCCCACGGAGATCACCTCCGGCGGGGACATGGAGATGCTGCGCGAGGGCCTCGGTGGGGCCGCCGGCACCGCCGAGTACGGCACCACCACCGGCCGAGCGCGTCGCGTGGGGTGGTTCGATAGCGTGCTGGCGAAGTACACGGCGCGTAGCAACGGGGTCACCTCCGTCGCGCTGACGCGCCTCGACTCGCTGTCCGCGTTCGAGAGCATCAAGATCTGCGTCGCGTACGAGATCGGCGACCAGCGCGTGACCACGCTCCCGGCCACGCTCACGGACGCCGCTCGGGCGAAGCCCATCTACGAGGAACTGCCCGGCTGGCAGCAGGACGTAACCCACGTCCGCCACCTCGCGGACCTGCCGCCGGAGGCACGCCAGTACGTGCACCGCATCCAGGACCTGATGGGTGTCCCCGTCGACATGATCTCCGTGGGCCCCGAACGCCACCAGGCGATCGTCACCCGCGACATTTTCGGTGGCGCGATCCAGTCGTAGCGGCTGGGTAGCCTTCGGGAGGAGCACCCTTGGACATGGTCTCGTTGATGATCCACCTGACCGCGGCCGCGATCCTGATCGGCCCGCAGGTGTTGATGTTCTACGCCGTCATTCCGTCCACGTGGCTGATTAGCGACGAGCGGCTCCGGCGAGATGTCATCCAGGTGGTGTCGCGCCGCTTCGGGCTGCTCGCCGGCTTGTCGCTCGTGGTGTTGCTGGCGACGGGGCTCAACCAGTTCTACACGGTTACCCCGCAGTACATCCAGGACGACATGACCGCCTACCGGTACGGGCAGATCTTCATCACCAAGATGACCCTGTTCACGCTGCTGCTGGGGCTGATCCTCGCCCACACGTTCGTCTTCAGCCGCCGCATCCGAGCACTCTCCGACGCCGTGCTGGCTGGCTCCGGCGATGCAGGGTTGCTGGAGCGGACGCGTATGAAGTCGCTCCTCTTCACGGTGCTCCTGATCATGGTCTCGATGGGCGTGCTCTGGCTGGGCGTCATGCTGGGCCACCACGAGTACTCGTATGTCTCGGTCGGATAGCGCGGGGGATCTCCCCACGCTGCCCGACCTGCTGACGCCCGGGCTCGACCTTGTTTTCGTCGGCATCAACCCGGGGGAGCGGTCCGCGGCGCGCGGCCACTACTACGGGCACCCCGGCAACGCCTTCTGGCGCTGCCTCTCCCGCTCGCCGCTCGCCTCGCGCGAACTGACGCCCGAGGACGACGCCGCGCTCGCGCAGGACGGCATCGGCTTCACGGACCTCGTAAAGCGCGTGATCACGGACAGCAGCCTGGTGACCGACGAGGAACTGCGCGAGGCGATCCCGGCATTCCGCGTACGCCTGGCCCCGACCACGCCGCGCGCGGTCTGTTTCACCGCCGTACGCCCGTTCGCGGCGCTCTACCCGGGCGCCTGGCGAGCGCGCGGATGGGGACGGCAGGACGTGCAGCCGCTGGAGGGCGCGCAGGTGTGGGTCATGCCCTCGCCGTCCGGCCGCGCCGCCGCCTACCACCACGACATCGACACCGTGCTGGCGGCGCTGGCCGCCGACCTCGGCCGGGCCAACGCGAGACGAGGCGCTGCGTGAGTTTCGACGACCCGGCCGACCAGCGCTTCCACCCGAACGACGGCTGTCCGCTGTTCAGCGAGCGGCTGGAAGAGCACCTGGTCGCGGTGCAGAAGGGGCTGGCCCCCAACCGCGGCCAGTTCTGCGGGAACTGCTACACCCCCGTCTCGCGCGACACGACGACCTGCGCCCACTGCGGGCAGGACGCCCGCACCGGACGGAAGACGGTGGACGCCGTGCCACGCGAGATCGCGGAGGCGCTGATCAAGCAGCGCAAGGTCGAGGCGAAGTGGGTGAACGGCTTCGCCTACCTCGGCCTGCTGATCGCGATGGTCGGCGGGATCGCGCTGGTGCTGGCGGTGCCGTTCTTCAAGGACCGGCTGATCTACGCGACGATCGCGTACGGCCTGATCCTGCTCATCGGCGGGCGGGTGCTCGCGGGCGTCCTCGGCGGGTACTACGGCGACCGCATCGGCTTCGAGCGCGCGCGCCGCGAGACGATCTCGACGTGGGAGCGCTGGGTCGCCACGCGCGACGCGACGCAGACGTAGGGCACACCCCCTTCCCAATCAGCCCGGTACGACCGACACTCCGCCCTTCGCCGGAGGAAATAAGGCACTCCCGGCGAAAGAGAGAGGGCTCCCATCATGTCACCCCACCAGCACCGGCTTCGACGCGTCCTGTTCGGGCTCGTCGTTGCCACCACCGGCCTCGCACTCACGGTCGCCTGTGGCTCCGTGAAGAAGGTCGACCCGAACGCCGTGACGGTCACGGCGACCGACTTCGCGTTCGCCGTCGGCGGCACGTTCACCGCCGGCACAAACGAGATCACGCTCACCAACAGCGGCCAGCAGACACACCACGGCCAGATCATCCGGCTGGATGACGGCAAGACCATGGTGGACTTCGCCGCGGCGCTCGCCGCCGGCGGCGAGACGCTCCCTGAGTGGGCGCACTTCGCCGGCGGCCCCGGCGCCGTGGACCCCGGCCAGTCGACCACGCTTTCTGCTTCGATGGAGGCGGGTTCGTACGTGCTCCTCTGCTTCATCCCGGACATCGCGGACGGCGTACCGCATGTGGCAAAGGGGATGGCAGCCCCGTTCACCGTGGCCGCGGAGCCGGTGAACAAGGCGGAGGCTCCGGCCTCTAACGTGAAGATCAGCGGCGGTGACTACCTCTTCGAGGCTCCGGCGCAGACCAAGGCCGGCAAGGCCACGATCGCCTTCAAGAACGACGGCGCCGAGGCGCACGAGGTCGCGATCGTGAAGTTGAATGAGGGCGTCTCAATCCAGGACTACCTCGGCGCCATGATGGCCGAGACCCCGGCCGGCCCGCCGCCCGGCGTGTTCGTCGGTGGCGTCCAGGGCATCCCCGTCGGCGCGACGCAGACGGCCGTGCTCACGCTTGAGAAGGGCGGCTACGGCCTGCTCTGCTTCTTCGCGAACGCGGAGGGCGTCCCGCACTTCGCCCTGGGAATGGTCGGCCAGATCAACATCGAGTAACCATCGACGCGTCCGGCCGTCGACAGACGGACAGGCCCCCGGCGTATGCCAGGGGCCTGTTTCGTTCGCGAGTGGCCATAAGCGGCATATCCGGAAGCCCGGAGTGCGGTAATCGCCCGTCCACGGCAGTTGGATCAGTTCATCAGCATACTCAGATTGGATATGCCGAAAGTCTACGTTTTCTGCACTTTCATTTCACGATAGTGCTGCAAAGCAGCATATCCTGCACTCATGGAGCCATCCGAGTTCAGTAACCTCGCACCTGGGGCACTCGTCCGCATCGACGGAGGCTATGCGTTCCTGCCCGAGGATCTCCCGCGCCGCATCGACATTGAACCTGCTGCATTCATGGCGTTCGACCGAGCCCGCGGTGCCCTCGGGGAGTTCGTCGGGCACGCACGGCTGATCCCCAACGACTTTCTCGTCACCACTCCGTTGCTCACGATCGAGGCAGTCGAGAGCAATCGGATCGAAGGGACGCATACCGTCATCGCGGATGTCCTGAGACAGCATGCCGCCGGGCCTCCCACGGATCCTCAGCAGGCAGACCGCAACCTAGAGGTACTCCTGTACCGCGACGCATTGCGGCTCGGGGAAGTATGGCTCTCAAACGGCGGTCGACTGAACCAGGCACTCATTCGAGCACTCCACGCTGAGTTGCTTCGTGAAGGGCGAGGGGCAACCGCTTCGCGCGGTCAGTATCGACGGGTCCAGGTCGCGATCGGCGGCCGCACGCCCGAGCGCGCGCGATTCGTGCCGCCCCCGTACGACCGCGTCCCACCCCTGATGGATGATCTGGAGCGTTTCCTCACGGCGGACATCGACCTGCCACCCCTGATGATCTGTGCCCTAGCCCACTACCAGTTCGAGACCATCCATCCGTTCGAAGATGGAAACGGCCGCATCGGACGGCTGCTCATCCCTCTGTACCTCCTCGCAGCCGAGGCCATCCCAAGGCCCATTCTGTATCTCAGTGCATACCTGGAGGCGCATAGCGATGAGTACTACCAGCGGCTGAAGCGAGTCAGTACCCACGGTGATTGGACTGGTTGGGTGGTCTTCTTCCTCGAAGCTGTGGCCGCGCAGGCAACGAGCTCGCGAGACATGATCGTGAAGATCCTTGGACTCCGGGACACGTACCAGGCGCGCGTGCGAAGCGAGACGCGCTCACAGGCGGCACTCGCCGCCATCGATCTCGTGGTGTCGCAGGCGTTCGTCACGATCCCCGAAGTCCAGCGATACGCGAACTGTAAATACAACACCGCGAAGGCTGCGATCGCAGCGCTGGAGGGACTGGGCGTCCTGCGTCGAATCCCGGGAACCCGTCCAGGTACCTGGTACTCCGCGGAACTGCTCACCGAGGTCTACGGCTAGGCCGATCGCCCCTACAGCGTCGCCACAGCGGCGCGGAGGTCGATCTGCTGGCGCGCCATCTCCGCATCGATGCGCTCGCGCGCGGCGGCCGAGGGCGGCACGAGCGGGAGCCGGCACGCACCGACGGCGAGGCCGGCGCGGTTCACGGCGTATTTCACCGGGATCGGGTTGGACTCGACGAACAGCGCGCTCACCAGCGGCGCGAGCCGGTGGTGGACCGCCGCGGCGTCCGTGACGCGCCCTTCCAGGAACGCGTCCAGCATCTGCCGGATCTGCGTCCCGACCAGGTGCGAGGCGACCGACACCACCCCGTAGCCGCCGAGCGCCATGACCATGGGCGTGTCGGTGTCGTTGCCGGACCAGACCCGGAAGCCCTCCGGCGCGTGCGCGATCACCTGGCCGATCTGGCCGAAGTCCTCGCTCGACTCCTTCACGCCGATGATGTTCGGCACCTCCGCCAGCGTCAGCATGGTGGCGGCGGTCATGTTCACGGCGCTGCGGCCCGGGATGTTGTAGAGCAGGCACGGCAGCGAAGTGGCGTTGGCGATCGTCTGGAAGTGCGCGATCAGGCCGGCCTGCGGTGGCTTGTTGTAGGCGGGCGTCGTCAGCAGCACGCCGTCCAGCCCGGCCGCCTCCGCCGCCTCCGTCATGCGCACGGACTTCCTCGTGTCGTTGTTCGTGGCCCCGGCGATGACCGGGACCGAGGGCCCGACCGCGCGCTTCACCGCCGCCCACACCGACACCGTCTCCTCTTCGGAGAGCGTCGGTGCCTCGCCGGTGGAGCCGGTGGCGACGATGCCCTCCGTCCCGGAGGCGACGAGGGCGCGAGCGAGCAACTGCGCGGCGACGAGGTCCACGCTCCCGTCCGGGGACATGGGCGTGATCATCGCGGTCAGGAGACGGCCGAACTCGGCGGGCATGGGAGCGATCCTTCGGGGCGAGGCCGCGCCCGAATCAGGGTCGCGCGGCCGGGAGTGCTCGACGGCAGTGTAGGGGGCGCGTCCCGCTGGCGGGCACGTCCCCTAGATCTTGCCGCGCTTGAGCAACTCCTCCGCGATCTGGATCGCGTTGGTGGCCGCACCCTTGCGCAAATTGTCCGTCAGGCACCAGAAGGTCACGCCGTGGTCCACCGTGCGGTCGGGGCGCAGCCGGCACACGTACGTGCGGTCGTCCCCCTCCACCTGCAGCGGGGTCACGTACTGCTGCGGGTCTTCGATGAGGACGATGCCCGGGTGGTTCTTCAACGCCTGGTGCAACTGGGCCATGGGGGCCTCGCGCGTGAATTCCACGTGCACCACCTCCGCGTGCGTGATGGCCACCGGCACGCGGACGCAGGTCGCGGCGAACCGTAGGTCCTGCTCGTGCAGGATCTTGCGGGTCTCGTTCCGCATCTTCAGCTCTTCCTTGGTGTAGTCGTCCTCGTCGAAGTCATCCACCTGCGGGAGGACGTTCATCGCGATCTGGACGGGGTACACGGTCGGCGGGGGGACCGGCTCGCCACGGCCGATGGCGGCGACCTGCGCGTTCAGTTCGCGCACGGCGGCGGCACCGGTGCCGGAGACGGCCTGGTAGGTCGCGGCGGTGACGCGGTACAGCGGCGCCACCTGGCGCATTGCGTTCAGCGCCATCGCCAGCGGCGTCGTCGTGCAGTTCGGGATCGAGATGATCCCCTGGTGCCAGTCCAGGTCGTCGCCGTTCACCTCCGGGATCACGAGGGGGACCGTCGGGTCCATCCGGAAGGCGGAGCCGTCGTCGATCATGACCTTGCCGCGCTCACGCAGCCACGGGCCCCAGCGCTTCGAGACCTCGGAGGAGGCGGAGCAGAAGACCAGGTCGGCGTCTTCCAGCGAGGCCTCGGTCGTCTCTTCGACGGTGATCGGCTGGCCGCGGTAGTGCAGGACGGTGCCGGCGGAGCGGGAGGAGGCGAGGAGCTTGAGCTTCTTCATCGGGAACTCGCGCTCAGCGGCGACCCGGAGGAACACGTCCCCCACGGCGCCCGTCGCCCCGATGACGGCTACGGTCGGCTCCACGATCAGTCTCCTCGATGCGGTGGCGCCACCCTCGACGCCCCCCGGTGATGACGACGCCGCCCGGTCGGGCGGCGTCCATCGAGTGTACGGCGGAGGCGGGTTTAGGGGGAGGCGGGGGCAAACCCTACGGCTCCTCACGTCTCACGGTTCCGACGCGCTCAATAGCGCGGTCGAACGATGCGACCACGCCGACTCCCGTGCGCTCCGCGCTCGCCACGAGGTAGGCGTCTGCAAAGTCGAGCCGGTGCTGCTCGTACACCTCGACCGCCCGTTGGAGCAGGTCGGCATCAAGCACGCGGATGGCCGGGAAGGCCAGGACCGCACGCAGGGTCTCGGCGACCTGTTCGCGCGGTACCTCGTAGAACGACTCCAGGACGTAGGCGACCTCCGCGAGGATGAGGTCGGGAAGCAGTAGCTCGTCGGCCTGTGCGAGGTAGCGGGTGGCCCGGGCCGCCTGCTCGGGCGGCTCGCCGACGAGATGCCGGATCAGGATGTTCGTGTCGACGAATGCAGTCACCGACGGGCGGCTGCTCGCGCCTGCCGGGTCTGGCGCAGGACCTCAGCCCAGGGGGTGTCACGCTTCGCCGCGGGAACGCTCACCGAGCCGGCGAGGGCCAGGAGGTCCGGTGTCCGCGCCATCACCGCCCGGTCGCCCTCCACGCGGAAGACCACGCGGTCGCCCTCATGCAGCGACAGCGCCTCGCGCACCGCCCGAGGCAGGGTGATCTGTCCCTTCGAACTGATCCTCGCCGCGATCTCCATGACAGACTCCTTACATATGGATGAATGTAAGGATACTACGGGAGGCATTCGTGTGTGTGGAGCGTCGACACAGACCGCGACCCGGCCATCCCCGAGTGGTATGGATGCGCTAGTCAACGGAAGACGTGGAGGTGAACTAACGATGGACGCGGCAACCGTCTTCGCATTTGCATTCATCGCACTGTTCTTGGTCGTCATGTATTACGCCTGGTGGCGTCCACGCGAAGCGGGTGAGCGAGAGGTGTTCTTCAGGGCGGGGTATGTGGCCGGTCGAGATCCGTCGCCAGCGCAGGCGACCTGGCGCATGGTTGAAGAGTCCTCCGGCGTGCCTGTGCCTGACGTGATTCGCTGGGCACTCGAGATGGAGTGCGCTGGTAGTTCGTTCGACCCGGCGCTCGTGATGAGTAACAACGACACACCGGCGCCCGACGCGCAAGTAATGACGAGCGAGCTAAGACTCCGTGGACTTGCGGGGATGGCCCGCGAGGTGAGCGAGATCGTGAAGCCCGGGGCGGCCGGGGACTGGGATCGCGCACGCAAATGGGTGCGGGAGCGGCAGATCGAGAAACAGCCCTAGTCGCCCCGCTTACCCCTTCAGCAGGTAGAACCGGAAGAAGTCGTGCTCGATCGGGAGCACCTCGACCGAGGTGAACCCGGCGTCCGAGGCGTACCGGCGCAGGGTCGGCTCGCGGAAGACGGTGCCGGTGGCAGCGGACGGCTGCTCGGCCATGGAGTTCACCAGGCAGAGCATGCTGCTGAAGCCGTAGAGCAGCCGTTCCACGTCCGACGCGGGCGCACCGAACTCGGGCGCGACGCGCTCGTCCATCACCAGCACCGAGCCGCCGGGGGCGAGGATGCCGCGCATCGTAGCCAGCGCCTCGACCGGGCGCGACATGTCGTGCAGCGCCTCGAACACCGTCACCAGGTCGTACTTCCGACCGATCGTCGGGTCGGAGGCGTCCGCGAGGTGGAAGTGGACGCGGTCGGCGACCCCGGCGTCCGAGGCGTTCTGGCGCGCGAGTTCGATCGAGGGCGCGTCGTAGTCGTAGCCATCGACGGTCACGCCGGGGTAGGCGCGCGCCATCGCGATGCTGGACCATCCGCCGCCGCAGGCGATGTCCGCGACCGTGGCGCCGGACGCGCGGAGGCGCGCATCGACCTCGGGCAGCGAGGGCAGCCACTCCTGCCCGAGCAGGTGGATCAAGGCCGGGCGGTTGAAGTCCGCCTGCGCGGTCAGCACGTCCTCGCCGTACTCACCCCACGTGAGACCGCCGCCGGAGCGGTACGCCTCCGCGATCCCGGGGAGTTGCCGGCCGATGCCGACGAGGTAGCGCGCGAGTGGCGCAACGTAGTTCAGGCTCTCCTGCTGCAGCAGCACCTCGGCGTGCTCCTCGGGCAGTCCGAAGCGGGGATCGCCGTCGCCCGCGTGGACCTCCAGGATGCCGGTCACGGCCTGCTGCTCCAGCCACTCGCGTGCGTAGCGCGCGTCGATGCCGGCACGGGTGGCGAAGGCGGCGGGGGTGAGCGGGCCGGTGCGGCTCAGCACGCGGTAGAGGCCAAGCCGCTCACCGAGGTAGACGGAGAAGAGATCCATCGTCGCCAGCCCGGCCTCAAACACTCGCCCGGCGAACGCGTCACGTCGCGCCTCGTCCATCCCACCAACCTCCCGCTGCTGCGTGTTGCTCCTGCTAGCCCAGCCCGACCAGGCCCTCCAGGCCGACGACCAGATGGTCGCGCTGCATCACCTCGCGGATCGCGAGGACGACGCCGGGCATGAAGGAGTCGCGCCCGGTGGAGTCGTGGCGGATCGTCAGCACCTGGCCCGTCCCGCCGAAGATCACCTCCTGCGAGGCGACGAAGCCGGGGAGGCGGACCGAGTGGATCGGGACGCCGCCCCAGGAGGCGCCGCGCGCACCCTCGATGTGTTCGAGGCTGGGAGTGTTCGTCACGAAGTCGGATCCGCGCGCGTCGCGCATCAGCCGCGCCGTCGCGAGCGAGGTGCCGGAGGGCGAGTCGACCTTGCGGTCGTGGTGAAGTTCGATAATCTCGGCGCTGTCGAAGTAACGCGCGGCAATCGTCGCCATGTACATCTGCAGCACGGAGCCGATGGCGAAGTTCGCGGCGTAGACGGAGCCGCGGCCGGCCTCCGCGCAGCCGCGACGCAGCCGCTCGATCACCTCGGCGTCCACGCCGGAGGTGCCGATCACGAGCCGCACGCCATGTTCGAGCGCGGCGTCCACGAGCGCGGGCGTGAAGGCGGCGTTCGTGAAGTCGACGACCACGTCCGGCCGGGCGACCTCGAACAGCGTGCCCGGGTCGGCGTGGACGCCGAGCACGGTGCCGCTGGTGAGGCGGTGCTCCGGGTCGGCGGCGCCCTGCGGTTCCAGCACCCCGACGGCCTGCATGTCCGCCTGCGCCTCCACGGTATCGAGCACCAGCCGGCCCATCTGGCCGGCGCCACTGACGGCTACCCGGATCATCATTCGCCTCCGTACCGCGACCGCTCCATGAAGAGCGAGTAGTAGAGCGTACGCGCCTCGTTCATCACATCGTCCGCCTCGGTGCCGGGGGGACGGTGCCGCAGCGCCTTGAACGCCGCATCGAGCGCGGCCATCCGCACCGGCAGCGCATCCCAAGCCTCCGCGCCGCGCAGGTAGTCCTTCATCCCCTTGGTCAGCGCGTACAGCGCGTGGGTGAAGTCGTACTCCTCGGTCACCGCGTCCACCACGGGCCGCCCCGCCGAGGCGACCCCGGGCCGCTCGAGGTGGAGCGTGACGGCGATGGGGATGCCGCGAATGCCCTCGCGTAGCCTCTGCTCGAAGCCTTCGGGCGTGTCGAACGAGAGGTCGAGCGAGTGGAAGACGGACTCGCCGAGGAGCCAGTGGCGGCCGGAGGGCGCGGGCAGGTCGCTGAACAGGCCGTGCCAGCGGAGCGGCATCGCGCGACGGAGCGCGGCGGCGGCCTGCCAGGCGCCGTCCGGGCCTTCCACCGCGCAGAACGCGTCCACGTCCGCCCAGCCGTCGTGGTCCTCGCCCGTCAGCGACCCGAAGATCGCGACGCGCGACACGGCCGGGCAACTCGCGAGCGCCTCGATCACGTCGAGGGCGATGCGGCGCGGGGTGGTGCGGTAGGGGAAGAGCGGGTCTTCGTTCACGGGATGAGCAGGATACTCGTCGCGCGGGCTGCATCGAAGATCGTGCAGGCAACAGGACGGCC
>JAUXUW010000094.1 GCA_030684635.1 Dehalococcoidia bacterium
CACCGTGACCGCGATCGCGCCCGCGACCGGCTCCTCCGCGGGCGGCACCGCCATCACCCTCACCGGCACGAACTTCATCGCGGGCATGACCGTCCGCATCGGCGGTGTCTTCGCGACGGAGGTGAAGGTGACCGGGCTGACCACGGCCACCGCGGTCACGCCCGCGGGTACCGCCGGCGTGGCGACCGTGGTCGTGACGAACGCCGACGCGCAGACCGCGACGCTGGCGAACGCCGGCTTCACCTACATCGACCCGCCCGCCGTCACCTCCATCACCCCGGTGGCCGGGCCCGACTCGGGCGGCACGGCGATCGTGATCGCCGGCAGCGGCTTCGCGACCGGTGTCACCGTGACCGTGGGCGGTACGACGGCGACCGGCGTGGTCCTGGTCGACAGCACGCGCATCACCGCGGTGGTGCCCGCCGGCACCGCCGGCACCGCCGGTGCGGCGCCGGTGGTTGTCACCTCGGCGGATGGCCTCGCGAGCGCGGGCACGCACAACTTCGTCTACACCGCGACCGCCGGCACGATCACCGCGGGCTCGGTGCCCTCGCATGGACTGGGCCTGGTGGTGTTCGGCGGCGGCACGACGCCGATGCTGCTCGCAACGGTCGGGGCGAGCGGCTGCACGGCGAGCGACGTGACGGTGTTCGCGGCAAACGGCAAGGGCGCGTTCGTCAGTTACCTGGCGTCCGCGCCCTCGTTCGTGAATGCCGGCTGGGGCGCGCTCTTCCCCGCCTCGATCCCGGCGAACCAGCCGCTGCTCATTCGCTGTAGTTGAGGCGTACCGCCTCGGGTTCGCTGCGGCTCCGCGCTACTTCGTGAGCGCGACCTTCCAGATCTTCTCGGCCTCGTCTTCCTGCACGGTCACGATCCCCTGCCCCACCATCCGCGCGAGGTGCGCGCGCACCTGGCCGGCGGCGGCGCGGCGCAGCCCCTTCTGGATCTCGGGGTAGAGCGCGCGGCGGATCTGCCGGTCGGTCAGGTAGCCCTTCTCCATCAGGTTGATGATCTGCCGGTCGCGCGTGCCGCGGTGGTCGATCAACTCCTGGATCTTCGCCGCGGTCGCCGTCACGGTCGGACCGTGGCCGGGGGCAAACAACTTCGCCTGCAGGTCGCGCATGCGCAGCAGGCTGTCCAGGTACTGCTGCATGTCACCGCGCGGCGGCGGGCCGATCGCGCTCGTGCCCACGCCCAGGACGTTGTCGCCCGTGAAGAGCGTCAGCGTCTCCTCCACGAAGTAGCAGTTGTGCCCGGCCGTGTGGCCGGGGGTGTGCACGGCGCGCACCGTCAGCCCACCCACCTTGAACGTCTCGCCGTCCGACAGTGGCCGGTCGATCGGCGTGTCGAGCGCTTCCTGCGTCCACTGCGCCACGCGGTCCGCCAGCTCCGGGTCGTCCGGCAGGTCGGCATTGCCCTCGGAGGGCAGCGGGGGCGTGTGCAGCAGCACCTCGTCGATCGGGTTGATCGCGGTCTCCGCGTGCAGCATCTCGCGCAGGCGACGCCCGCCGGAGGTGTGGTCGGAGTGGTGGTGGGTGAAGGCGATCGTGCCGACCTTGAAGTTGGAGCCGTCGCCCTCGAAGAACTTGCGGCGCTCCTCGATGCAGAGGTCGTCGCCGAAGCCGGAGTCGATCAGCGCCGCCTCGTTGCCGTCGTGGAGCAGCCAGACGTTGGAGGTCGGGAAGGTCTTGGAGAACTGCTTCACCACCACGATGTGCTGGAGCAGGTTGTCGTTGACAACGTTGGTGCGGGTCTCGACCGTCGGGCCTGCGTCCACGGGGGCCGCGCCCTTCGACTTGCGCTTCGAGCCCGACTTGGGCAGCGCGTTGGACACGGCCGTCTTCAGCGCCTTCGAGGCAGCCTGGACCTTGCCCTTCGCGGACGACTTCTTCCGCGCGTCCGCCTTCTTCTTCGCCTTCGCCATCAATCACCCCCCAGGTGCGCGCGACATCGTACCCCAGTCCCGCTCCGCGGCGGGGGGCGAGGCGGTACGCTCCGGGGCGTGTCCCGCGCCGCCTCCGTCTCGCCCGCGCTGCCCGAGATCGCCCCGGCCCGCCTCCGCGCGGTGCGGTCGCGGCTGCTCGCGTGGTACGCGGAGCACGAGCAGCCCTTCCCGTGGCGCACCGCCCGCGACCCGTACGCGGCGATGGTCGCGGCGGTCGCGGCCCAGCAGACGCAGATGTCGCGGGTGCTGGAGATCTACGCCCGCTGGATGGCCGCGTTCCCCACGCTGCACGCGCTCGCCCGGGCGGACCGCGCGGAGGTGCTGCGGGTCTGGGGCCGCGCCGGCTACCCGCGTCGTGCCGTCGGCCTGCACGAGGCGGCCCGGATCTGCATGGAGCAGCACGGCGGCGCGCTGCCCCGCGACCCGGCGGCGATCATGGCGCTGCCCGGCGTGGGGCCGTTCACCGCCGCGATCATCCGCTGCTTCGGCTTCGGGGACGACGCCGCGGCCGTCGACACGAACATCGTGCGCGTGATCGGGCGGCTCGCCTTCGGCGACCTGCAGCCGGCGCGGGAGACCTCGCCTGCCGCGATCGCGGCGATGGCGGAACGGTTGATGCCCGCCGGCGAAGCCGCGCACTGGAACCCCGCGCTCATGGACTTCGGCGCACGGGTCTGTACGCCGCGCCCCCGCTGCGAGGCGTGCCCGCTCGCCCCGTACTGCGTGGCCCGTCCTCGCTTCGCCGCCGGCGAGGTCGCCGAGCCGGTGCGCGCGCAGGGCGCCTTCGCCGGCTCCGACCGCGAACTGCGCGGCCGCCTGATGCAGGCGCTCCGCGACGCCCCCGGCGACGCGCCCGGGCTGACGCAGGAGGCGCTGCTCCGCCGCTCCGCGCGCGGGCGCGACGAACGCGCGCGCGCACGACGCCTCCTCGACGCCCACGCCGCCGAGGGGCTCGGGTGGGCCGCCGAGGACGGCCGCTGGCACCTCGGCGCCGCCCGCGTCGTTCGGCGAGACGTACAGGGGCTGCCGCCGTCGTGAGTGACGCAGCGGTACTCGGGAGGCGGGTACGCTGAGGACGCAGAGAAGGACTCCGACATGCCGCAGGTCTACGCCAACGAACATCTGACCATCGAGGCGTTCACCGGCCTTGGACGCTTCGCGAACAACACCTACGTCCTCCGCCCGGCGGGGGGCGGGCCCGTGACGGTCGCGGACGTGCCAGAGGGCGTGGAGGCGGTCGTCGCCGCGCTGGGCGACACGCCGGTCGAACGCATCGTCGTCACGCACTCGCACGGCGACCACTGGGCCGGTTTCGACGTGATGCGCGCCGCCACCCCCGCCCCGGTCTACGCCGGCGCGGAGGAGACGAACCTGGACGTCTCCCGCGAGGTCCTCGGCCTGGCGCACGAGCAGACGTTCCCGGTCGGCGCCGCCACCGTGCGGGTGATCCACACCCCCGGCCATACCCCCGGTTCGATCTGCCTGCTCGTGGACGGTGCGCTGCTGACCGGCGACACGCTCTTCCCCGGCGGCCCCGGCCGCACGCGTGACCCACAGTCGCTGGCCCAGGAGATCCACTCGATCACCTCGCGGCTGTACGTGCTGCCGCCGGAGACGCTGGTGCTCCCCGGGCACGGCGACACCACCACGATCGCCCACTCCCAGGAGGAGTACGCGGTCTTCGCGAGCAAGCCCCACGCCCCGGACCTCGCCGGCGACGTGCTCTGGCTGGAGTCGTAGGCCGCGCATCGAGGCCGATGTCGGGGAGCGCTGTTGGGTGCGTGCCAGCCGGCCCGATCCGCGCTGGGTGCGGCTAGTTTCCGGCGATCCGTCCTCGTGTCCGTGTGGGATTGGCTGCCTAAGGAGCCGCGATTAGGAGGTTCGTGTTCGCGCCCTGGGCCGCGCTGTACGTGTTCGCCCCGTACGTGTCGAAGAACGGCCCCCACATGTGCGTGGACAGCCCGCGGTACTTGAAGCTGTTCACCGACGTTAACGTGCCGATCCCCGTCGCGGGATCGAATTCCGTGAACCAGGGACCACCGGACGAGCCGCCGGTCATGTTGCAGGCAAGCCCGCCGTCGGTAGAGCCGTAGGCGTCGGAGATCGCCGTGCCGTTGCAGTAGGCCAGGCGCTGCCCGTTGTACTTCTGGGCGGCGGGGTAGCCAAACGCGTAGATCGACTGTCCCACCGGCGATACCGCAAACGTGATCGCCTGGGTCCCGACAGCACTGTCGAGTTGCGTGGCATCGTCCCTGCCGCCGGGCCGCATGACGGCAAACGCGTAGTCCTCGTTGAAGTCGCCGTTGCCCCATGCCGCCGTGGTCACCAGCGCCTGCGCCGTCCAGCAGCCGTATGCTGTAGATGCGCAGTTGAATGTGCCCCCCGTCTCGTAGTCCGGGACGAACATCCAGTTGGTCGCAAAGACATCCGCTGCGTCATCGAAGACACAATGGCCGGCGGTCAGCACCAGCGATGCATCGACGCGCGCGTCCGCCACGACCGATCCCGAGCAGACATAGTCGGTCCCGCTCAGGGTGAAGAGCACACGACCGGTGGTCTGCTTCACGAGTCCGCCACCGGACCAGTAGGCCCCCGTGCTTCCGCTGCTCGTACCACCGCCTCCCGGCTTGGCGCGCGCGTCGCGGGTGATATCCCCCCGCTCGATCTCGCGCGGACGCGCTCGCTCAACACGATCGGGAGTCCAGTAGCGGACGATGCGCTGGTGCTCGCTCCGACTGAGATCGTCCGGTGCCGCCGCCTGTGCGGCAGTACCCGCCAACATCGCCACAACCGCCATCAGAATTGGTAGCCCGATCGATGAACGTCGCATCTGGGGTGACCTCCTCCAGTATCAGCGGTACGGTAGCAGCCTACCGGTCGTCTGGCCCGCCCGTAGGAGCCCGCCGCGTACCCGCCGCCCATTCGTGACGGCGCGCACGAATGATTGACGGCATCCTCCCGGCGCGTAGCATGGAGGTTCCGGCCGCACGGCGCGGCCCCCCACCTCCACCGGCCTCGGCCCCGTCCCCGCGGCGGGCAGAACAGGACGCCCGTGACCCTGCAGCCGCCCGCCCTCAACCCGCCGATCGAGACCCGGTTCGAGAACGGCCTGCGGTTGCTGGTCACCCCGATGCCCTACGCGCGCTCGGTCGCCGTCTCCGTCTACGTCGCCGCCGGCTCCCGCTACGAGCCCACCCCGGCTGAGGCCGGCCTCTCCCACTTCCTGGAGCACCTCTGCTTCAAGGGCACCACCCGCCGCCCACGCGCGCTGGATATCTCGATGGAGATCGACGCGGTCGGCGGCAACCTGAACGCCGCGACCAACCGCGAACTGACCGTCTACTACGGCAAGGTCACGCCCGAATACCTCGGCCACACCATCGACATCATCGGCGACCTGCTCTCCGACTCCCTCCTCGTCGACGAGGAGATCGAGCGTGAGCGCGGCGTAATCCTCGAAGAGCTCGCGGCGGTGGAGGACTCCCCGCCGGAGCACGTCGGTGTGCTGCTGGATGACGCGTTGTGGCCGGACCAGCCGCATGGCCGCGACATCGCCGGCACGGAAGCCTCCGTCGAGGCGATGCCGGCCCAGGCGATCCGGGAGTACTACCGCCGCCAGTACGTGCCGAACGGCACCGTGGTCTCGCTCGCCGGCGCCGTCGACCCCGCGGAGGCGCTGGAGATGGTGCGCGCCGCGTTCGGCACGTGGGCGCCCGGCACACCCAGCGGCTGGGTGCCCGACCGCCCCGGCGTGATGGGCTCCCGGCTCTCCGTCCTGCAGAAGGACACCGAGCAGGTCCACCTGGCGATCGGCATGCGCGGCGTGGACGCGTCCGACGATGACCGCTACGTACTCGACCTACTCTCGATCATCGTCGGCGAGGGGATGTCCTCGCGGCTGTTCGCCCGGCTGCGCGAGGAACTCGGCCTCTGCTACGACATCCATTCCTACATGGCGACGCTGCTCGATACCGGCATGTTCGGCGTCTACGCGGGCGTCGACCCCTCGAACGCCGTCGAGGCGGTGCGTGAGATCGGCCACGAACTCGGGCGCGCGCTGGCGCCGGTGAGCGAGGGCGAGCTGTCGCGCGCCAAGGCCGTGGCCCGCTCGCGCACGCAACTGCGGCTGGAGGACACCCGCGCCGTCTCCGCGCTCTACGGCTCGCAGGCGATCCTCGGCCTGCCGATGCGCACGCCGGAGGAGACGCTCGCCCGCTCCGCCGCGGTGACGCTCGCGGATGTGGAACGCGTCGCGCGGCGCGTGATCCAGCAGGACCGGCTGCAGTTGGCCGTCGTCGGCCCGCTCGAGGCGGCCGCGTTCGCGGACGTCCTGCAGTTGGGCTGCTAGCCCGCCGATGTCCGACGAGACCCCCACCGCCTACCGCGTCCCGCTCGATCCCTACGGGGAGCCGGAGCGGCTGATGATCCTGCCGCGTCGCGTCGAGGACGGCGCGCTGCTGCTCGTCCGTCGTGACGCCGGCCACGCCCCCGGCCTCCTCTCCACCGAGCCCCCGCACGCCGACGAAGGCCTGGCCGAGGCGGTGACGCGGATCCTGCGTTCCCGCCTGGACGTGCAGGTGGTGGGCGCGCTCCGCGTGGCGGAGGCGCGGCGCCCGGCGCGCATGGGCCAGCCTCGACGCGGCGCGGACGGCACCGGCTGGCTGCGCGCGATCGCCGTGGACGTCTCCGGTGAACCCCACGCCGACCCGCTGCTCGCCGGGGTCGAGGCGCTCTCCCCCGCCGCAGCGGATGCCGCACTCGCGACCGATCTCGAACGCTGGGTGCTGGCGGATGCGCTGGCACTGTTCGCTGGCTCGCCCGAGGCGGAGTAGCGCCCGAGCGCGGCGGCACGCGTTGTGGGCGGTGCGCCCTGTGATCCTCGGTGCGCTGCAGCGGGCGCGAAGCGCCCGCCCTCACCCCCCTGCCCCCTCTCCCGATGGGAGAGGGGGGATCAAATCTGATGGGGGTTCCACCCCCATCAAGGGCTTCGCCCCCGGTGCGGATCGCGACACGGCTGCGCCGGTCGCTCCCGTCTCCGCTCGTCCTAAGCCTGTCGAAGGGCGCGACGGCCTCGCGCGGTGCGGCCACACCCTCGGTGAGCCCTCGCACAGCACGAGGTACGACCGGGCCCGGGGCTCATCGGGAGGTGGGTGG
>JAUXUW010000100.1 GCA_030684635.1 Dehalococcoidia bacterium
ATCGCCTCCAGCCGTTCCTCCTCCGAGATCAGGTGCGCGGCGACCAGGCTCGCGCCCAGGTACTCGTCCTCCGCCCCGCCGAAGGCAAACGCCGGGACCTGCTCCGGGCGCACGACCTGCATCGCGGCGAGCACGTCGGCAAGCGCGTGGCGGCGGTCCTCTGACGTAGGGGTGCCTCCCACCCCACGGAGTGCGAGATAGAGCTCCGCCTGGGTGGCGATGCGGAGGGTGACCGGGCGACCGAAGTGCTGGCGGAGTTCCCGGAGGAGTGCTGCGTCCCGGGTGTGGGTGGTCACGCAGAGGACCGAGCCCTGGAACTCGCCCACGGGCAGCACGTTGTGCTCTCGGCAGAAGTCCAGGCCCAGGCGGCCAACCAGGTCGGGCCGCGGCCGAAGCCGGCTGACCGGGACGTACAGGCCGGCAGTCTGCGCGGATGCGGCCTCGATGAGTGCGACGGCCACCGGGGCTACCGCCGCCGGCTGCGAGCGCGGAGGCGGGCGTACTGGCGGAGCGTGTTGCTGATGCCCAGGATGCCCAGCGCGATGAGCACGAAGAAGAGCGGCCACACGAAATAGCCGAAGAACGAAAGCAGGAAGATGAGCATGGAGATGGCGACGATCGCGCCGACCCGGGCAAGCACCAGCGCGCCCGCCGCCGCGGCCATCAGGAACTCAAGTGCGCCGCGGCCTGCTGGTGCCATGGTCATGCCTTAGCCCTCGCCGGCAGCGACCAGGGACCTCGACTCTTCGAGTACCAGCTCGATCTCCTGGCGCGACTCATTCACGATGCGGAACGAGACGCCGCGCAGATCCTGGAGCCGCTCGGAGAGCGGGATGATGTCTTCGTAGTCTACCGCCAGGTGCAGCGTGCCGCGGTAAAAGCGGCGGACACGCGTGTTGCTGATCCCGCGGAGCCCGCGGACGGCACCCTGGAACTCGTTGAGCGCCACGAAGGAGTGGAACGGGTAGACCACCAGCGTCAGGTGCTCCGTCACCGAGATCGCACCGCCCGGACGGGCGTCCGGCGTGACGACATCCTCGGGCGCTTGCATGACCTGCGCAGCAGGGGCGACCGGCCGGGGTTCCGGTTCGCGTACGCGGACCGCCTCCTCCAGCCGCGGGGCGGCCGGGGCGGGCGCGGGCGGCGCTGGCTGGGCTGCCGGGGGCTCTGGCACCATGAACGGCGCGGCAGGCGCGACCGGCTGGGGCACCTCCACCGGCTGCATTGTGGTGATGCGCGCGGCGGCCGG
>JAUXUW010000117.1 GCA_030684635.1 Dehalococcoidia bacterium
CGCAAGCCGCCGCCGCGCAGAGCGCGCTCCAGCAGGCCGCGCGTGACGCTGCCTCCGCCGCCGCCCGCGTGGAGGCGACCGAGCGCGCGGCGACCGAGGCCGCCGAGACGCTCACCGCCGCGCAACGCGAGGCGGCGGAAGCGAAGAAGACACTGACCGCCGCGACGAAGCGCGTCACGACTGCCGTCGGCGACCCGGCCGGCGCTGCTGCCGCGCTGGAGGCACGTCGGAAGCGCCTCGGTGAGGCGGAGGCAGCGGAGGCGGACGCGGAACGCGGAGAGCAGGCCGCCCGCCGCGAGGCCGAGAAGGCCGCCGCGAAGGCGGAGGAGGCGCGACGCGCGTTCGTCAGCCTGCGCCTCGCGCTCGCGGAGGTCGCGGGCGCCCTTGGGCTTCCCGCTGACGACGTGGACGACGCGACGACCGTGCGCGCGCTGCTGGGGAGCCTGCGCGCCCGGTACACGAAGAACCGCGCCGATGCCGACAGCAGCCGTCAGACCGCGGAGGCGAGCCTGCAAGCCGCCCAGGGACGCCTGGACGCCCTCCTCGCCGAGGCCGGTGTCGACCCGCGTGCCGGGTACACGGCCGCCATCACCGACGTCCAGGTGCGCATCGCCCGCACCGAAGGACTGCTGGAGGCGGACCGCCGCGTGTTGGCCGGGCAGGCCGACCTCGAACGCGAGGCGCAGGCCGCGGGCGAGCGCTTCGCCCTCTACAACACGCTCACCTCCGACCTGGTCCCGTCACAGTTCCTCGGTTACCTGCTCGCGGACGAGCGCGCGACACTCGCCAGCATCGGCAGCGAGCGCTTCCAGCAACTATCCGGCGGGCGCTACCGGTTCAAGGACGAGAATTTCGTCATCGCCGACCTCTCCGCGGCGGAGGCGGAACGGAACCCCGATACGCTCTCCGGTGGCGAGTCCTTCCTCGCCTCGCTCTCGCTCGCGCTCGCCCTCGCAGAGATGGTGACGCGCGAGGGCGGCCGGCTGGACGCGTTCTTCCTGGACGAGGGCTTCGGCTCACTGGACGAGGAGCACCTGGACCTGGCGATGGAAGGCATCGAGCGGCTCGTCGCCGAGTCGGAGGATCGCCTAGTGGTGATCGTGAGCCACGTGCCGGCGCTGAAAGAGCGCATCGAAGACCTGGTGATCCTGGACCGGAACCCCGCCACGGGCCATACGCTGGTGCGCCGCGGCGCCGGGCCGCAGGAGTAGGAGCCAACGTGGACCGCTTGCTCGAACGAGAACTGAGCCGAGGCCAGGCATTCCTCATCGCGATCGGCGTGATGCTGGGGCTCGCCGTCCTCGGGACGCTGCTCGCCGGCGGCGGCCTGGGAACGTGGTACGAGGGGCTCGCAAAGCCCTCCTGGTTGATCGCGCCGGAGGGCTTCCTCGTCGTCGCGACGCTGTACTACGTGGTCGGCATCACGCTGCTCTCCTGGCTCCTCCAGCGCCGTCCGTCCGAGGAGCGTTCGCTCGCGATCACGCTGGCATTCGGGATGGTGCTGGCGAACGAGATCTGGAACGGGCTGTTCCTCGGCATGCAGAGCGTCACGCTGGGCCTCGCCGGGATGGTCGGGTTCGCCGCGATCGCCTGGGGCCTGCAGGCGGCGCTCGTCCGCCTCAACTTCCGGCGGGAGGCACTGCTGCTGGCGCCGTACTCGATCTGGGTCGCCTACGACCTGGCGTGGGCGTTCGAGTTGTGGCGGCTGAACGGCTGAGGACGCCGGATACGACCCCGCGACGTTACATGCGCGTAATAGGATGGTGACGCGGCCGACGCACGTCTCCGGCAGGATGCCTGCATGGAGATCCGGCGAACAGCCCTCGTACTTCGTCCGACACGCCCGAACGGGGCGGCGCGTCGCACCCAGCCTCGCCCGCTACAGGCGTGCGCCGGGGGCTTCGTAACGCCGCAGATGCGGGCCGGGCAGGTACGCACACAGCAGGCGCGGGGCTAGCCCTAGCATCGCGAGGCGTCGTGGATCTCTTCTCCGGATATCGCATCCGCTCCGGTCGTGACGAGATGTTCACGCCAGACCTGACCGTCCGCCCGCCGTATCGCGACTTCCTCGAGCGCGTGCAGGACTGGGATGCCGCTACGTTCATCCAGCGGCAGGAGACCGCCGACCTGGACACGCTGAACAGCGGCATCACCTTCACCGTGTACAGCGACGACGCCGGCACCGAGCGCATCTTCCCGTTCTCGCTCATCCCGAGGATCATCGCGCCGGACGAGTGGAACCGCATCGAGCGCGGGCTCGTGCAGCGGGTGACCGCGCTCAACCGCTTCCTGGTGGACATCTACGGCGCGCAGGACTGCGTGAGCGATGGGGTCATCCCGCCCGAACTGGTCTTCGACCACCCCGCCTACCGGCTGAAGATGGCGGGGTTCTGCCCGCCGCTGGGCGTCTACGCCCACATCGCCGGCATCGACCTGATCCGGGACTCGGAGGGCATCTTCCGCGTACTGGAGGACAACCTGCGCACCCCTTCGGGCGTGTCGTATGTGCTGGAGAACCGCCGCACGATGCTGAACACCGTCCCGGACCTGTTCCCGGAGGGGCGCGTGGAGCCGGTGGATGGCTACCCGGAGCGCCTGCTGGAGATGATGGTCTCCGTGCGGCCCGCGGACGTGACCCCCGAGGAGACGCGCGCGGTCATCCTCACCCCGGGTGCCGCGAACTCCGCCTACTTCGAGCACTCCTTCCTGGCGCGGCAGATGGGCGTCGAGCTCGTCGAGGGCCGCGACCTGGTCGTCCACGATGAGCACGTCTACCTGCGCGCCACGACCGGCCTGGAGCCGGTGCATGTCATCTACCGCCGCGTGGACGATGACTACCTCGACCCGCTGGTGTTCCTGCCGGACAGCATGCTCGGCGTCGCCGGCCTCGTGAACGCCTACCGCGCGGGCAACGTGACGATCGTGAACGCGGTGGGGACCGGAGTCGCGGACGACAAGACGACCTACCGGTACGTCCCCGACCTGATCCGCTACTACCTGGGCGAAGAGGCGATCATCCCGAACGTGGAGACCTACATCGGCTGGCGGGAGGACGACCTTGCGTTCATGCTCGAGAACCTCGGCGACCTCGTGCTGAAGCCGGCAGAAGGCTCGGGCGGCTACGGCATCGTCGTGGGCCCGCAGGCGTCCGCCGACACGCTGGCGACGGCTCGTGAGCGGCTGCGACGGGAGCCCCGCAAGTGGATCGCCCAGCCGCTGCAGGAGTTCTCCACGATCCCCACGTTCGATGGCGAACGATTCGAGCCGCGCCGCGCGGACCTGCGCCCATTCGTCATCACCGGCGAGAGCTCCTGGGTGCTGCCCGGCGGCCTGACGCGGGTGGCCGCCAACGCGGAGTCGTACATCGTCAACTCCTCGCAGGGCGGCGGGAGCAAGGACACCTGGGTGCTCAGAGAACAGCCGGAGCCATAGCGTGCTGAGCCGCGTCGCTGAGAACCTCTACTGGCTGGGACGCTACCTGGAGCGCGCCGACAACGTCGCACGGCTCGCGGACGTGAACGTGCAGGCCACCACCGAGATGACGCCCGCCGGCGGCGGCCACGCCTGGGAGGCGGTGATCGCCACCCTCGGCGCCACCGAGGCGTACGAGGCAGCGCTCGGGGAGCGCCCGAACCTGAACCCCGTCGACTTCGTGATCTACTCGACCGCGTACTCGCAGTCGCTACGCTCCACCGTCGCCGCCGCGCGTGGCATCGCCCGCGAGGTGCGCGAGCACATCTCCCGCGAGGTGTTCGAGGAGATCAACCGGCTCTACCTGGGCACGAACCGCGGCGGCACGGACGAGGCGTCACTGCGCACCTTCTACTCCACCGTGAAGCGCGCGGTGGCCGCGATCCTCGGGCTGTTTGACAACACAGTGCTGATGACGGAAGGCCGGGAGTGGTTCCACTGCGGGCTCTTCCTGGAGCGCGCGGAGATGACCAGCCGGATCATGGACGCGAAATACTTCATCATCCTGCCCGTGCCGGAGGATGTGGGCGGTCCTCGTGACCGCTACCAGTGGATGGCCGTGCTGCGCTCCGCAAGCGCGCTGGAGGCGTACCGGAAGCAGGACTACGGCCCGGTCACGGGCCCGCGCGTCGCCGATCTCCTGATGTTCGACGCAGACTTCCCGCGCAGCCTCGTCTACTGCGTGGGCGAGTTGCACCGCCACTACGATCGTGCGACGGAGCACACCCCGCCGGTCCGGTCCGTCTACGCGGCGCGCGAGATCACGCTGCTGGAGCTCGACCTGCGGGCAGCGGACGCGCGCAACGTGATCCGATCCGGACTGCACCAGTTCTTCGACGAGTTCCAGGGGCGTCTCGGTGCGATCGACAACGCCCTGCGCACGCACATCTTCCAGGCGCTGCCGGAGGAGCCCACGCGATGATCGTGAACGTGCACTGGGAGACGACCTACCGGTACAGCGACCCCGTAGCGCTGCTTCACACCGAGCTGTGCATCCTGCCCACCGACCGCCCGGGCGGCCAGCGCGTGCTGGAGAGCACGCTGACGCTGGAGCCGAAGGCCCGCCCGACCGCGCTTGTGGATGTCTTTGGCAACACCATGCATCACGTGGACTTCCTGCAGCCGGTCGAGCGGCTGCACGTCGCCGTCCACGCGAGAGTCGAGACGTCCCCGTGGGCCGAGCCCACGCCTCCCCTCAGCCCACTGCTCGACCGGCTCTACCGCCAGCCCTCCGGCCGTGCGCCGTTCGACCCCTCACTCGACCGGCTGATGGCGGACGTACCCGCCGACGCCGACCCGCTCACCATGGCGCGCGCCCTCAACCGGTCGCTCGGGCAGGAGTTCGAGTTCGTCGTCGGGGCGACCGAGGTGTCGACGACGGCGCTCGATTTCGTGGCGACCGGTTCCGGCGTCTGCCAGGACTTCGCACACCTGATGCTCGCGCTTTTACGCCGCCGTGGCGCCGCGGCACGGTACGTCAGCGGCTACCTCGCGGCGTCCGAGGGCTACACCCTCGCCGATGCGAGCCACGCCTGGGTGCAGGTGCTCGCGGATGGTGCCTGGTACGGATTTGACCCCGCCAACGGCATCCCGCAGGACGAGCGCTACGTAGTGGTCGCCACGGGCCGCGACTACGATGACGTACCTCCGCTACGCGGGACCTACCACGGACAGGCGGAGGAACAGTGGTCGACCTCGGTACGCATCGGCGTCAACGGCCAGTAGCAGACCACACTCCCGCGCGCCGGGCTGATCACGGAGCCACCTCATGACCTTCTGCCTCGGAATGAAGTGCGAGGAGGGGCTGCTGGCGATCGCGGACACGCGCATCACCAGTGGCACCGAACTGTCCGAAGCCAAGAAGATCTCCATTCACCAGTACGAGCAGCACTCGATGTTCATCCTCACGAGCGGCCTGCGGTCGCTGCGTGACAAGGCGATCACCTACTTCGAGGAGCGTCTGCGCGACGAGCACAACCTGGACCGAATGTACAAGGCAGCGAACGCGCTGTCCCAGGAGATCCGGCGGGTGCGCGTGGAGGATAAGGAGTGGCTGGAGGACGGCGGCCTCCACTTCGACCTCCACTGCATCTTCGGCGGGCAGTTGGCCGGCGACACGGAGACGCACCTCTACCTCATCTACCCGGAGGGGAACTGGGTGGAGGTCCGCGCCGCCACGCCGTACGTGATCATCGGCGAGTCCCGCTACGGCAAGCCGATCCTTGACCGCGTGTGGCGGCACAACAAGGGGCTGGACGACGCCCTGCGGGTCGGCCTCCTTGCCTTCGACGCCACCAAGACCAGCGCCTCGGACGTGGACTATCCCGTGGACGTGGTCCTGTATCGCCCCGACTCCTTCGAGATGCGCGAGCAGCGCCTGGTGGCGGATGACCTGGAGCCGCTCCGCCGTTACTGGCAGCAGGCGATCGAGGAAGCCGTGGAGGGCGCCCGCGCACCGGTCGCGCCCCTCGTTGAGCGGCTGATGAACGCCCCGCCCGCGCACACGCACTACGGCGACAACGGCAAGTAGCGCCCCGCACCGCGCCTGGTGTGCCCCGCCGTGTGCCTCACGGAGGCCCGGTGCTAGACTCCGACCCGTACGACGCAGTGTTCGGGGAAGTCCGGTGCGAAACCGGCGCTGTCCCGCAACTGTGAGCCCCGCCCGCGGCGGAGCGAGCCAGAACACCGACCTGCGTCTCTTGTCGACCCTGCGAGGACAGGCGACGGCAGGCTGTGCGGAAACGCCTCGTGCGTTCCCGTCCCGCTCGCCCTCATCCCTGCCCCCTCGCACCAGGTGGTGGCCGTCGAGCCGCCACCATGTGCAGGAGGTTTTCACCGTGTTTCGATTCCAGTTCCCGCGAATGAAACGCGCCGCCCTTGCGGCCGGCGTGGTGGCACTCACGCTTGTCATCACCGCATGCGGTGGCGCCGCGGCCGATCCGACCGCGACGCCCACCGAGGCGGCCGCCACCGCCTCGGTCGCGGCGACGTTGCCCGCATTCCCGCTGACCGTGCGCGACTCCAGCGGCGCCTCGATCGTGATCGAGGCACGGCCGGAGCGGATCGTGTCCCACTCCCCGGCCGTCACCGAGATCCTGTTCGCGGTCGGCGCTGGTGCGCAGGTGGCTGCCGTGGACGAGTTCTCGAACTACCCGCAGGAGGCAGTCGCCCTCCAGCAGGTGCGGTATTCCGACCCGGACCCGGAGCAGGGCGTGGCGCTGGAGCCCGACCTGATCATCTTCGGCAGCCGTCAGCAGGGCAGCGTGGAGGCGTTCCGCGCCCTGGGCCTGCCCGTCTTCCTCACAGCGGAGGCGGCAACCATCGAGTCGGTGCTGGACGACATCATGCTCATCGGTCGCATCTCGGGACACGCCGCAGAGGCGGAGGTGCTGGTCGCGGAGATGCGCGGTCGCATCAACGCCATCGCGACCAAGGTCGCGGACGTGACCGAGGGGCCGACCGTCTTCTACGAACTCACGGACGGCCTGTACACGGTCGCACCGGAGTCGTTCATCGGCGGGATGCTCACCCTGCTCAAGGCGCGCAACATCGCCGCGGGCGCCGAGACGGCGTACCCGCAACTCACCGCCGAGGTCGTCGTCGAGCGGAACCCCGAGGTGATCCTGCTCGCCGATGGAGACTTCGGGGTCAGCATCGAGACGCTCAAGGAGCGTCCCGGCTGGGCGAAGATCGCCGCCGTGGAAAGCGGGCGGGTGGTGGGCGTGGACCCGGACATCTCCAGCCGGCCAGGGCCGCGCATCGTCGATGCGCTCGAACTGTTCGCGAAGGCGCTCTACCCGGACCGCTTCGAGTAACGACCCGTATCGCGGAGGGCGGGACCGCGGCCCGCCCCCCGCAGAGCCGACCGAGGCGTCCCATGCGCTCGCGATCAGCAGCCTTCATCGGCGGCGTCCTGGCGGACGCGGCGCTGGGTGACCCGCCCAACGCACTGCACCCGGTCGTACTCATCGGCCGCGTCGCCGCCCTCGCCCGACGGTCCGCGCCTGGCGACCCGTCCACCCGTCGCCGGTACGGCGTCACGATGGCGCTCGCGATCCCCGCGAGCGCGGCGCTCCTCGCCCGTCAGGCGGAGCGCCGTTGGCCGCGCTGGCTCGGCGGTCGCCCGGTCGCCGGCGCAATGCTGCTCGCGCTCGCCGCCTCCCGCCGCACCCTCATCGCCCGCGCGGTCGAGGTCGCCGACGCGATCGACGCGGGCGACCTGCCCGAGGCCCGCCGACTGCTCGCCTACCACCTCGTCAGCCGCGACACCTCAGACCTGGACGCGTCCGAGGTCGCCGGCGCGACGATCGAGTCGGTCGCCGAGAACCTGCATGACGGGGTGATCGCACCCTGGCTGACGTTCGCGCTCGCCGGGAGCGCCGGCGCGTGGGGCTACCGCGCGACGAACACGCTGGACGCGCTCTGGGGTTACCACCAGCCGTTCCTGGAGGAACTGGGGATGGGCACCGCCCGCCTCGATGACCTCGTGAACTTCGTCCCCGCGCGCGTCAGCGCCGCCGCGATCTGCATGGCCGCCGTCGCGCGCGGCGAGGACGCGGTGAGCGCCTGGACCGTGTGGCGACGCGACGCCCGCCACACGCCCAGCCCGAACGCCGGGGCGCCGATGGCCGCGATGGCTGGCGCGCTCGGTGTCACCCTGACCAAGCGCGACGTGTACCGTCTGGGCGAGGGTGGGCGCGACCCCGGCGCCGCCGACATCCGCGCCGCCTGCCGCCTCGCCGATACCGCTGCGCTCCTGACCGCCGCTGCGGTCACGACCGCGCTCATCCGGGGTGGCCGATGAACGCCGTGTTCCACGGGGGCGTACAGCCGGAGGAACTCCGCGCGCTCGGCCTCGACCCGTCGAGCGTGGTCGACCTCTCCGCGAACCTGCACCCGGCCGGCCCGGACGCGCGCGTGCTGGCCGCCGCCCGCACGGCGGCGCTCGATCGCTACCCTCCCGCCGATGCCGGCCCGTTGCGAGAGGCGATCGCGCGGTCGTCCGGACTCGACCCCGCGTGCGTCCTCGTCACGCCGGGCGCGACGGCCGCGATCCATCTGATCGCCCGCGCGTGCCTGCGTGAGGGCGACCACTGCGCCATCCTGGGCCCCACCTTCGGTGAGTACGCTGCGGCCGCACGCGCCGCCGGCGCGAGCCCGATCGAGGTGCGCGCGATGCCGCCCGCCTTCAATCCCCCGATCGAGGACGAGCGCATCGAAAGCGCGGCGCTGACCGTGCTCTGCAACCCGAACAACCCCACCGGGCGCTACCTCGGACGTACCGAGGTGGGGCGGCTCGCGGCACGTTCGCGACTACTGCTGCTGGATGTCGCCTACGCGGACTTCGTCAGTGACGCCTGGGACGCGGACGCGCTGGTGCCGGAGTATCCCGTGGCGGTCGTCCATTCCATGACGAAACTGCACGCGATCCCCGGCCTGCGCCTCGGCTACATCGTGGCGGCGCCGGAGATCATCGCGCGCGTCGCGCCGCTTCAGCCGTCATGGTCGATCGATGCCGCATCGCACGCAGCCGGTCTCGTCGCGGTCGACCAGCGCGAGACGCGGCAGGCCGCCCTCGCCGCGCTGCCGCGGACGCGCGACCGGATCCGCGCCGCATGCGAAGAGGCAGGGTGGGGCGTGGTGCCGGGGCAGGCCAACTTCCTCCTCGTGCACAGCGGTGATGGCGCGGCAACTCGGCTCGCGCTACTGCAAGCGGGTTTCGCCGTGCGCGACTGCGCCTCGTTCGGCCTGCCGGAGTGGGTGCGCATCGCAGTCCCTGCGGGGGCACACGCGGACGCCCTGATCGCCGCGATCACGCGGGTGGCGGAGGTGCGCGCATGATCGCGCGAAGTATCGGGGGATGCGCGTGACCGCGCGGGTGCTGATGGTGGTCGGCACGGCGTCATCGGTCGGCAAGTCCGTGCTCGTGACGGCGCTCTGCCGCATCTTTTCCGACCTCGGCGTGCGGGTGGCGCCGTTCAAGGCGCAAAACATGTCCAACAACGCCGCCGTGACGGCGGACGGACTGGAGATCGGCCGCGCGCAGGCGGAACAGGCCGCCGCCGCACGCGTGGAACCAATCGTCGAGATGAACCCGGTGCTGCTGAAGCCGCAGGGCGACCGCACCTCGCAACTCATCGTGGACGGGCGGCCCGCCGGCCTCCTCCGCGCGATCGACTTCATCGAGCGGAAGCGCGACCTCTGGCCGCACGTGGAGCGGGCGCTCGCGACGCTGCGCGAGCAGTACGACCTCGTGATCGTGGAGGGCGCGGGCAGCCCGGCAGAGCCGAACCTGCAGGCCGGCGACATCGTGAACATGCGCGTCGCACGCCACACACGCGCGGTCACGCTCCTCGCCGGCGACATCGACCGAGGCGGGGTGTTCGCGCACTTCCTCGGCACGCTCGACTTGATGACCCCGGAGGATCGGGGGCTGATCCGCGGGCTGATCATCAACCGCTTCCGCGGCGACCCGTCGCTCCTCCAACCGGCGATCGACGTGATCGAGGCGCGCGGCGGCGTGCCGGTGCTGGGCACCGTGCCGTGGATCGACCACCTGGGCGTCGCGGACGAAGACGCACAGTCGCTGGAGCGCGCATCGGCGGCAGCGGCGCCCGGCGCATCCAACGTGGACGTGGCGGTCATGCGGCTCCCGCGCATCGCCAACTTCGATGACATCGATCCGCTCCTCTCCGAGCCGGGGGTGCGGGTGCGCTGGGTAGAGTCCGCGGGCGCCATCGGCACGCCCGACCTCATCGTGATCCCGGGCACGAAGGCCACCGTCGCCGACCTCGCATGGCTGCGCGAGCGCGGCCTGGACCGCGCGATCGCTGCACGGGTGGAGGCGGGCGCGCATCTCCTGGGTATCTGTGGCGGCTACCAGATGCTGGGCGAGCGTCTGCTCGACCCCGAAGGCGTAGAGGCCAGTCCGGGCACGGTGGTCTCCGGCCTCGCGTTGCTCCCGGGCACGACCGAGTTCGCCACCGCGAAGGAGACACACCGGACGTCAGGCGTCATGCGCGCCGTCCCGGGCGCGTGGGCCGGCACCGAGGGCGAAGCAGTACGGGGATACGAGATCCACATGGGGCGTACGACGACGACCGCGGCCCCGCTCATCGACATCGAGGGGCGCACGGATGGGGCTGTGTCAGTGGATGGCCGGGTCGCCGGCACCTACCTCCACGGCCTCCTGCACAATGACGGTCTCCGCCGTGCGCTGCTGTCCGGCCTCGGACGGCGCGGGGAAGCGGCGAGCGGTGACACCGAAGCCGCCCGGGAGGCCGCCTTCGA
>JAUXUW010000122.1 GCA_030684635.1 Dehalococcoidia bacterium
GTCGCCGCGCGAGAACGGCTCGAAGACCGCCTCCAGCCGCTCCGGGGGCAACCCCGGCCCGTTGTCCTCCACCGACAGTTCGCCGTAGACCCCGGCGTCGCGCGTGCGAACCACGACCGATGTCCCGGGCGGCGTGTGCGCGATCACGTTCTCCAGGATCGCGCGCGTCACCCGTCCGATCGCGGTCGCGGAGGCGAGCACGGGCGCCTGCTCCAGGTCGTCCACCACCCGGACCTGGTGGTCCTCCAGCAGCGGCCGCATCCGCGCCAGTTCGCGCCCCACGACCACGGCCAGGTCGGTGGTGACCGCCTCCTGCCCATCCGCCGGCGCCAGGCGTGCGAGGTCGAGCAGCGTGTCCACCAGCGTGGACGCCTCAGTGGCGACGGTCTCAATCTCCAGCAGCAGGTCGCGCGTGGCGGGTGGGGGCGAGCCGCGCAGGCCTACCTCCGAGGCTGCGCGGATGACGGCGATCGGCGACCGCAGTTCGTGCGCGGCGCCCGCGACAAACGCCTCCTGGCGGATGTACGCCTCCCGCACCGGGGCGAGTGCGCGTCCCGCGACGACGTACGCCAGCGCGGACACGAGCACCGACCACACGATCGCACCGCCCGCCAGCGTCGCACCGACGACCCGTACCTCCTGATCGCGCCGCGCGAGGCTGCGCCCCGCGACGATCACGCCACCGACTTCTCCGTCCCCGCTGGCGACCGGACGAAAGTGCAGGCGGAAGCGCCCGTCATCCACGGTGCGGGTCGTGCGGATCTCATCGCCTCGGGCGGCAGAGCGCACCAGTCCCGGCGGGACCATGTCACCGGCCGGTAGGTCGCGAGGGTTGCCGATCAGCACCCCGTCCGCAGAGAACGCGAACACGAACACCGGCCCGAATGCGACCGGGGCCGCAAGTTCCCGTTGCTCCACACCAAGCCCGAGCATCGGGATCGACTCGGCGATCACCTCCTGGATGTCCGCATCGATCTCTCGGTCCATCACCGCCACGACGGTGAAGAAGATGAAAATCGCCATCAACACGAACAGCGCCGCCCCGGAGGCAGCGGAGATCACGGTGAGCTGGCGGCGCGCGCGACTGAACATCTACGCGACGGGGACGTCGAGGCGATAGCCTGACCCGCGGACCGTGGCGATCGTCAGCGTCTGCCCCAGCTTCGTGCGGAGGTAGTGGATGTATTGCTCTACCGCGTTCGGCGCAACGTCAATGTCGTAGCCCCACACGCGCGACAGGATCGCCTGGCGGGTGAGGAGCCGCCCGGGGTTCTGCAGCAGGAGTTCCAGCAGCCGGTACTCCGTTGGCGTCAGGTCGACACTCGTCCCGTCGATGCGGACCTCATGGCTGGTCCGGTCCATGGTCACGGCGCCGGCGATCAACAGTTCCGGTTCGCCTCGACGCGCGCGCCGATGCAGGGCACGGATACGCGCGAGCAACTCGTCGAACGCGAATGGCTTGGTGAGGTAGTCGTCGGCGCCTGCCTCCAGGCCGGAGACGCGATCTGAGACCGCATCTCGCGCGGTCAGCAAGAGCACCGGTGTCGCCACGCCGGCGTCGCGGAGCGACTTCAGGACCTCGTGTCCGTCCATCTCCGGGAGCATTACGTCCAGCACGATCACGTCCACATCTGTGGACATGGCCAGGCGGACACCCTCCGCACCGTCATGCGCAGCCGAGACCACGCAGCCCTCCGAGACGAGCCCCTGTCGGAGCACGCGCACAAGGCTCTGGTCATCGTCGACGAGCAGGACGCGCATTCCCATGAGGTACCTAGCGTATCTCCGCTGACGCCGCCCGGAGGGGGCTCTCAGGAAACTCGAATGGTGCGCTCAGGAACCCCTCAGATGGGCACACCGACACTGAAGCCATCAGCAGACTCGCTGTGTGAGAGGGGGCCACGATGACACAGCAGACGATGGGCTCGGCGGGGAAGGCCAGCAGCGGGGGCAACCCGCTCTCCAACCTCTGGTCGATGGTGATGGGCTTCCGTGGTGGCGACATCGGGCTGACTGCCCGTGCCAACCGTCGCCTGCGGCAGTCCCTGGGCGCGGATGCTGCCGGCATCCACGCGGACGGCCTGAACGGCAGCGTCGCGCTGCGCGGTTCGGTCGCCTCGAAGGAGATCGCGAAGGCCGCCGAGGACGCCGCCCGCCGCACCCGCGGGGCCAGCGCCGTCCTCAACTTCCTCGAAGTGAGGTAAGCCGCGCCTCGCGCCGCCGCCGCGAGGTGTTCCGCAACGCTGCCGGGCCCGCCCAGGGCCGAGACGCCGCCCCCACTGCCGAGGGCGGCGTCTCCCGTTCTCGGGCACCCACACCCTGTGACGGCCGAACAACGGCACCCGGAGTACCGTTGCACTGTCATGGGACGGCTGACCTCCGCGCTGGAGGGCGGTTCACGTCCCGGCGCAGCACGAAGGACGCTCACATGGGAATTCTTACCTGGATCGCCGTCGGCCTCGTGGCTGGCTTCCTCGCCAAACTGGTCGTCCGCGGCGGCCCCGGCGGCATCGGCCCGATTGGGCTGATCTGGACGATCGTCCTCGGTGTGGTCGGCGCGCTCATCGGCGGCTTCATCAGCACGCGCCTCGGCTACGGCGACGTCGCCGGCTTCGACCTGCGCAGCGTGCTGATCGCCACCGCTGGCGCCATCCTCGTGATCTTCATCGCGAAGGCGATCGGCCCGAGGTAGGCGACGGGCTCGCCCCCTACCTGAGTGCCATTGCCTCGCGGACGCCGCCCGCGCCGATGAGTGCATCGGCGCGTGGCGCGAGGCCGGCATCGGCGAGGATCGCGCGCGTGTCCTGACCGAGGGCGCGCGCGGGGTTACCGGCACGCACGGGCGTCCGTGACAGCCTCGGCGCGGGGCCGGTGGTCGTGACCATGCCCAGGCCGGGGTGCTCGCGCGTCAGGCTCAGGCCGTGCGCCTGCACCCACGGGTCGTCCATCAGCACGCGCGTATCGTTCACCACCGCGTGCGCGCCGATGCCGGCGGCGACCAGCCGCCCGACCCACTCCGCCACCGTCCCACCAGCGCCGATCCGCTCCGTCAGCGCCGCCGCCAGCGTGTCGCCGCGCAGCGCCTCCACGCCGCGCAGGCCCTCGACGCCCGCGAGGGCACCGAGGTCTGACTCGCGCGCGCCGAGGAAGAGCCAGCCGTCACTCGCCTCGTAGCCGCGGTGGCGCGGTCCGGAGCCAATGGCGTCCTGGCCGCGCGGCTCGTCGTGCTGCACGCCGGGCGCGCTCACCATGAACGGCGTCTGCAGCAGCGTGGCGGTGTACGCCAGCGCCGCATCCACATGCTGGCCCTGGCCCGTCTTCTGCCGGTGGAGCAACGCCAGCGAGACGCCGAGCGCGCCGAGGTAGCCGGTGCCGTAGTCATTCACCGCATAGCGCTGGAGTTGTGGCTGCGCGTCGCCGCCGAAGCGCGCCTGCATGCCTGTGGCGGCCTGTGCGATCTGCTCGTGGCCCGGACGCCCCGCAAACGGGCCGACATGGCCGTAGGTGTTGAGGGAGGCATAGACGATGTCCGGACGGCGCGCGCGCACCTGCTCGTAGCCGATCCCCATGCGCTCCGCCGTGCCCTTGCGGAAGTTCTGCACCACCACGTCCGCGGTGTCCACCAGGGCCCAGAACGCCTCCAGCCCCTCCGGCGACTTGAGGTCCAGGACGATGCTCCGCTTCGCACGGTTCACGTCACCGTGGAACGAGGGGGTCGGCGGCCGGTCGGGCGCCTCGATCTTCACAACGTCGGCGCCGTACTCCGCGAGCGTGCGCCCGCAGGTGGGGCCGGCGAGGACGATGCACAGGTCGAGGACGCGCACGCCGTCCAGCGCGGCGCGCAGTGTCCCGGGCGCGCTCGGCGCAGCGGCCGGCATCGGACGCGCGGCGAGGCCCGCGAGGATCGCAGCACGGTCGGCGTCGGGCGCGCGGCGCGGGCCCTGCACGGCCGGCGGCGTGAGCGACATACGCACGGGGATGCCCGGCTGCTTCGTCTTGCCGAGGGCGGGGTCGTCCACCTCGATCACGGTGCCGGAGCCGACCGCGTGCTCGTGCGTCAGCCACTCGACGGAGGGGCGGCAGACGGCGCACTCGCCGCCGGCTTCGGAGACCAGCGACTCCCACTCGGCGGCCGGGCGCGTCTTGAACAGCGCCTTCGCGCGCGCGGCGAGGTCCTGCGCGAGGCCGGGCTCCTTCGAGAGGCGTGCACGGTCCGTCAGGCCCATCGTGATCCACTCGCCCACGCCCGCCGCCTGCAGCACCTGCTCCGTGCGCGTGTTACCGGTGTGGAACATCACCCAGCGACCGTCCGCACACTCGAACTGCGTCGTCAGTCCTCCACCGTCCAGCGTCGGCAGGTCGACCGAGTGCAGGCGCAGGCCGTTGTAGCCAACAGCGCCGAACATCGCGTCGAACAGCGGCACCTGGATCACCTGCCCCACGCCGTCGCGCTCGCGCACCGCCAGCGCCATCGTCACGGCGACCGCCGCCTGGATCGCGGCGTAGGAGGAGGCCAGCGGCACGGCGCTGTAGACGGGCGCACCCGGGACGTTGGAGGTGCGCCCGCGGCGGTAGAAGCCGCCGGCGGCGCTCACCACGCCCTCCCACGCGCGCGTGCCGGCACGCGGGTCGTCGTCAGCGAATCCGGGCAGCGAGCAGTAGACGAGCCGCGGGTTCGCCTCGGTCATCGCGTCGGCGCCGAGGC
>JAUXUW010000127.1 GCA_030684635.1 Dehalococcoidia bacterium
TCTGGATGATCGGCGACTCCCCGCCGTCGTCCCCGCCGAACGGCGAGAACATGAACAGCGCCACCACCACCAGTACCGCGACCGCGACGAGGCCGGCAAGCAGCGGCGCGTTCATCGCGGGGAGTGCAGGGAGGGCGGGCGGCGCGGTCCGCCGCATGCCGGGCATCGGCTCCAGGCCGGCCGGGCGTGGGAGGTCCTTCGGGATCGTGTCGACCGCCGCCTCCGGGTCCATGCCCAGGTAGCGCGCGTACGAGCGCATGAACCCGCGCGCGTAGACCGGGGCCGGGATCACCTCGAACCGCGCGCCTTCGAGGGCTTCAAGGTAGAGGCGGTTGATGCGCGTGGCCTGCTCGATGTCGCCGAACGACAGTCCGCGCGCAAGCCGCGCATCGCGCAGCAGGCGGCCCATCTCACGCGCACGGTCGATGACCGCTGCGGCCTCCTCGACCGCTCCCTCGTCACCGTGATCGCGCTGAAAGCGCTCGGTCCACTTCATACCCCGGCCGGCGCCTACGCCCGGTCCACGCCGGGGAACTGCACCAGCGACTTCAGCCCGTCCAGCGCCAGCCGCGCGGAGTACGCCTCCGGCGCGTGTTCAATGCCGTAGCGGTTCGTCACCACCTCGTCGATGTGCGGCGTCTGGCCCAGCAGGTGGGTGGTGCGGCGGTACTGGTCGGTCGTCGCGTTCTGGCTGCCCGTCAGGATCACCTCGCCGTAGTGCACCAGGTTCGGGTCGAACGGCACGGCGGGCGCCCCCTTCGCGAAGCCCGCGAACAGGTTCACGACGCCCTGCGGCCGGACGTAGGAGAGCGCCGGCGCCACCATCTCGCCGAGGCCGACCGAGACGATCACGGCGTCCGCGCCGTCGCCCGTGGCGGCCTTCACCGCGCCCGCGACGTCGTCGACCGCGGGGTCGAGCACGATGTCCGCGCCCCACCGGGACGCGATCGCGCGGCGCTCCGCCATCGGCTCCGTCACGATGATCGGGCCCGCGCCCAGCGCGCGGCCGAGCAGCAGGTGCAGCATGCCCATCGGGCCCGCGCCCATGATCAGCATCGAGGCCCCCGCGCCCACCTCGCACAGTTCGAGGGAGGCGAGCGTGCAGGCGGCCGGCTCCGTGATCGCGGCCAGGTCCAGCGGCAGCGCGTCCGGGATGCCGATCACATGCCCGGAGGAGACGAGGCTGGCCGGGACGACGAGGTGCTCCGCGAAGCCGCCGTCCAGGTCGTACCCCAGCGTCTTCCGTTCGACGCAGCGATTCCGCCGGCCCAGCAGGCAGTAGCGGCAGCGGTTGCACGCCACGATCGGGCAGAGGATCACGCGGTCGCCCTCGGCGATGCCGCTGACGCCCTCACCCAGCTGGTCCACGACGCCTGCGACCTCGTGCCCCGGGATCACACCGGGCAGCGCGTACTTCTCGCCGCGGTAGACCCGCACGTCGGAGGCGCAGAGGGAGGTGGCGGCGACGCGGAGGCGTACCTCGCCCGGCCCCGCGACCGGGGTGGGGCGGTCCTCCACGGTGACCCGGCCCGGAGCATGGAAGATCGTGGCGCGCATGGCAGACCTCGGACGGTGTTCAGCAGCCCCATCGCGAGGCCCCGGCCAGTATCGCAGCCTGCATGCGCTGGTGGCGAAGTCACCCTCCGGGGTGCTCACACAGATACGAAGAACCCCCGCGGGTCGCGCGGGGGTGTCGTGACCGGCCCGGAGGCCGGTGACGGGCCGACTGGCCCTACTTCGGGAGCGAGGCAGCCTTGAGGGCGTGCGCCAGGCGCGACTTGCGGCGGGAGGCCGCGTTCGGGTGAATGATGTTGCGGCGGGCGGCGCGGTCCAGCGCGGACGCGGCCTGTCGCACCAGTTCACCGGCGTCCTCGCTGCCGGTGCGGATCGCCGTACGGGCGTCACGCAGGGCGCGGGCAGCACGAGTGCGGAACGGCTTGTTCGCCTCGGTGCGCTTAATCGCTTGACGCACGCGCTTGCGCGCCTGTGCGGAGTTGGCCATCGAATCCTCCTGAAACGCAGACGAACATCGTAGGTCGCACCCGCCGGAGCGTCTATTCCTGCCCCGCACGTCTGCCACGCCCGCCGCTCGCGACGGCGGCAGCCCCTGGCCCTCGCGCCGAGCGAGCGAGCCGAGCGAGCTACCCGTCGAGGCGTGCCCATCGGTAGGTGTCCGGAGTGAAGACGATCAGCGTCGGCGTGCCAGCCTGCCGGCCGCTCTCCACCGGCCCGCCCTCGTGGGCCTCCGCCTCCGCCCCCTGGAGCAGCCGCGCCTCCCCGTACAGGACCACGCAGGTCGGCCCGTCCGTCACGGCCAGGGAGACACGAGGGTTCTTGCGGACGTTCTTCACCTTCGCGGCGGCGTCCCCGGTGTTGATCACCACCTCGGCCCCGTCGAAGCGGTACCGGAGGATCGACTGCTGAGGCGAGCCGTCCCGCTTGCCGGTCGCGAACACGCCGAGCGAGTGCGCCTTCAGGAACTCGTCCGCCTTCGCCTTGCTCTCGGCGAAGGTCCTGCGAGGTGGGGTCGTCATGGGTCGCTCCTTCGGATGCCGGCCCGCCCGGACGTGGGCCGTCGTGCCGCCGCGATTGTAATAAGGGGCGCAGCGCACCGGTTCGCCGCCGTCGCCGGCGCCCCTGCGGGAGGCGGTGAGCCGCCCGGTTTGCCGGGCGGGCGCGGCGGGCCGATCATGGGCGCATGCCGCAGCCGGACCCGGGCCGTCTTCCTGCCGATGGCGAGCCCCGGAGCGGGCGCGCCCGCTTCCTGCAGCGTGGCGGCCGAGGCCCGGGCGGGGCTAGCCGTGCAACCACTGTCCTGGGGGCCGCCGGCATCGTTGCCGCCGGGTTCATCCTCTCGAGGGTGCTCGGCCTGCTGCGCTCCGTGGTCATCGCGCACGCCTTCGGCACGGACCCGGAACTCTCCGCCTACTGGGTCGCCTTCCGCCTCCCCGACCTGGTCTTCCAGCTGCTGGCCGGGGCCACCCTCTCCGCCGCCTTCATCCCCACCTTCAGCCGGGTCCTGCTCCGGCAGGGCGAAGCGGAGGCGTGGCGTCTCGCCTCCAGCGTCCTGAACCTGGTCGCCGTCGCCACGTTCGTGCTCGCCGGGTTCGCCTGGCTGCTGGCGCCGGTGATCGTGCCGTGGCTCGCGCCCGGCCTGGGGGAGGCGACTGGCCGGCAGGAAGAACTCAAGGCGCTCGCCGTGTCGCTGACGCGGCTGATGCTGATCTCGCCGCTGTTCTTCGGCATCTCCGGCATGCTCACCGGCATCCTCAACGCGCGCCAGCACTTCATCGCGCCTGCGCTCGCGCCGGTGATCTACAACCTCGGCATCATCTTCGGCGCGCTCGTGCTCGCCGAGCCGCTGGGCGTGGACGGCCTCGCCTGGGGCGTGGTGATCGGTGCCGCCGGCCACCTGCTCGTGCAGGCCCCGGCCCTCCGAGGCGCGGGCATGCGCTGGTCGCCCTCGCTCGGATTCGGCTCGAAGGCGGTGATGGACGTGCTCCGCCTGATGGGCCCGCGCGTGCTGGGCCTGGCCGCGTCACAGGTGAACTTCCTGGTCATCGTCTTCTTCGCCTCGTTCGTCTCGGATCAGGCGATCAGCGCGATGAATTACGCGTTCCTGATGATGATGCTGCCCGTCGGCGTGATCGGCATGGCGATCTCCACGGCCGTCTTCCCGACCATGGCGCAGCAGGCCGCCGCCTCCGAACTGGTGCTGCTCCGCGCCTCGCTCTCCCGCGCGCTGCGGATCATCCTCTTCCTCTCCGTCCCCGCCTCCGCCGGACTGATCGTGCTGGCGGCGCCGGCCGTGCGCGTGCTGCTCGAGCGCGGGGCGTTCGATGCAGACTCCACCGCCCTCGTCGTCGGCGCGCTGGTCGTCTACGGCCTCGGCATCTTTGCCCACAGCGGCGTGGAGATCCTGAGCCGCGGCTTCTACGCGCTCTCCGACACGCGCACCCCGGTCGCCGTCGCCGTCGTCGCGATGGCCATGAACGTCGCCTTCGCCGCGCTGCTCCTCTCCCCCTTCGGCGTCCGAGGTCTCGCGGGCGCCGCCTCGCTCTCCGCGACGCTGGAGTTCCTGCTGCTGCTGCGACTGCTGGACGTCCGCCTCGGCGGCCTCGAACGCCGCGCCC
>JAUXUW010000171.1 GCA_030684635.1 Dehalococcoidia bacterium
CGCCGGCTCGCGGCGCGGGCGCGGGCGGCTTTCTCGGTGGCCTCAGAGCGGGTGGTGGTCGTCATCAGACGGTCAGTTTAGCCCGTCGCGGCGCGGAGGTGGAGCCGGCCAATCGGGCGGCCCTCAGGCGCCTAGACCAGCACGAGGTTATTGCGGTGGATGACTTCCTCGCCGTACTCGTAGCCGAGCGCCTCCGCGATCTGGTCGGAACGCTTGCCCTGGATGCGGCGCACCTCGTCCGCGGCGTAGTTCGTGACACCGGAGGCGACCTGGCGGCCGTCCGACGTGAACACCTGCACCACGTCGCCGCGCTGGAACTCGCCTTCACACGCGGTCACGCCCGCCGGGAGGAGCGACTTTCCACCCGCCAGCAGCGCCGTGGCCGCGCCCGCGTCCACCTCGATCCGCCCGCGGGACTGGAGGCCGGACATCAGGTAGCGACGGCGGCTCTCGATACGATCACCGGTGGGGAGGAAGTGCGTCCCGACGGGCTCCCCGGCGACGGCGCGCAGCACGATGTCGCGCGCGCGGCCGTCCGCCAGCACCACGTGCGTCCCCGAGCCGATCGCGATCCGCGCCGCCTGCACCTTCGTCGCCATCCCGCCCGTGCCTCGTGCCCCCGCCACGCCCGAGGCGGCGCGCACGATGTCGTCGTCGATGCGCTCGACGCGCTCGATGAGCCGCGCGTTCGGGTCGCGCCGCGGATCGGCGGTGTAGAGGCCGGGGAGGTCGGTGAGGATCAGGAGCAGATCGGCGTCCACCAGGTTCGCGACCTGCGCGGAGAGGTTGTCGTTGTCGCCGATCTTCGAGTCGCGGATTTCCTCGATCGACACGACGTCGTTTTCGTTCGCGATCGGGACGACGCGCAGGTCGATGAGGTTGAGGAGCGTGTTGCGCGCGTTGAGGTAGGCCGGACGGTCCGCGAGGTCGCGGCGCGTCAGCAAGGCCTGCGCGATGGTGACGCCCTCCTGCTCGAACAGCTCGTCCCAGAGCGCCATCAGCCGTGACTGGCCGATCGCCGCGAGCGCCTGGCGCGACTGCACGTCACGCGCCGGTAACTGCTCAGGGGCGAGGCTGGCGTGGTGCGCCTTCAGGCGGTGGCGCCCGGCGGCGATCGCGCCGGAGGTGACCACCAGCACCTGGCAGCCGCGGCGCATGAGCGTAGCGATTTGCTGGGTGATGCTGGCCATGGTCGCCGCGTCCAGCGCGTCCGTGCCGCCGGTGAGCACGTTGGAGCCGACCTTCACGACGACGCGCCGGTACTCGATGTGCTGGGGGAGGACTCGGTCGCCGGTCATCACACGCTCCGCTCGGCTTAGGATGGGACAGAAGCGGCGTGCCGTCGAGACTGCCGGCGAAGAAGGACGGAGCGACCCGCTGACTCAGCCCGCCCCACCGCCCCACCGCCGTCTGACCGACTGGAGACTCCCGCTCCGGGTGCTGGGTCGCGCCGCGGCGAACTTCCGCGAGGACCGCGGGACCTATATGTCCGCGGCGATCTCCTACTACACGCTGTTCTCGCTGTTCCCGCTCACCCTGCTGGTCGTCGCCGTCTTCGGCATCGTGCTGCGCGACGACGACGTACAGGCGCGGGTGCTGAACTCGATCATCGACTTCCTGCCGATCGAGGGCTCCAGCGTGGAGGAGTCTCTGCGGAGCGTCGCCAACCTCGGCCCCACGCTCACGGCTGTGTCGGCGGTCGTCTCGCTCTGGTCGGCGGGCGCGCTGTCCGCCTCGGTGCGCGCGGCGCTGAACGTGGCGTTCGAGGTGGAACGCGGCCGTCCGCTGCTGCGGGCGAAGTTGATCGATTACCTGATGATCCCGGTGCTGGGCCTGCCGCTGATCGGCGGCATCGTGCTCACTGCGGTCTGGCGGTTCGCGCAGCGCGAACTGGACGAACGCTGGAACTTCCTGGACGGCCGCTTCGCGTGGACGTGGGAGGTGGGCGCGCTCGCGATCCCGCTGTCGCTGACGTTCGTCTCGTTCCTCATCGCCTACTGGCTGGTGCCGAACCGGGCGCTGCGCGTGCGCTACCTGTGGCCGGGCGCGCTGTTCGCCGCCCTCGCGTTCGAGGCGCTGAAGGGCGGCTTCACGTTCTACCTGACGAACTTCGGGACGTACGACGTGATCTACGGCTCGATCGGGTCGGTGATCATCCTGCTCTTCTGGATCTTCGTGAGCGCGAACATCCTGATCTTCGGCGCGGAGATCGCCGCCGAGGTGCCGCACGTCATCCACGATGAGCCGCGGCACGGTGACCCGGACGCCAGCGACTCAGACCTGAAGGCCGCCGTCCTCTCGTTCCTCCGAGGGCTGGTGATGGCCGGCGACGACCCGGAGGCAGCCCCTCCGCGGGACGCCCCCGGCACCACCGGGCCCCGAGGACGCAACTCGCGCGCCCGGAACGGCCGGAACGGCAACGGGAACGGCCACCGCGGCTAGGCCTCGGGACTGGGCCTCGGGGGCCAGGCCTCGGGGGCTAGGCCTTCAGCACCGCGACCACCAGCGGCGACCCCTCCACCTCGCCCTCGAACCGCGTCGCGTCCGAGGGCGGCGTCACGTCTTCGATCGCGAGCGCCAGCGTCTCGCCGGCAATGTAGTCGTGGTGCTCCGCCATCACGCGCCGCACCAGGTCGTCGCTCTGGTAGGCGACGCGGATGCGGTCGGAGACCTCCAGCCCGGCGTCGCGGCGCAGGTCCTGGATGCGGCGCACGAGTTCGCGCGCGATGCCCTCCGCGTGCAGTTCCGCCGTCACGGTGGTGTCGACGAGCGCGGCGTAGCCGGACTCCTCCGCCGCCGCCCAGCCCTCGGTCGCCTCGACGCCGACGAGGATGTCCGAACCGGCGAGCGTGTAGCCGCCGAGGTCGACCGGCTGCCCGGCGCGCATGGCGCGGACGACGGCGACCGGGTCGGCCGCGGCGAGCGCCTGGCGGACCTTGCCCACCTCCGCCCCGAACTTCGGCCCGAGGACGGGGAGGTTCGGGCGGAGCGAGTAGTTGAGCCGGTCGCCGGGGTCGTCCATGACCTCCACGACCTTCACGTTCAGTTCGTCCGCGACCTGGTCCGCGAAGCGCGCGAGGCGTTCGACCTCGGCGGCGTTGCGGGGCACGAGGATGGCGCGGGCGAGCGGCTGACGGACCTTCGTCTGTGCCTTCGCGCGCGCGCCACGGCCCAGCGAGACCATGCGCTGCACGAGCGCCACGTCCGCGGAGAGGCCCAGGTCGATCGCGGACTCGTCCGCGGCCGGCCAGTCCTCGAGGTGCACGGAATCACGCGCGCCCGGCACGCGGCCGGCGACCAGGTTCTGGTGCAACGCCTCCGCCAGGAACGGCGTGAACGGCGCGAGCAACTTCGACACGGTCACGAGGCACTCGTAGAGCGTGTGCAGCGCGGCCTGCGAATCGGCGTCGTCGCCGCTGCGCCAGAAGCGACGGCGGCTGCGGCGCACGTACCAGTTGGAGAGCGTGTCCACGAACGCCTCGATCGGGCGGGCCGCTTCGGCGGGCTCGTATTCGTCCAGGGCGGCCGTGACCTTCTGCACGGTGAGGTGCAGTTCGCTGCGGATCCAGCGGTCGAGTTCGGAGCGGTCCAGCGGCGGCACGGAGGCCGGGTCGAAGCCGGCGGTGTTCGCGTAGGTCACGAAGAACGAGTAGGTGTTCCAGAGCGTGGAGATGAACTTGCGCGAGGTCTCCGCGACCAGGTCCGCGGAGAAGCGACGCGCGTTGCCGGGCGGCGAGGCCGTGTACATGTACCAGCGCGTCGCGTCCGCCCCGTGGTTGTTGAGGATCGTCCACGGGTCCACCACGTTCCCGCGCGACTTGGACATCTTCTGCCCCTCGCCATCGAGGATGTGGCCGAGGCAGATGACGTTGCGGAAGGCGATGCCCTCCGGCACGTCCTCCGTGCGGTTGAGCAGCGTGGCGAGGGCGTGCAGCGTGTAGAACCAGCCGCGCGTCTGGTCCACGGCTTCGCAGATGAAGTCGGCGGGGAAGCGCTCCGTGAACGAGTCCGCGCCCTCGAACGGGTAGTGCGACTGGCCGTACGGCATCGCGCCGGAGTCGAACCAGGCGTCGGCCACCTCGGGCGTGCGGCGCATGGAGCCGCCGCACTGCGGGCAGCCAAGCAGGACACGGTCGATGAACGGCCGGTGCGGGTCGACGCCGCCCGAGGCGGTACGGACGGCGTCCGCGGTGCCGGGGAGCGCGCGCGCGAAGAGTTCCTCGTACGAGCCGATGACGTCGATGTGGTCGCAGAGTTCGCAGACCCAGATCGGCAGCGGGGTGCCCCAGTAGCGCTCGCGCGAGACGGCCCAGTCGATGTTGCCGGCGAGCCACTCGCCGAAGCGGCCCTCCTGGATGTGATCCGGCACCCAGTGAATCTGCTCGTTGTTCGCGACCAGGCTGTCGCGCACGGCGGTGGTGCGGATGTACCAGGACGGCTTCGCGTAGTAGAGGACGGGCGCGTCACACCGCCAGCAGAACGGGTAGGTGTGATGGATCGTCTCGTCCTTGAAGAGCAAGCCGCGCTCGCGGAGGTCGGCGCGCACCTTCGCGTCCGCCTGCTTCGCGAACAGCCCGTCGCCCGGCCCGCCGATCAGCGTGCCGTCCAGCCGCACCGGCTGCAGGAACATCAGCCCCTGCTCCCGCCCCATCGCGTAGTCGGCCTCACCGAAGGCGGGCGCGGAGTGGAGGATGCCCGTGCCCTCGTCGGTCGTGACCTCGTCCGAGGGGATGACGCGGCGCTTCGGCAGTTCGCCCGCGGCGACGCGCTGCGCGCGTCCGCCGACGAAGGCGAGGGCATCCACGCCCTCCCACGTCTCGGCGTCGTAAAGCGGCACGTACTCCAGGCCGAGCAGCGCGGTGCCGGGGAAGGTCACGAGCACCTCGGCGCCTTCGCCGGCCACCTTCACCAGCGGCTCCGCCACGATCACGCGCTCATGCCCGACCTGCGCGTCCTCGCGCTCGACGAGCGCGTAGGTCGCGTGCGGCGCGACGGCGAGCGCGGTGTTGCCGGAGAGCGTCCACGGCGTGGTCGTCCAGGCGAGCAGGCTCGTCGGGACGCCCTCGGAGAGCCGCAGCGCCGAGGGGGCGTCGGCGTCCTTCGGCAGGCGGAAGCGGAGCGTCACGCCCGGGTCGGGGGTGTTGTCCTTGTACCCCTGCGCGATCTCGTGGCTGGAGAGGCTGGTCTGGCATCTGGGGCAGTGGGGGGTGACGCGGAAGTCGCGAAAGACCAGGCCGTTGTCCCAGAGGCGCTTGAAGATCCACCAGCCGGACTCCACGAACTCCGGCGAGTAGGTGACGTACGCATCCGACATGTCGATCCAGAAGCCGATGCGGTCCGTCATCCGCTCCCACGCCTGGACGTAGCGGAAGACGGAGTCCCGGCACTGCTGGTTGAACGCCTCGACGCCGTACGCCTCGATCTCCTGCTTGGAGGAGAGTCCCAGCGCCTTCTCGACCTCGAGTTCGACGGGGAGGCCGTGCGTGTCCCAGCCGCCCTTTCGCGGGACGCGGTAGCCGCGCATGGTCCGGTAGCGCGGCACGAGGTCCTTGAAGACGCGCGCGAGGACGTGGTGGATGCCCGGGTTGCCGTTCGCCGTGGGCGGGCCCTCGTAGAAGGTGAAGACGCGATCCTCGGGCCGCTCGTCGATCGAGCGCCGGAAAATGTTGTTCTGCTTCCAGAAGTCGAGGATGCGTTCTTCCTGCTCGGGGAAGGAGACGCGGGAGGGCACCGGCTCGAAGGTCGTCATCGCAAGGCTCCAGTCCGGTGCTGCCGTTGCACCTCGCACGTCGCGAGGGCAAACGACAGCCCGCCACACACCTGGTCGGTGCGGGACGGACCGGAGAGGCCCGCGGTACCACCCGCGTTGCGCGCGCCCTCGAACGGAGCGAGGTCACACGCCACTCACCGCGCGGCGGGAATCCGGAGACTCCGATCGCGCTGCCCCTGGTAACGGTGGGCGCTCCGGCCGCGTCTACTGCCCTCGGGTGTGAGGGGTTCGGGCGGCTGCTCGGGAGGGATCTTCACCCCGCGTTCTCACCTGTTGAGAAGGCGCCCGGCTTACACCGTCCCGGGCTCGCTGCACGGTGCCGGTCTTCACCGGCCCGCGGGGCTACTCGTCTCCGTCATCGCATCTGTGTGCTGCGTCAGAAGGACTGAGTGTACGGATCGTTGGACAGCCGGGGCAATCATGGCCGCGTGTAGTCGGTGTCGTCACGGATCCGGTCGAAGTCGGCAGCGTTGATCCAGTTGCACCAGAGATTCCGCCCCGGCACAGCAAGCCGCTGCCCGTAGTCCGGGCCGCGCCAACCGATCACCTCGACACGGCAGGACGTCTGTGTCAGCACCTCTTCGACCGCCGGCAGCAGATCGGAATCGCCCGTTCCGAGCACGACCACGTCAACCTCACCGCGAAGCGCCTTGGACACGACGTCGACGGCGAGCCACACATCCACGCCCTTCTCCGCGGCTGGGGAGGTCGGCCAGTCTCGCGGGTAGTTGAGTTGACGTGGCCGAACGTGGACGCCAAGTGAGGCCCACGCGTTCGACTGCCGGACGTTCGCCGAGTGTCCCCGCGGATCCAAGTGTCGATCAGGCCGGCCGCGATAGACCCAGATCCCCGTGAGCGAGTGAGGCTCGGCCTTGCGCTCGAGGATCAGATTCGCAAGCAGGTGCGGATGGAACTGTCCAGAGGAAGAGGGGCCGAGGTCGTTAAAGAACGCTCGGCGCGCGTTACCGTAGCAATTCTGGCCATCCAGGAAGAACGCGGTGCGCAGCATCGTGAGCCCAAAGAAATTCCCCGCCAGGCTGTCTTGCGACAGGGGGCGGGGAAGATTGCTCTCATCATTCTCCGACGAGAGCGGGACTGTCAAGATGCAACTGCCTACAGCCGCCCGGCGTCCTCGTCGATGACGACCGGGCGAGGCGCCTCGCCCTCGAGGGCGAGCAGGGCCTTGGCGCCGGCGGCGTGGATGCGGGTGCTGGCGGCCTCGGCCTCCGCGAGTTCCTGGGCTTCCTGCTTCTTGCGGATGTCGTTGTAGCAGTCGGAGCAGTAGACCGGCCGGTCACCGCGCGAGACGAACGGCACCTCGGTCATCTTCCCGCACTGGCTGCAGGAGGCGACGTGCAACTGGCGCGGCGTGCGGCCACCCCAGGAGGAGTAGACACCGAAGCGCGGCGTCTCGTCGCGGTCCTCGGGGCGGGTGAGTTTGCGGTTCTGGCGGCAACCGGGGCAGCGCACGGGGTCGTGCTGCAGGCCCTTGGTGGCGTAGAACTCCTGCTCGCCGGACGTGAAGACGAACGATGATCCGCAGTCGCGGCAGGTGAGTTCACGGTCGTTGAATGCCAAGTGGGTGCTCCTTCGCAGCCGCCCCGCTGGTACACACGCGGCAGCCGGGCACGGATCGCGCCCGGTTGGTGTGCACCCTTGTGATGTTGGGGCGTGTCCAGTGTAACAGGCTGCGCTCACGCCGCGCGGGCGAGACCGGCGGGCCTCGGCGGTGGGGCCTCGACGATGAGACCGAGGGCGCGAGTGGGGGCGGGGTGTTTGAGCGAGGCGGCCCCTCCCCTGCCCTTCCCCTTCGCGGGGAGGGGATGAGATGCGATGGGGGTTGCACCCCCATCGCGCTGTTCGCCCCCCTACGGGGCGACGCAGGTTCGCCGTCGCCCTCGTCCACGGATCGAGCGCGAAGACTCTGTCGAGGGTCCGACCGGCGGCGGAGCGAGCGGAGCTGGGGCCTCGGCGGCGGCGATGATGACGCGAGTACGGGCGAGATGCGAAAGCGGGGCGGCCCACTCCCCCTGCCCCCGCGCCCGGCGCGGGCGAGGGGGATGGATTGTGATGGGGTTCCACCCCATCACGCCTGGGCCCCGGTCGCTGCCGCGACGGGCCGGAAGCCAGAGACCGGAGACCGGCGAACGGATTCCCCGCCGTCGCGGTGAGCCTGTCGAACCGCCATCGTCATTCGACCACAGCCCGAAGCGCCCGCGAACCGTCGGCGGAACGGAGGCTTCGGCGGTGGGGCGCAGGGCGCGAGTGGGGATGGAGGTGCGTAAGCGGGGCGGCCCCTCCCCTGCCCCTCCCCGGCGCGGGGAGGGGATGAAATGCGATGGGGGTTGCACCCCCATCGCGCTCTTCGCCCCCGCTTCAGGAGGCGACGCGGCTGCGCCGGTCGCCCTCGTCGGCGCGTCGAACGCGAGGGCTCGGGAGCCGGCCGGAGGCGGGGCCTCGGGCGCGAGTGGCGGTGGAGGTGCCTAAGGGGGGCGGCCC
>JAUXUW010000183.1 GCA_030684635.1 Dehalococcoidia bacterium
CGCCGGCGGCGACGAGCCGGCGGCCGAGGCGACCGACGAGGCGCCGGAGGCCACCGCCGAGGACGCTGCCGAGGGGTAACCCGCATCCGGCGAAAGCCGGAGTACGATTAATCTAACGAACGTCACAAGCGACGGAACGGACTCTTGGATGACCTACCGCCAGCCGCGCCCGGAGGACTTCTCCCCCGGGTTCCTCAAGCCACAGAACATTGTGCCGATGGTGGTAGAGACGACGGCGCGCGGTGAGCGTGCCTACGACATCTACTCGCTGCTGCTGAAGGAACGGATCATCTTCCTCGGCACGCCGATCGACGACCAGGTGGCGAACTCCATCGTCGCCCAGTTGCTGTTCCTGGACCGGGAAGACCCGGAGCGGGACATTTCGATCTACGTGAACTCCCCGGGCGGCATGATTTACGCCGGATTGGCGATCTTCGACACGATGAACCTCGTGCGTGCGGACGTCAGCACCATTGCCGTGGGCGTGACCGCGTCCATGGGCACCGTGCTGCTGGCCGCGGGTCAGAAGGGCAAGCGGTTCTCGCTGCCGAACACGACCATCCACATGCACCAGGCGCTGGGCGGTGGCTCCGGCCAGGCCAGCGACGTGGAGATCCAGGCGCGCGAATTGCTGCGCAACAACGAGAAGATCCGCCAGATTCTGGCGGACAGCACCGGACAGACGCTCGACCGGATCAAGCACGACACCGACCGTGACGTGTACATGACCGCGGAGCAGGCGAAGGATTACGGCCTGGTGGACGAGATCCTGTCCAAGCCGCCGGTGAACCAGTAGCAGCATAGCGGCGAGGCGGGCGTAGCCCGCGGAGGAGCCGATGGCCGGGAGCACGACGCGCGGCAGCCGGGTGCAGTACAACTGCTCCTTCTGCGGCAAGAACCAGGACCAGGTGAAGCGGCTCATCGCCGGGCCTGGTGCTGTCTACATTTGCGACGAGTGCGTCGAGCTCTGCCAGGAGATCATCAACGAGGAAGCCGGGAGCGGCGCTAAGACGTCCGCCAAGGGCGGCAAGAGCCGTCTCCGCACGCCTCAGGAGATCGTCAACCACCTC
>JAUXUW010000186.1 GCA_030684635.1 Dehalococcoidia bacterium
AGTCCCGGAACACGGCGAGCTTTTCAAGCTCCTCCTGGGTCGGCGGGACCGGCTGCAGGCCTTCCTCGTCCGCCTCGGGCTCTTCATCCAGCACCACGCCGGCGCGCTCCATAACGTCGTCCGCCACGTAGATGGGGACGCCCGCGCGCACGGCCAGCGCGATCGCGTCCGAGGGGCGCGAGTCCACGGTCAGGTCCTGCCCGGCCTGGTCCACGTGGATCGTCGCGAAGAACGTGTCCTCGCGCAGATCGGTGACCTCGACCGAGGTGACACTGCCACCCAGGTCCTGGATCAGCGTGAGCATCAGGTCGTGGGACTGTGGGCGCGGCACCTGCACGTCCTGGAGTCGGAGGGCAATGGCGTCCGCCACGTCCGCCCCTACCCAGATCGTCAGGTAGCGATCCGCTTCCTTCTCCTTCAACACCACCACCCGGCGGTAATGGCGCAGGCCGACGCGGATCGAATCGATGATCAGTTCTCGCACCGGGAACCCCCGAGCCTCGCAGCGCGCGAGGCAGCCCGTCCGGTGGACGGAGTTCGAGTGTAGGAACCGCCCGGAAAGGGCGTCAACGAACGCGCTCGCGCTATCGCTCCGCCGGGTCGCCGCCGTAGAGCGCGCGCTCCACCGCCGGGTCCAGCGGTGCGCCGCGCGAGACAAACGCCTTGAGGCGCTTCCGCAGCGTCGGCCGGTCCAGGATCACGCGCCGATCGCACGTCACGCAGCGCAGCCCGATCTCCGCGCCGAGGCGCACCAGTTCCCAGTCGAAGCCACCGCACGGGTGCGGCTTCCGCAGCCGGACCACGTCCCCCATCCGGAGGTCCATCGGGTCCGCCGGGGGCGTCAAGCGATCATCGGGCGGCATGGGTACGCCTCAGCGGGCGCGGGCGCGGTTGATCTCGTCGCGCAGCGTCTCGGCGGCGCGGCGAGAGGCATCCGCCCAGCGCTCACCCTCGGCACGCGGCGCGAACATCACCCCGCGGGAGGCGTTCACCAGGATGCCGCCGCCGTTCGCGTCCGAGGCAGCCTGCACGGCCGCCTCCACATCCCCGGCCTGCGCGCCGACGCCCGGCATCAGGAACAGCAGGTCGGGACAGATTTCGCGGATGCGCGCCGCCTCCGCCGGGTAGGTGGCGCCGACGACCAGCCCCACGTTCCCGTGCTCGTTCCACTGGTTCGCGAGGTAGGCGACACGCTCGTACAGCGGGTGGCCCTCCACCTGAAGGTCCTGGAGGTCGCCGGCGCCCGCGTTGGAGGTCCGGCAGAGCAGGAAGGCGTGCCGGTCCGCGCGCCGCAGGAACGGGTCCAGGCTGTCCCGCCCCAGGTACGGGTTCAGGGTGACCGCGTCCGCGCCCAGCGAGTCGTACACCGCCCGCGCGTAGGCCTCCGCGGTGTGGCCAATGTCGCCGCGCTTCGCGTCCAGCAGCACCGGCACGTCCGAGGGGACATGCGCGATCAGGTCGCGGAGCAGGTTGATGCCCTCGCCCAGGTCAGGCTCGAAGAAGGCGATGTTCGGCTTGTAGCAGGCGACCACGTCCGCGGTGGCGTCCACGAGGCCGAAGAGGAAGTCCCGGGTGGAGACGCCCTCCGGCGTCTTCGTCGGGTCGGGGTCGAGTCCCACGCAGAGGAGCGAGTTGTTCCGCCGCGCGGCGTCTTCGAACTTCGCGCGGAACGTGGTGGCGGTGGTGGTCATGATCCCCCTGCGGCTCAGCCGACCGGCTTCGCCACGCGCAGGGGCGGCAAATCAGCGCCCGCCGCGCGCAACCGCTCGACTGTCTGCTCGAGCGACGCCGCGTCGCCGGTAGCGTAACAGAGCACCTCGCGGGCGGGCGCGCGCATGTCGATGTGGTGGCCGGCCTGATCGAGGACGTACAGCGTCCGGCGGGCCACTGCTTCAGCGGCGTCGACCAGTTCGACGCCCGGGGGGAGGATCCGCTCCAACAGCGGGCGGAGCCACCCGTAATGCGTGCAGCCCAGGGCGACCGCGTCCGCACCCTCGGCGATTGGCCCGGCCAGCGCCTCACGCAGCATGCCCTCCACGCGCGGCCCCTCGATCTCGCCGGCTTCGACGAGGTCGGCGAGGCCCGGCATGGGGATGTTCCAGACGCGCGCACCGCCCGCGTGGCGCTCCTGCAGCCGCGCCAGCCGATCGCCTCGGACGGTGCCCGGTGTGGCCAGGACGACCACGGTGCCGCTGCGGCTGTGCTCCACGGCCGGCTTTAACGGCGGCTCCATCCCCACGATCGGCACGTCGAACACCTCGCGCAGCCGTTCGAGCGCGGCGGAGGTCGCCGTGTTGCAGGCGACGACGATCGCGTTCATCCCCGCCTCCACGAGCGTGGCGACGACGGCGATCGAGCGCTCCGCGATCTCCTCGGGTTCCCGGCTGCCGTACGGGAAGAACGCCGTGTCAGCGACGTAGCGGATCTCAAGGGATGGCTGATGGCGATGGAGGGCGGCCGCTACGGTGAGCCCGCCTACCCCAGAGTCGAAGATGCCAACACGGGCCAGCATGGTGCGGCCTCCGCGCGACCCCCGCCCGGGAATCACTCCTGCGAGGCTACGCTCCTCGACCGCCGGGTCGCAAGCGCTGAGAGCACCGCTAGAAGTCGTCCAGCGTGGGGCCCATGCGGTCGGTGGTGGACTGGTCCTGGCGCTTCGCCAGCTGGATCTTCAGCGCGAAGGCGTCATCACGGCTGATGTGACGCGCACCCGCGACCCGCTCGCGCAGCGCCTCCGTCGCCGGCTGCGCCTGCTCCCACGCCGCTACGTCCTGCTCCAGCGCCGCCACCTCCGCCCGCGCGGGGAAATGCCGCCCGTAGCGTGCCCGGTCGAACGCGCTCCCCACCGTCGCCAGCGCCGGCCCTTCGAGGATCCTCGCAGCGACCTCGCCGAACTCCGCCGGCGTCTCGCCGGGCAGGCGGCGCAGGCCTCGGTCGTCCGCGTCCCGCACCGTGCGGGCGAACAACTGGTAGATCGGCTGCGCCTGCACCCAGTCCGCCCCGGCGGAGGCGCGGCGACCGGGGAAGAGGTCGCGCAGCAGCTCTCGGAACCCTGCGGGGGCGCCTGAGGCCGTCCCCGCCTCCGCCTCCACCAGTTCGCGGCTGCGGCCGCGCCGGCC
>JAUXUW010000191.1 GCA_030684635.1 Dehalococcoidia bacterium
TCGCCGCCACCAGCACCGCCGCCGCTGCGACGGCGTCCGCCGCGACGGCCGCGGCGGCGCTTCCGCCGCTCTTCCTCACCGGCGGCCGTTGAGGCGGCGCCGGTCTCCCCGTCCGCGCGAGGCGGGCGCGGCGCGCGGATCACGGGCGAGGACGGTGCACCCTCGGCGGTCGGACCGGCCGGTGCGCCGACCGCGGCGTCCGGGCGGCGACGGCGAGTGATGCGGACGCCACTGCGCTGCTCGGTGGATTCGCCGGGAGCGGTGGGGCCGCCGGCGTTCGGCTGGCCGTCCGTGCGCGTGCGTTCGCCACGTCGAGGGCGGCCGGAACGTGCCGGGCGGTCGCCGGGCCCCGTGGAACGAGAGACCGTTGGCGTGCCTTCGGGCTGCGCGCCCGTGCCACGGCCGCGTCCACCGCGGGTGCCGCGGCTACGGGTCGGGGCGCCCTCACGCACGGGCGGCGCCGCGCGCTCCAGGCCCGGCTCGAAGACGGCGTCGCGGAGCGGCCGGTCGATCGGGTCGAGGACGGCGACGAACATCTCGCGGCGCTCGCGGTCCTCCTCGTGGATCGGGCCTTCCACGTCCGCCTCGAGTTCCTCGGGACGGACGGCGGTGCCCATCTGCGCGCGGAGCGCGGCGGTGGTGAGTTCGATGATCTCGCCGGTCTCGTCGAAGCGCAGGCGCACCATCTCGGACAGCGCGTTGATGGAGATCACCTTCGCGCGCCCGACCGGGGTGGTGATCCGCTTCCCGACCTTTGGGAGCGTGCCCATGATCTCGCGGTACGCCTCCACCTCGAACGACAGGCAGCAGAGCAGCCGCCCGCACGCGCCCGAGATCTTGGAGGGGTTCGGCGCCAGGCCCTGGTCCTTCGCCATCTTGATCGAGATCGCGGGGAACTCGGTCATCCAGGTCGAACAGCAGAGGCCACGGCCGCACTGGCCCAGGCCACCGGCCGCCTTCGCGCGGTCGCGGTCGCCCACCTGCTCCAGCCACACGTTCGCGCCCAGTTCGCGCTCGAACTCGCGCCGCAGGCGGTCGCCCACCTCGCCCACGCCCTCCCGGGCGGTGAAGGTCATGTCCGCGAACGCTCCCGTGAGGTCATACGTGAGGCTCGCGACGCGCACCCGGGAGTCAACGCGCGTCGCGATGGCCTGCGCGCGGAGGATGTCCTCCTCGGCGCGGCGCTTCTGCTCCCGGTGCGCGTCCACCTCCTCGCCGGTGGCGAGGCGGTCGACGACGCGGATCGGGCCTTCCAGGCGGGCGTTGATGACCTGGTCGGGCGTGAGCACCACCCACGCGAGGCGTTCGCCCCGGTCGGTGGTGACGATCACGTAGTCCCCGGTGCCCAGGTTCAGGTCCCCGGGCGAGCAGTACGTGATCGGCCCGGCCTCGACGAATCGAATGCCGACGATGTGATCCATGTCTCCCCGCGTCGCAGCGCCGACCCCGGGCTAGAGCCCGGCCGTCGCGACGGCGCGGTCCTCCCTTCCGCCCCGGATCGGGGCGTCCAGCACCGGCAGGTCCAGCATCATGACCTCCAGCGCCAGTTGTGCGTGTGTGTTCGCCAGCAAATGCTCCCGTGCCGTCTGCACCGCGCGCAACGCGCGCAGCGCATCCTTCGGGGTCACCGCCTCGGCCTCTTCCGCCACCTGGGGGGAGACATGGGTGGTCGCCCCGGCCGAGGCCATGAGCACGTCCCGCCACCAGTCCCGCCAGAGGTCGATCGCCTGCAGCACGCCGTCCCGTTCCCGGTACCACGCGCCGCCCATCTGCTCGGCGTAGTCGAAGCGCTCGCCGCGCCCGGCGCGGGCCAGCCGGCGGACGTCGTCCTCCACCGCCTCGCGCAGGACAGAGAGCGAGGGGTCGGCGTGAAGCCGCTTCGCCAGGCCGTAGCGGCCGTGGGCCATCCGCGCGAGGAAGGCGGCGCGCTCCGGCTCGACGCCCTCGAACTCCTCGAGCGCGGCGGCCAGGGCGGCGTGGGACATCGGGCGGAGCGGGAGTTCCTGGCAGCGGGAGCGGATCGTCGGCAGCAGCGCCACCGGGTCGGCGGCGAGCAGGACGATCAGGACGTGCCCGGGGGGCTCCTCCAGCGTCTTCAGGAGCGCGTGCGCCGCCTCCGGCTGCAGGTCGTCCGCCGTGTCCACGACGAAGATCCGCCGCGGCGAGGCGAACGGGGCGAGCGAGGCGACCCGCTCCAGCCGCCGCACCTGGCAGATGCGGATGCGGGTGGAGTTGTCCTTCTGGTGGTCGTGGTTGGACTCGTCGCAGACGCCGCCGCGGGCGATGCGCTCCACGTCCGGGAGTTCGCCCTGCTCCAGCGCCTGCGCGGCGCGGGTAGTGAGGTCCGGGATGGTGGGATCGTCCGCGCTCGGGCTGGTCAGGGTCTGCGCCAGGCGGCGGGCCAGGGTCTCCTTGCCGCAGCCGGGCGGGCCGGTGAATAGGAAGGCGTGGGCCAGGTGCCCGGAGCGGATCGCGCGGCGGAGCACCTCCACGGCGCCGTCGTGCCCGTGCACCCCCCAGGCGTTCGCGGTGCTCACGCGCCCGACTCCGGGAAGCGTGCGGTGGCACGGTAGGGGGCAATGGTGGCAGGGCCGGCGGCGATGGGCATCGCCGCGCTCGGTCGGGTGGTCATGAGGCTCGAGTTCCCGCCTGTGGCGAGCCGCGTCGTCGTGGTGGATCCCGGTCGCCCCGCGGCGCGCACCCTCACCGTGGACGGGCGGGCGCGAGGCGGACCGTGTGGTTGCTGCCTGACAGTATCCCACGGGGGGTGAAGCCACGGCCACCCGCGGCCCGCCACCCCGGCCCGGCGCTCCTGCCGGGCGCTCCTGCCGGGCGCCACCACTCGGTCAGACCGCCAGCGGCTCGGAGGTTTCCAGGCGCAGGATGTCGTCCAGCGTCTCGCGCCGGGAGATGAGGGTGGCCTGGCCGCCCTCCCACGCCACCTGCGCCGCCCGGCCCAGCGAGACGTAGTTGCTGCTCATCGCCGCCCCGTACGCCCCGGCGTCGTGCAGCACGAGCAGGTCGCCCGGATCCGGCCGTCCGAGGGCGCGCGGGACCAGTAGTTCCTGGTCGTCGCGGGTGAACACATCCCCGCTCTCGCAGAGCGGGCCGGCCACCACCAGCGGCTCCGGCGGCCGGCCGGCGCCGGCGCCGGCG
>JAUXUW010000195.1 GCA_030684635.1 Dehalococcoidia bacterium
GCGAACCGTCCAGCAGGCTCAGCCCGTTGAAGCGGGTGCGCGTGCCGATGTTGTCGATCTCAGTCCGCAGCGCCACCAGTTCCTCACCGATCGCCTGGCGGTCGGACGAAGACAGGGTCGAGTTGCCGGCCTGGACCGACAGTTCGCGGACACGCTGCAGGATGGAGTGGACCTCGTCCAGCGCGCCTTCAGCGGTCTGGAGCATGGACACGCCGTCCTGGGCGTTCCGCTGGCCCTGCTCGAGTCCGCGCACCTGGGCGCGCATTTTCTCGCTGATAGCCAGGCCGGCCGCGTCGTCCGCGGCACGGTTGATGCGGAGGCCGCTGGACAACTGCTCCAGCGTCTTCCCCATCTTGGTGTTGGTGGTGCTCAGGTTCCGCTGAGCGTTCAACGCCGCGGCGTTGGTGTTGATAATCATTGCCATCTGGTGGCCTCCTCAGCCTGTATGGACCGACATCCTTGTCGTGATGACTGGGGCAACTGACCGGTTCCGGAAGCCTGTCTGCTGCTCCACGGGAATCATCGGCAGCGGTTCGAATCCCTTAAGGGGTTCCCCTGCCCCCTGCCCCATTGATGCGGGATGCCCCACACTCTCCCCCCGGGCAACCCCCGAGGGGTGGCAGCACACCCCGGGGGTACGGTTTCCGGGAAGCCCCGCGGGAATCCCCGTGAGGTGCGTTGGAGGCAGGCATGCAGGCTCAGCGGCTGACGGTGTGCGGGTGGGACGAGTCCGTCCCCTCGCTGCTGGCTGCCCTCGAGGCGTCCGAGGCATTTCGGGCCACCCGCGTGGTGGACCACGGCACTTCCGCGCTGGTGCGCGCCCGCCAGGTCACCAGCCTGCCCTGCGCCCTGCACCCCGCCGCCACCCTGCGCGACACCGAGGTGGACGCGGTGCTTCTGGCCGCCCCCGGCCACGCCGCCGCCGCCGTGGATGCCGCGCGGCGCCGCCACCTCATGCTGATCGTGGCCCCTGAAGCCCTGGACCCCGCTTCAATCCGGCTCGCCGCCGAGGGCGCGGTGCAGGACTCGCTGATGCTCGCCACCCTCCGGCCCGCCTACCGGGCGTCCGGACTCGCGTCCGTCGTGGCTGCCGGCCGCGGACAGACGATCGAGGCGCTGACGCTGGAACTTGCCGGCGACGAGCCCCGCATATTGCTGCACGCCGCGGTAGTGGCTGCACTCCGTCTGCTCCCGGGTACACCGGAACGCGTCGTCGCCTCCGCCTGGGGCTCGCCCTGTGCACGCGGCGGCATCACCGTGACCCTGCGCTACGGCGACGGCCGCCTGGCGACCCTCGATGTCCGTCGCGCCGAGGTCGCCTCGTTGCGCGTGGTCGCGGAGTCGGCGGACGGCCCCGTACCACTTCGCCGCCCCCGGGCGGACGGAGGAAACGCGCTCGACCAGGAGGCTGCCCACGCCGCGCTCGTCACCCGGCCCAACCTGATGGAAGCGATGCTGCTCCAGGCCGAGGGTGCGGTGCTGCTGGCAATCGACGCGGCGCTGGAGACCGGCGAGATCGTGACGACCGAGAGCCCGTCGCGTGCGGCGCTCCATGTCATCGCGCGCCCCGACGAACTGGCCGAGCCGGCAACGGCGCGGCGCGCCGGCCCGACAAACCTGCGGCTCGTCCTGTCCTGAGACGGCGCCCGCCCTCGATCGGCGCGACACTCGACCTGCTCACCCGCTCGCCCGGCCGTCTCGCCGCGCTCGGAGGACAGATCTTGGCCGACCCCACCTACCCCGGCGACAGCGACCGCCCCATCGTGCTCGTGACCGGCGCCTCCAGCGGCATCGGCCAGGCCTGCGCCATCCACCTCGACCGCATGGGGTGGCGGGTGCTCGCGGGCATCCGCCGACCGGAGGCCATCGACGCCGTCCACGCCGTCGCCTCAGCCCGCCTCCAGCCCGTCACCCTGGACGTCACCGACCCCGCTTCCATTGCGGCGGCGGGCGCCGTGGTCCGAGACGCCGTCGGTGACCGGGGGCTCCAGGGGCTGGTCAACAACGCGGGCATCGCCGTGGCCGGGATCGCGGAATTCCTCCCGATGGAACGGCTCCGGGAGCAGTTCGAGGTCAACTTCTTCGGTCAGGTCGCCGTCACCCAGGCGCTGCTCCCACTACTGCGCGCCGGGAATGGCCGGGTCGTGAATATGTCTTCCATCTCTGGACGCCACGCCGCGCCCTTCTTCAGCGCTTACGCCGCCTCTAAACACGCGCTGGAGGCCTGGAGCGACTCGCTCCGCCAGGAACTCGCCATGTGGGGGCTGCACGTCGCCATCATCGAGCCCGGCGCGATCGACACGCCGATCTGGGAGAGCGGGGAGGGCCGGGCCCGCCGCATCGTCGAGGAGATGCCGGAGACCGGCCGGTCGCTCTACTCGGCGGCCGTCACGACGGGGCTGGACACCACCAGGCGGGGCGGGAAGCGGGGGATCCCCGCGCAGCGCGTCGCGGAAGTGGTTGAGCACGCGCTCACGGCGCCCTCGCCGAGTGCCCGGTACGTCGTCGGTAGTGACGCCCGCGCTCAGGCGGCCGCGAAGCGCTTCCTGCCGGACGCCTGGGGTGGACCGGCTCACCCGCCGGGCCATGCGCCTACCACGCACACCCTGATCACATCCGCTTCACACCGTCTAACGCGGGGCCGCTTTACGATCGGGGTGGCGGTGAAGAGGTAGGAAAGCGCGTGTTCGATTCGACCGACTCCCGTCGCGTCCCGCTCATGGTGTTCTCGCTCATCGGTGCCGTCGCGCTCGCGGCGGTTGTAGTGATCGTGATCTTCGGCGGGGGCGGCGACCTGGGACTCCGAGGCAACAACAACGACACGGTCGCCGGCCAGACCGCCAGCGGCCTCATCCCCGGCGCTACGGAGGTCATCCCCCAGGACAGCGTCGCGGAGTTCACCCGCGACTACGGTGAGCCCCCGAACACCGACTACGCGCGTCTCCGCATCCCCGTCCTGGGCGTGGATGCGCCGGTGGGCCTCTGGACCGTGGACGGTTCGATCATGCCCGAGCCGTACGGCCCGGTGGACGTGGCGCTGTACGACCTTTCCGGCTGGCCCGGCCTCGGCGGTCTGCCCGGCCAGGGCTCGAACGCCATCTTCGGCGCGCATGTGGACATGAACCGAGACATCGCCTACGCCGGCGCCCACTACCGCGGCCCCGCCGTCTTCTGGGCGATCGACCAGCTCGGCTCCGGCGACATCGTGGAGGTCGACTTCGCGGGCGAGACCCTGCGCTACGGCGTCGTGTGGACCGAAGAAGTCGAAGCGAGCGACGCGACTGACTGGCGCCAGTACTGGACCAGCAACGTCTCCGTGGACTCGATCACGCTCTTCACCTGCGGCGGCGAGTTCGACTTCGAGTCCCACGCCTACAGCCACCGCGTGGTCGTCCGCGCCGAGCGCCTGCCCTAGAGCGAACCTTCCGGCATCGGGCTTCTCCCGATGCCGGGGGGCGCCCGACCCTGTCACGATCACCGCATGGAGATCGTGCACTCGACCGCATCGCAGCGGCGCAACCCCGTCCCCGTCCCGGTCGCGCTCGACGAGGTGATCTCGTGGGGCTGCTCCGGCAAGGGCTGGAACTGCTGCACGGACAAGGCGATCCCGGTGAAGCCGTACGACATGGTCCGGCTCCGTCACTCCCTCTCGAAGTCCTCGCAGGCCCTCATCAACGAGCGTCTCGTCCATTTCGACTGGGATGACAGCGGCGTCCTGACGGGCTGGCTCGCCCAGCAGCCGTATGAGGGCAACCGCGTCGCCTGCGCGTTCTACGAGGAGATCACGAACCGGGACGCCCGCGCGATGCGCGAGCAGGCCCCGGAGCGGTTCGCCGCCATGCCTGCCTCCATCCAGCACGCCGCCGATGGCCCGCAGGGCGGGACGTGGCGGGTGGCCGGGCTCTGCGGCGTCCACCTCGGGCGACCGGCCGCGTGCCGGGGCTATCCGTTCCAGCGTGACCCGCTGTGGTCGGAGCACCCGGAGCAGACCGCCGGCCAGGTGTTCAACTGCGGCTCGTGCGCCCTCGCGGAACGGACCACCGTGCGCGACGTGATGCTGGACAACAGCCTGACACCGTTCTGGCAGGCGGACGACGCCTACCGCGCCTTCGCGCGCTACCTGCACGCGCTCGGCTTCGCCAACATCCAGGACGCGCGCTACCGCCCGATCCCCATAGAACCGGCCGCGCGCTCCAACCTCTGGCTGTCGCTCTTCGTCCCGGACGCCAACGCGCGTGTCCGCCAGGCCTACCCCGACCAGTGGTCGACCCCGCTCGACATCGAGGGTGACCGGGCGGTCTTCCAGCTCGTCCTGGAGGACGTCCTCGCGCGCGTCGACGCGATCGTCGCCGCCTCCGGCCTCAGCGCCGATGCCCTCGGCGGGCCCGAGCCGACGCCATCCCGACCGGACATCGCCGCGCTGCTCGCGCCCGACCGCGCCGTGCTGCCGCCACCCGCGGTGATCCCGCTGCAGGTCGCCGGCTAGGCCTCGGCCCCCTACTCCGGCATCGCCGACAGCAACCCGCGCTCGTCGAACGGGCGGAATGGGTTGAAAGCGACCTCCCACGGATAGCCGTCCGGATCGGCGAAGTAGCCGGACACGCCGCCCCAGTGCACCTTTGTGGCGGCCTTCAGCAGCGTCGCGCCGTGCGCGACCGCGTCGTCCAGGCAGACAGCGACCGCCTCCTCCGTCTCGACGTTGATGGCGAGCGTGATGCCGCCGAATCCGGCCGCCCGCGGCGCCTTCGGCAGTCCGATGTCCTCCTGAAGGTCGGCGAACGGGAACAACGCCAGCAGCGGCCCGGCAGTGTGGATGAACGTGATCTCCGGCGACGGTGGCCCGGACGGCGTCCAGCCCAGCGCGAGGTAGAAGGCGGTGGAGCGGGGCAGGTCCTCCACACCCAGCGTCACGAGGTTGATGCGGGAAGGAATGGTGCTCATGCCCGCATCCTCGGCGACGGTCGATGCTCCTCGCAAGGGCGCGGTGGCACCGACGGCGAGAGCGCGGTCAGGCCGGAGCGGCGATCGAGGGCGGGGGCGCGGTCGATGCCTCGGACTCGGGCCGCTTCGGGTACGGCGTCAGCAGGATCAGCCCCGCCGCCACCACATACGTCGCGATGAACACGAGGAAGGCGAAGCGGTACGAGCCACCGAAGTCATAGGCGAGGCCGGCGAAGACCGGCCCGCCCGCGCTCGAGATGATCGTGAACGGCTGCGCCAGGCTCCGCACCGCACCGAGCGTGAGCCGCCCGAAGAACTCTGCCCACACCACCTCCTGCACCGTGACCACGCCGCC
>JAUXUW010000200.1 GCA_030684635.1 Dehalococcoidia bacterium
CGAGGCCGGCGCCGGTGCGCCGGGCCCGCCTGGCGACGGCCATGCCCAGGAGCGGGGCGGGCAGCAGCGCGATCAGGAACCAGCCGGCGCGCTCGTCCGACAGCGCCCCCATCACCACCGCGGGCAGCGGCAACGCCGCCCACGTCTCCTCTGGCCCGCGCATCGCCGCCCAGGCCACGACGATGGCGGCCGGGAGGATGGGGGCCGCGAGCGGGTGCGCGAACAGCGCGGGGCCGGCCGCGGCCTGCACCAGCGCCGCCACCGCGACGATCAGCACGATGAGCACCCTCACGGGGTCGCCTCGGTCGGGAGCAGCGCACCCGGCTGGAAGCCGGTCATCACCAGCACCTGCTCGACGCGGTCGAGGTTGGCGAGCGGGTCGACGGTGATCGTCTGGAACAGGTCCGACCCGCGCGTGTCGATGGTTGCGACGCGGCCGACGAGCAGGCCGGGCGGCAGCAGCCCGCCCAGGGCGCTCGACAGGATCACCTCGCCGGGTGCAACCGAGGCATCGATCGGGACAAACTCCAGGTGCAGCGCCGAGCCATCGCCGGCGAGGGCGGCGGGCGTGCGGGAGGACTGGATGAGCACGGCGACCGCCGACTCGCGGTCGGTGAGCAGGCGCACGCGCGATTGCTGCGCGTCGACCTCCGCGACGATCCCGACGAGCGTGGAGCCGGCGCCGACGACCGGCTGTCCCTCGCGTACGCCGTGGTCGCGGCCGCGGTTGATGACGACGTTCTGCCGGCCGGGCGCCGGGTCGCGCACGAGCACGGATGCGGCCGTGAACTGATCCGCGCTCGGGCCCACCGCGCCGATGAGCGCGGCGGCCTGCTCCAGCGCGGTGCGCTCCTCGCGGAGTGCGGCGACCTCCGACTCGGCCAGCGCCAGGCGGCGGCGGAGGTCGGCGTTCTCGACGGACAGGTCACGGATCTGGCCGGCGTTCAGGAGGACGTCCGAGACCGGCTGCACCACGCCTCGGATGCCGCTCGCGACGGGCGCCAGCGTCGTACTGAGGCGGGTTTCGATGTCGGCGGCAAAGGGCAGCGGCGAGAGCGCCAGCAGCGCGAGCGCGAGCAGCAGCAGG
>JAUXUW010000206.1 GCA_030684635.1 Dehalococcoidia bacterium
GCGAACAGCCGTGCCTCCGCCTCGCCGCGCGGCGAGGGGTCCAGGCGGACGCCCGCCCACCGCTCCAGGCAGAGGTAGTTGGAGCGCCCCTTCAGCACCGCAACCCGGAGCGCATCCGGCGTCCCCTCCGCCGCCTCGACCAGGTCGACGGCGACGGGCGCGTCCTTTGAGGCGAGCTGGTCCTGCAGGTTCAGCGTGTGCGTGGAGACGACCACGCGGTCGTTGTTGCGGAGCGCGTGCAGGAGCGCCGGCACCAGATACGCGAGCGACTTCCCCGTCCCCGTCCCCGCCTCGACGAGCAGGTGGCCGCCGTGCCCGAGGTGCGCGGCGACGGCGCGCGCCATCTCCTCCTGCGCGCGGCGACGCTCGTACCCGGGGAACAGGTCGGACCGCGACGCCGCGAGGGCGAAGACGGCGTCAGACTCCTGGGCCGTGACGGGGACACGGCGCTCGTTCGGGACCAGCGGGACGATCGGCCCGCGCATCGGTGGCGCTGGGAGCGCGGCGATGACCGCGCCGGCCTCGTCTGCGCCGATCGTGCCGCCGCCGGAGCGTTCGAGCGCGTCCTCGATCAGCACCTGGAAGCCCCAGCCGGCGCGGCGGGCGAACGTGTGCAGTTCCACCAGCAGCGAGCGAGGCATCGCCTCCAGCCGGCCGAGCAGCCCCAGGAACACGTCCCGCGTCGCCTCCGCGTCCGCGAGCGCACGGTGGCTGACCGGCATGTGCACGCCGAGGAGTTCGGCGATCGCGCCGAGGTTCAGGCGGCCGGCGGTCGGGAGCAGGACGGAGGCGAGTTCCCAGGTATCGAAGGAGACGCCGGACGGGGTGACCTGCTCCGCCCGGAGGAACGCCAAATCAAAGGCGATGTTCTGCCCGACGATCGGGCGGTCACCGATGAACTGGACGAGCGCGTCACGGACCTCGGTGAAGCGGGGCGCGCCGACCAGGTCGGCGTCCGCGATGCCGGTGAGGTCCTGCACCTCGCGCGGGATCGTGCGTCCGGGGTCCACGAACGTGCGGAAGTTCTCGAAGCGTCCCGAGCGGTCGAAGCGGGTCGCCCCGATCTCGATCACGCGGTCAGACTCGGAGGAGAGCCCCGTGGTCTCCAGGTCCAGGGCGACGAACTGATCGGGCATCACGCCCGCTTTCCGGGGCCCGGCTGGCGCACGCTAAACCGGCTGCTGGGCTGCCTCGATCGATCCGGGGGACAGCGCGATCCAGCGCCCGCCGCGGGTCTTGTGGACCGCCTCGAACCGGCCGGCGTGGAGCTCCTCCAGGAACGACTCCGGCGTGTCGACGACGTTCTCGAAGCCCGTCGCGAAGGTGCCGATGCCGCTAGTGGAGTGGCCGTCCGAACCGCCCGTCCCCGGCAACCCGAGGATGCGCGCGACCTCCAGGGCGAAGTAGTTCTCCTCCGGCGTGTTAGAGCCGTTGCCCACCTCGATCGCGTGCACCAACTTGAAGACCGGCATGCGCTCCGCGGCTTCCGCGGGCGACAGCTCGAACTTCTCGCCGGTGCGCATCGCGGTCACCGGGTCGAAGAGCCGGCGGAACGGGTGCGCGACGATCAGGAAGCCGCCGATCTTATCCAGCTCCTCGCGGAGCTTCGCAGCGCGGCGGATGCCGGGGAGGTAGGTCGTCAGACCGATGGCCAGCATGTGGCCCATGTCCGTGGAGACTTCCATCCCGAAGTTGATGAACTGGCCCGGGAACAGGTCCCGCATCGCGCGCTGCTGGTGGGACTCCAGCACCTTGTCGTGCTCGGTCAGGTTCACCCCGGTGAGCCCGATCTCCTTGGCGATCTTGAGCAGATCGGCGGGGTCGAGCATGGAGTCCGACGAGGTCGGGTTGGTGTGGATGTGCATCTCGATCAACGAGCGCTGCATACCGTCGCGGATGTCCAGGGGGCCCTCCACTCTCGGTGAGTGCTGGATCGAGTGTGCGCAGCCGTTCGGCGCACGGTCAGGCCGGTAGGATACGGGCGGATGGCGCATCCGGCCACCCGTGCCCGCTCGCGGGCCCTAGCGGCGCTCCGCCAGGAACGGCAGCAGGCCGCCGAAGGCGGCCGCGAGGATCAGGAGGCTGATCAGCAGGGTCGGCGCCTCCGCCGTCCTGATCCGGCCCCGGACCACGACGTACAGCACCGCCAGGCCCGCGATCCCGGCCACCACCGCGACCGAGAACATCGGCCCGCCGGAGGCGTAGTAGATGGCGCCCAGCAGCAACCCGACCAGCGTGAGGCTGATCATCAGCGCATTCAGGAACAGGATCACCAGCACGGGCAGCCTGGTCCGGCCCTGGAAGCGTGCGGCCGGGCCCGGACGGGCCATGGAGATCACCAGCACCGGGGTGATGAAGAGGCCGGCGGCCGCCCCGGCGATCCAGCCGGCGACCAGCGGGCGGAGCAGTTCCACATCCGGGATCACGTGGCCCGGATCTCCTCCACCGCCGTCGCGGCGGCGCGGCCCAGCGTCCGCACCTCGAACACCGTCGCGCCCTGCGAGCGGAAGTCGCGCCGCAGTTCGGAGGCCTTCGCGTCCTCCCGGATGAACAGGAACACCGCCGGGCCGGAGCCGCAGAGGTGCATGCGGGGGGCCCCGGCGGCGGTGTAGCGCGCGTAGTGCGCCACCAGCTCCGGCTCCGTGCGCTCCACGACCGCCTCGAAGGCGTTCGTGAAGTCGGCGGTCGGGGGCGGCGCCTTGCGGGCGATGCGCGCGGCGAGGCGGTGCGTGCGCCCGCCGTCCGTGAACTCGTTCGGGCGCAGCGCGGCGTAGCGGCGTGCGGTCTTCGCCGGCCCGGCCGGGACCGGGGGCACGAGGATGAGCATGCGCAGTTGGGTGACGTCGCGCAGCGGCTCCACGCGCTCGCCCCGGCCGGTGCAGAGCGCGGTGCCGCCGTGCACGAAGAACGGGACGTCCGAGCCCAGCGTCGCCGCGATCGCGTCCAGGCGCTCGTGCGACCAGTCCAGCCCCCACAGGTGCTTCAGCCCCCGGATCACGGCCGCCGCGTCCGACGAGCCACCACCGAGGCCACCCGGCGAGGGAATGCGCTTCTCGACGGTGATCGCCAGGTCCGGCTCGCGGCCGGCGACCTCCGCCATGCGGATCGCGGCACGGCGCGCCAGGTCGTCGTCCGGGTCGATGCCGTCCGTGTAGTCGCCCGCCAGCGCCACGATCAGGCCGCTCCCCGCGGGACGCGACTCGATCGTCACGCGGTCCATCAGGTCGATCGTGCTCATGACCGTGGCAACCTCGTGGTAGCCGTCCGGGCGGGGGCGGATCACCTCCAGCGCGAGGTTGATCTTCGCGGGCGCCACCAGGCGGACGCCGGTCACGGATGGGTCAACGGACATCAAGCGCCTCCGGGAAGGCCGCCACGAACGCGTCGAAGAGGCGGCCCCAGTCCTCCAGCGTCAGGTGCTGCGGGCGGAGCACCGGGTCGATGCCGGCGGCCTCCAGCACGGCGAGGATCTCGTCGCGCGGGTAGCCGCTCTCGTCCACCAGGATGTTGTGCAACTGCTTCCGCGGCTGCGCGAACCCGGCGCGCACGAGGTGGAAGAACTGCTCGATCTGCTCCGCCGACAGGCCCAGCGCCGGCGCCTCGAACCGATCGATGGCGACGACGGCAGACTGCACCTTCGGCGGCGGCCAGAAGGCGGTGGAGGGCACGTCGAACAGCAGCTTCGGCTCGCCATAGAGCTTGATGGAGATCGAGAGCAGCGACTCGCGGCCCGGCCCGCCGGCCATGCGCTGCGCCACCTCGCGCTGTACGAGGACCACGATGCGGTCCGGCGCGGGGTCGCACTCCAGCAACTTCCGGACGATGGGCTGGGTGATGTAGTAGGGCAGGTTGCCGACGGCGACGTACGGCGGCGTCACGCCCGCCTCGGCGAGGAGTTCCACCGGCTCGAACTCCAGGATGTCGGCGGCGACGACGGTGAGGCCAGGATACGCGGGCGAGAGGCGCTCGCGGGTCAGCGCGGCGAAGTCCTCGTCGATCTCGACGGCGACGACGGTGTCCGCGCGGGCGAGCAGTTCCTGCGTGAGCACGCCCGGCCCGGCGCCGATCTCCAGCACCGGCACCGCGCGGTCGCGCACCGCCGCAGCCGCGATGTCGCTGAGGAGCAACTCGTCCACGAGGAAGTGCTGGCCGAGGGACTTGCGAGGGCGCAGGCCCGTCTTCTTCAGGAAGACCGGGATGTCGCCCATGCCGGGCGGCCGCACGGGGGCGGAGGCCTTCGTCTTGTGCGGGCGACGCTTCTGGCTGCTGGGGCTCATACGTCTCCCCCGCAGGTTGGACAGATACGCGACGCCCGAAGCGTCGCGTGGAGAGTGGACAGGGGGTGGCCGTGCCCCGCCGTCGGTCGATCTTGCCGGCTTGCTCGTGCTGGCCTGCTCAAACCCGGCGACCCCGTGGCACCCGACGCGATCAGCTTACCGTTGCTGCCTTCCGGCCCTGGCGGAGTTCACCGGACGTCGCCGCACGGGACCAGGCTCTCAACGCCGCCTGGCGTCCGCAGTCCCTTCAATTTCGATCTCGGACGGGCATTCAGCCCCGCTGAAGCGGATTGCGGGTACAGGGCACCGCTAACTCCCCACCTAGCACGACCGCAGCGATCGTATCAGCGCCCCTCAGGTGGCGCGAACCATGCGGCGCGCGGAGGTGAGGAGGGAACTCTCAGATGAGCGGGCGCTCCACCTCGGTCGGGGCGTCGTAGTCGACGCCGTCGACGCCGAAACCGAAGAGGCGGTGGAAGTCCGCCTTGTAGCCGGCGTAGTCCGTGGTCTCCGCCAGGTTCTCGGTCGTGATCGTCGGCCAGATCGCTTCGACGCGCTGCTGGACCGCCTCGGACATCTCGAGGTCGTCGAGGCGGATCCGCCGCTCGGCGTCAAGCACGGGGGTCTTGCCCGGGCCGATGTGGTCGCGGAAGAGGCGGATGATCTGCTCGGTCGTGCCCTCGTGCAGCCCCAGTTCCTTCATCACCTTGTAGGCGACGCTCAGGTACAGCGGCACCGCGGGGATCGCGCTGGAGGCCTGTGTGACCACGCTCTTGTTCACGCTCACCCACGCGCCGCCGCCGTTGCCGGACTGGGCGAGCGTTTCGTTCAACTGGATGCCGGTGCGCTCCAGGTGCTCCTTCGCGGCGCCGATGGTGCCGCGGCGGTAAATGGGTGCGGTGACTTCCGGTCCGATGTAGGAGTAGGCAACGGTGCGCGCGCCGGGGGCAAGCAGACCCTCTGCGCGCAGCATGTTCACCCAGTAGCGCCAGTCCTCACCGCCCATGACCTTCGTGGTCGCCTCGATCTCCTCGTCGGTGGCCGGATCGAGTTCGGCCTCGACGACGGCCTCCGAGCGGAGGTCGAACGCACGGCCGTGGTAGGGCGCGCCGATCGGCTTGAGGGTGGAGGTCCAGACGGTGCCGTCCGAGTCCTTCCGGCGGGGCGCCGCCAGCGAGTAGATCACGACGTCGACGGGGCCCAGGCGACGTAGCGCCTCGACGACCTGCTCCTTCACCTCGTCGGAGAAGGCGTCGCCGTTGATCGTCTCGAAGGTCAGGCCTTCGGCGGCGGCCAGACGGTGCGCCTCGGCTAGGTTGTACCAGCCGGCGGTGCCGGTCTTGTCGCCGGACGGCTCCTTCTCGAAGCAGACGCCGAGCGTCTTCGCGCCGTAGCCGAAGGCGGTCGTGAGCGCGCTCGAGAGGCCGTAGCCGGTGCTGGAGCCGACGACGAGGGCGACGCCGATGTGGCCGGTGAGGCCGGCGGCGCGGATCGCGGCGACCTGTTCGCGGACGTTCGCGGCGCAGCCGTCCGGGTGGGCGGTGAGGGAGATAAACCCGCGGATCCGCGGCTGCACGACCTGCTTGGACACGGGCCCCTCCTGCGTCAGTGCGCGGCTAGTCGTGCATCTTCAGGACGGCCATGAAAGCCTCCTGCGGCACCTCGACCTGGCCGAGCATCTTCATGCGCTTCTTGCCGGCCTTCTGCTTCTCCAGCAACTTCCGCTTGCGCGTGACGTCGCCGCCATAACACTTGGCCAGCACGTTCTTCCGCATGGCCTTTACGGTCTCGCGCGCCACGATCTTGCCGCCGATGGTGGCCTGCACCGGGACATCGAACAGCTGGCGCGGGATCAGTTCCTTGAGCGCCGCCACGAGTTTCCGGCCCTGCATCGGCGCGTTCTCGGTCGGCACGATCACGGAGAGCGCGTCCACCGGGTCGCCGTTCACCAGGATGTCCAGGCGGGAGACGCGCGCCGCGCGGTAGCCGACCAGGTGGTAGTCCATCGCGGCATACCCGGAGGTGCGCGACTTCAACTGGTCATAGAACTCCACGAGGATCTCCGCGAGCGGGATCTCGAACGCCATCAGCACGCGCGAGTCGCCCTCGTCCTCCGCGTGATCCAGGTACTCGGTGCGCTGGAAGAGGCCACGACGCTCCGTCACAAGTTTCATGATCGGGCCGATGAAACGGGCGGGCACGGTGATCGAGACGCTGACCCACGGCTCCCGGATCTCCGCGACCTCGTTGGAGGTCGGCAGGTCGGCCGGTGAGTCAATCACCTCCTCCTTGCCGTTCGTGCGCGTGATCTCGTACTCCACGGACGGCGCCGTCGCGATCAGTTCCAGGTTGAACTCTCGCTCGAGGCGTTCCTGGACGATCTCCATGTGGAGCAGGCCCAGGAAGCCGCAGCGGAAACCGAACCCCAGCGCCACGCTGGTCTCCGGCTCCCACGCGAGCGCGGCGTCGTTCAGGGTCAGGCGTTCCAGCGCCTCACGCAGTTCGGCGTACTGGTCCGGGTCGGTCGGGTAGATGCCGGCGAAGACCATCGCCTTGGCCGGCTGGTAGCCGCCCACCGGCTCGAGCGCGGAGTGGAGGTCGGTCGTGACGGTGTCACCGACGCGGCTCTCCGAGACGCCCTTCAGCCCGGTGGCGATGTAGCCCACCTCGCCCGCCTCGAGGGTGTCGATGCGGGTCGGGGCCGGGTGGAAGAAGCCGATCTCGACGGGCTCGAAGCGGGAGCCGCTCTGCATCATCCGCAACTTCTGGCGGCCGTCCACGCGGCCCTCCACGATGCGGACGTAGGCGACGACGCCCTTGAAGGCGTCGTACTTGGCGTCGAACACCATCGCGCGCAGCGGCGCGGTCGGGTTGCCCACGGGCGGCGGGATGCGCTCGACCACGGCCTGCAGCATCTCCTTCACGCCCAGGCCGCTCTTGCCGGAGCCGAACAGCACCTCGTCCCGGTCGAAGCCGATGATGTCCACGAGCTCGCGCGCGACCCGCTCCGGCTCCGCGGAGGGCAGGTCGACCTTGTTCACGACCGGGATCAGACGAAGGTTCAGGTTCATCGCCATGTAGACATTGGCGAGTGTCTGCGCCTGGATGCCCTGGGTGGCGTCGACCACGAGGATCGCGCCCTCGCACGCGGCGAGGGCGCGCGAGACCTCGTACGCGAAGTCGACATGGCCGGGGGTGTCGATCAGGTTGAGCTGGTACTGCTGGCCATCCGCGGCGGTGAAGTCCATCCGCACGGCCTGCGCCTTGATCGTGATCCCCTTCTCACGCTCCAGATCCATGGAGTCCAGCATCTGTTCGCGCATGTCGCGCGGGTCCACGGCGCCGGTGACCTCCAGCATGCGGTCGGCCAGCGTCGACTTGCCGTGGTCGATGTGGGCAATGATGCAGAAGTTGCGGATGTGTGAGGGTTGCACTCGATCATCCTAAAGGTCGGCGGGCATAGGTGCGCCGCCCGGCAGAGCAGCCGGCAGCAGAAGGCCCCGCCTTGCGGCGGGGCCTTCCGGTTGTCCGATGCAGGCCGCGGGGTTAGACGCGGTGGCAGGCGACGAAGTGAGCCGGGACCACCTCACGCCACTCAGGGACGCGCTCGCGGCACTCGTCCACAGCGATCGGGCAGCGCGTGTTGAACACGCAGCCCGGGGGCGGGCGGAGCGGGGACGGCACGTCACCGGTCAGGATGATGCGCTCACGCTTGCGCTCCAACTCCGGATCCGTGATCGGCACCGCGGAGAGCAGGGCCTTCGTGTACGGGTGGAGCGGGTTCTGGTAGAGCTCGTTGGAGTCCGCCAGTTCCATCATCTTGCCCAGGTACATGACCGTGACGCGGTCCGAGATGTGGCGGACCACGGCGAGGTCGTGGGCAATGAACAGGTAGGTCAGGCCGAACTGCTCCTGGAGGTCCTCCAGCAGGTTGATGACCTGGGCCTGGATGGACACGTCCAGCGCAGACACGGGCTCGTCACAGACCAGGAACTCCGGCTCCGCCGCCAGCGCACGGCCGATGCCGATGCGCTGCCGCTGGCCGCCGGAGAACTCGTGCGGGTAGCGGCGGGCGAAGGCCGGGTTCAGGCCGACCGCCTGCAGGATGTACTGCACGCGCTCCCTGCGCTCTGCCCCCTTGTACAGGCCGTGGATAGCGAGCGGCTCGCCGACGATCTGCTCCACGCTCATACGTGGGTTCAGGGAGGAGAACGGGTCCTGGAAGATCATCTGCATCCGGCGGCGGAAGCGGCGGAGGTCGCCTGCCTTGAGCTCCGTCAACTCGGTGCCACCGAAATTCACCGAGCCGGCCGTGGGGCGGTAGAGCTGCAGCACGGCGCGGCCGGTCGTGGACTTGCCACAGCCGGACTCGCCCACCAGGCCCAGCGTCTCGCCCTTGGTGACCTGGAACTGCAGGTCGTCAACCGCGCGGACATCCGCGACCTTCTTCTGGATGAACGTCCCCGCCGTGACGGGGAAGTACATCTTCAAGCCCTGGACATCCAGCAACTTCTCACCGTGCTTGACGGTGCTTTCGTAAATGTTCTTGGACTGCGTCTGCATGTTTGCCATTGACGTCGCCTCTTC
>JAUXUW010000216.1 GCA_030684635.1 Dehalococcoidia bacterium
AGGTCATCGCCATCGTCAACGAGACGCTGGTCGAGACGCTGGGCCGCGAGAGCGTCGCCCTGCTCAAGCCGCAGGCCGGGCCGATGAAGGTCATGGTCGTCGGCTCCAAGGGCGGCGGAAAGACCACGCTCGCCGGCCGCCTCGCGCTGAAGTTCAAGAACGACGGCCTCAAGCCGCTGCTGGTCTCCACCGACTTCGAGCGCGTCGCCGCCAGCGAGCAGCTCCAGGTGCTGGCCGCCTCGATCGATGTCCCCTGCTACGTGGAGGAGAAGCCGGCGCCGGCCTCGGCGGTCGCGAAGCGCGCCCTGGCGCACGCCGCCCGGATCGGCGCCACCGCCATCGTCATCGACTCCGTCGGCATCGTGGCGCTGGACGACGAGGTGGCCGACGAACTCGCCTCCCTGGCGGACGAGGTCGACCCGACGGAGCTGCTGATCGTGGTGGACGCGCTGACCGGCCAGGAGGCCGTCACGCTCGCCAAGGAGCTGCACGAGGTCCTCGAGGGCACCGGCATCGTCGTCACGAAGGTGGACTCGGACACCCGCGGTGGCGCCGTGCTGTCCGTGCGCGAGGTCACGGGCCTCGCGGTGAAGTTCATCACGACGGGCGAGCGCCTGGAGGCGCTGGAGGAGTTCCACCCCGACCGCTTCGCCGGCCGCCTGCTGGGGATGGGCGATGTCGTCTCCCTCGTGGAGAAGGCAAAGCAGGCGATGGGGGAGCGCGACGCCAAGGACGTGGCGAAGCGCATGCGGACGGGGCAGTTCGACCTGGAGGACTTCCTCACCCAGATGCAGCAGATGAAGAAGATGGGGCCGCTCTCCGGCATCCTGGAGATGCTCCCGGGCGCCGCCCAGTTGAAGGGCCAACTGGGCAACCCGGACCAGACGGACGCCTACTTCCGCCAGAGTGAGGCGATTATCTACTCCATGACCGTCCAGGAGCGCCGGCACCCGGAGATCATCAACGGTTCACGCCGCCGCCGGATCGCCCGTGGATCGGGCACCACGCCGGCAGATGTGAACCGCCTCTTGAACCAGTTCGCTGATGCCCGCAAACTGATGAAGGCCATGACCACCGGCAAAGGTGCCGGCGGTCTCATGCGCATGCTCGGGCGGTAGCGCCGGGCGCTCGCCCGATCCAGACAATGACACCGTGGCCAAGCGGCCGCTCGGAGGTAGTGTTCGTGCTCAAGATTCGCCTGCGCCGCACCGGCCAGAAGCACCAGCCGTCGTATCGCGTGGTCGTCGCCGACAAGGACGCCCCGCGTGACGGCAAGTTCATCGAGATCCTGGGGCACTACAACCCCCGCACGGAGCCCGTCACCTTCGAGGTGAAGGCGGACCGCGTGCAGCACTGGATCGGCGTCGGCGCGCAGCCGTCTGACACCGTCCACCGCCTCCTCCACCAGCGCGGCATCGTCACCAGCGAGCCGCCGAAGCGCGACACGAAGCCGACCAAGGTCGAGCGTGAAGCCGCCGAGGCCGCTGCCAAGGCAGCGATTGAGGAGAAGAAGGCCGCCGAGGCTGCAGCGAAGGCCGCTGCCGAAGAGGCTGCCAAGGCTGAGGCCGAGGCCGCGAAGGCCGCCGCCGAGGCTGCCACCGCCGAAGGCGCCGCCTCCTAGTCTGGCAGGGGCCCCGGTATGAAAGCACTCATCGAGTACCTCGCACGCGCGTTGGCGGAGTTCCCGGACGAAGTCCTGGTGGAAGAGGAGCACGACGGCGACCGCGTCGTCCTGCACCTTTACGTGAACGAGTCGGACAAGGGACGCATCATCGGCCGTGACGGCCGGTGTGCGAACGCCATCCGGTCGCTCCTCCACGTCGCCGCCGTGCGGGCGGGCGTCCGCGCCACCCTCAGCATCGAATAGGCCTCGTCCCGTGCCGAAACGACCCCGGGGCGACGGCGAGCCTGCCGGCCGCGTCGCGGTCGGCCACATCAATGCGCCCTTCGGCGTCCGCGGGCATGTGAAGGTGACCCCGCTCACCTCCAACCCGGAGCGGCTGAAGGTGGGCGCCACGTTCTATGTGCAGGACGTCGCCCGCCGCGTCACGGACATCAAGTACCCGCGTGGCTACCCGGCGATCCTGTTCGAGGGCGTCCGTGACCGTGACGACGCCGAAGCGCTCCGCGGCACCGTGCTGGAGATCGACGAGACCGAACTGCTCGACCTCCCGGAGGACGAGTACTACGTCGACGACCTCGTGGGCCTGAACGTGGTCACGACCGAGGGCGAATCGCTCGGGACGGTGGTTGAGGTGCTCGTCACCGGCTCGAACGACGTCTACCTCGTGCGCAAGCCGGGGGCGAAGGACATCCTGATCCCCGCCCTGAAGGACGTGGTGCTGGACGTGGACTTCGAGGCGAACACGATGAGGATCGAGGCAGTGCCCGGGCTGCTCGCGTAAGCGGGTCTCCGATTGCCGCTGCCGGGTGCCGTTCCTACACTGAGCGGACGTTCCGGGGATGTAGCTCAGTTGGTAGAGCGCCGCAATCGCACTGCGGAGGTCAGGGGTTCGAATCCCCTCATCTCCACCACGGACTTTCTCGAAACCGGCCCTCGCGGCCGGTTTCGCGTTTCCATGCGACGCCACACGGGCGACCTCGGCGGACGTATGCTGCGCCCCGTGTACGCACTCGTACGCAGGAAGGCGCCCACCGCCATGGCCACGTTGACCGCTGCTGCCCCGTATCCCGTCACGCTGGAGATCGACTACCCGGAGTCGCTAGACCGCGTCACGACGCTGTTCCGGCTGCTGCTGGCGATCCCGGCCATGATCCTCATGAGCCTGGTCACGGCGGCCGCACGGTCGCTGTCACTCGCGATCGTCCTCATGCTCCTGTTCCGCCGCCGTTACCCCGCGCCGTGGTTCGAGTGGATGAGGTACATGACGGAGTATCAGACGCGCGCAGGCGCGTACCTCGGGCTGCTCACGGACGAGTACCCCTCCACGACCGACGAGCAGCGCGTCCACCTGCGGATCGACCCGCCGAACGAGGCGATCCTGAACCGCTGGCTGCCGCTGGTGAAGTGGCTGCTCGCCCTGCCGCACTGGATCGCGCTGTACGTCCTGTTCATCGTCGCGTTCCTCGTCACGATCCTCGCGTGGTTCGTGATCCTGATCCGGGGCCGTTACCCGCGCGGACTCTTCGACTTCGTCGTCGGTGTGAACCGGTGGGCGCTGCGCGCCACGATCTACGCGTTCATGCTCACGACGGACCGTTACCCGCCGTTCTCGCTACGCTAGGAGGCACACGCAGTCACAGGAGTCACCCCATGTTCGTCGCCATGAACCGCTTCCAGGTGCAGCCCGGCAAGGGCGAGGACTTCGAGCGCATCTGGCGCGACCGGGAGACCTACCTGGACCAGGTGCCGGGGTTCCTCCGTTTCGCGCTGCTACGCGGCGACACCGGCGAGTACATCTCCCACTCCACCTGGGAGACCCGCCAGGCATTCGAGGACTGGACCAACAGCGAGGCGTTCAGGAAGGGCCACGCCGGTGGCTCGCTCATGGGCATCCTGGCCGGCCCGCCGCAGATCGGCCTGTTCGACGCGGTGCTCACACAGGACGCGGGCGAGCCCTCCCGCGGGTAGGCCCCGGCTGGGCCCGCAG
>JAUXUW010000220.1 GCA_030684635.1 Dehalococcoidia bacterium
GCCGGCGCCGATGCTGGCGTCCGAGATCACGACGAACGAGCCGATCTGGCCCGTAGCGGCCAGGTGCGTGCCGCCACACAGTTCGCGGCTGTAGCACTCGGTCGTGTGGACGTGCTCCGGGTCGAGGCCGCGCGAGTCGCAGTACTCCACCATGCGCACGCGGTCCGTATAGCGGTCCTCGAAGAACGCGATCGCCCCGCGCTGGATCGCCTCCTCGTAGTCGAGTTCGAAGGTGGCGCTGCGGATGTCCGCGCGGATCTTCTCGTTCACGATCCGCTGGATGGTGGTCATCGCCTCCTCGGAGGGCGCCTCCGGGTGGGTGTAGTCGAAGCGCAGGCGGTCCGGCCCCACGTAGGAGCCGGCTTGCCGGACGTGCGTGCCGAGCACGGAGCGTAGTGCCGCGTGCAGGAGGTGCGTGCCCGTGTGGTTGCGCGCCGTGTCCAGGCGACGCGCCGGGTCCACGGTCCCCTCCGCCGCCTCGCCGAGGCCGATCCACCCGGCCGTTACCCGTCCGATGTGGACGATGGCGCCGCTGTAGCGGTGCGTGTCGGTGACCTGGAAGCGGCCGGAGGCGGTCACGATCTCGCCGTGGTCGCCGACCTGGCCACCGCCCTCCGGGTAGAACGCGGTCTCGCGGAGGACGACCTCGCCCTCATCGCCCTCGTTCAGCCGGTCGACGGCGCCCGACGCGCCCGCCAGGTGGATGACCTCCGAGCGCTGCTCGTTCCGGTCGTACCCGACGAAGGCGGAGGCGATGTCCAGCGAGGCGTAGCGGAGCGCGCGGTCATCCTCGCGCCCCTGGAACTGCTCCTCGCCCTTGGAGCGCTCCCGCTGGCGCTCCATCTCCGCCTCGAAGCCGGCGCGGTCCACCTCGAACCCGGCGGCCTGCGCGACCTCCAGGGTGAGTTCCAGCGGCAGGCCGTGCGTGTCGTACAGCACGAAGGCGTCCCGGCCGGGGATGCGGTGGGTCGCCGCCTCGCGTGCCATCACCTCTTCGAGGAGCGCGATGCCGCGGTCCAGGGTCGCGCGGAAGCGCGCCTCCTCCACCGTCGCGACGCGTTTGATGAACTCGCGCTGTTCGGCCAGGGCCGGGTTCGTGCGGAGCGAACGGTCGACCGCCGCGTCCACGATCTGGGCCAGGAACGCCTCCCGCACGCCGATCTTGTGGCCGAAGTAGACGGCGCGGCGCAGCAGGCGGCGCAGCACATAGCCGCGGCCCTCGTTGCTGGGCAGCACACCGTCCGTCACCAGGAACGACAGCGCGCGCGAGTGCTCGGTCATCGCGCGGAGGGCGAATGCGACCTCGGGGCTCTCGGCCGGCTCGTACCGGCGGCCAGAGATCCGCTCCGCCACGGCGACGATGTCGCGCAGCTCGTCCGTCTCGTAGATGTTGCGGACGCCCTGCACCACGGAGGCGAGCCGCTCGAGGCCCGCGCCGGTGTCGATGTTCGCGGCGGGAAGATTGCTGCGGGAGCCGTCTTCCTCCCGGTAGTAGGTCATGAAGACCAGGTTCCAGATCTCCAGGAACCGTCCGCAGCCCACGTCCGGGTGGCATTCGTTCTTCGCGCACGCCTCGCAGCCGGGGGTGATACCCCAGTCGTAGTGCATCTCGGAGCACGGGCCCATCGGGCCGGTGTCGCCGGGCGGGCCCCACCAGTTCCCCTGCTCCGCGGTGTAGCGCAGGATGCGCTCCGGCGGGACACCCTGGGCGAGCCAGAGCGCCGCGGCCTCGTCGTCATCGGTGAAGACGGTCGCCCACAGGCGGCTGCCGTCGATCTTCAGCACCTGCGTGAGGAATTCCCACGCCCAGGCGATCGCGTCGTCCTTGAAGTAGTCGCCCACGGAGAAGTTGCCGAGCATCTCGAACAGCGTCAGGTGGGTGTCGTCCCCCACTGACTCCACGTCCGTGGTCCGGAAGCAGCGCTGGATCGAGGTCAGGCGACGCGCCGGCGGCTCCTCCAGCCCCATGAAGTAGGGCTTGAACTGCACCATGCCGGCGGTGGTGAAGAGGAGGGTGGGGTCGCCGTGGGGCACCAGCGAGGAGGATGGGATCCGGCGGTGACCGCGTGCCTCAAAGAACGTGAGGAACGCCTGCCGAACTTCGTCAACCTTCACGGGACACGCGCTCTCTGGGGGCCGGGACGGCGCAATCGGCTGGAGGATGGGCGAGTCTCGACTGTAGAATAGCGAAGATAGGTGGTCAATTTCGCCGGACTGCCACCACCGGACCAGACGGCAACGCCTCATGCCACCCAGCAGCAACGGCATCACCCCGATCGCCGGGCCCATCACCAACGCCGTCGCCTCGCTTCGCGGCTGGACGGGGATCGTGCTCGCCGCCGGCCCGGGCACACGCATGCGCTCCGCCGTCCCGAAGGTGCTCCACCCCGTCGCTGGCGTGCCCATGGTGCGGTTGGTCTGCAACCTGCTCCGCGAGGTCGGGTGCGACCAGATCGTCGTCGTCGCGTCGCCCGGTTCGTACGAGGACATCGCAGACGCTGTCGGTGAGGGCGTCACCACCGTGGTGCAGGCGCAGCCGCTCGGCATGGGCGACGCCACCCTCGCTGCGCGCGAAGCGGTCGGCGCCGGGCGGAACGTGCTGATGCTGCACGCCGACATGCCGCTCCTCACCACCCGCACGCTGCTGGAGATGGCCGGCCGTCACGTCGCCGTCGACCACGCCCTCACCATCTCGACCGCGTACCTGGAGGATCCCCGTGGCTACGGCCGCGTCGAGCGCCGGAACGGCAAGGTCCAGGGCATCGTCTTGGAGGCCGACCTCCCGGCCGCCCAGCGCGGCCAGCCGGAGGTGAACGCTGGCCTCTACGCCGCGGACGCCGGCTGGCTCTGGACCACGCTCGCCGCGCTCCCCCGGAGCGACCGCGGCGAGGTGGGCCTGGCGGGCCTCATCGCCCTCGCCGTGCAGCGCGGCGGCGTGGAGGCGTACCAGGTGACGGAGGCGGTGGAGGTCCAGCAGGTCAACGACCGCATCCAGCTGGCGAGCGCGGAGCGCGTGCTGCGTGACCGGATCCGCCGCCGCCTGATGCTGGAGGGCGTCACGCTCCTCGACCCCCCGTCCACGTTCATCGATGCCGGGGTGAGGGTGGCGCCGGACACGACGCTCCTGCCGGGTGTGCACCTGATCGGCAGCACGCGCGTGGGCAGCGGCTGCCGTATCGGCCCGAACGCCATCCTGCGTGACACGACGGTCGCGGACGGCGTCGAGATCGGCGGCTCCACGCTGGAGGGCTCCACCATCGCCGCCGGTGTCACGATCGGGCCGTACTGCCACCTCCGCCCCGGCTCCGTGATCGAGCAGGACGTCCACCTCGGGAACTACGTCGAGGTCAAGAACTCGCGCATCGGCGCGCGTACGCAGGTGGGCCATTTCTCGTATATTGGCGATGCCGATGTCGGCGCGGGCGTCAATATCGGCGCCGGTTCGATCACGGTGAACTACGACGGGGTCACGAAGCACCGCACCGAGATCGGTGACGGCGCGTTTGTTGGCTCCGACTCACTGCTCGTCGCTCCCGTCCGGCTGGGCGAGGGTGCACGCACGGCCGCTGGTGCGGTCGTCACGAGCGATGTCCCGGATGGTGCGCTGGTGATGGGCGTCCCCGCCCGTATCCGGCCCGGGGCCGAGGGAGGCAATCCGACGCAGGAGCACCGCTCGCCTGCGTCCTCCTGAGTTTTGGATACCACCTCACTCTCCGCTCTCGCCGTCCTCATCGTGTCTACCCTCCTGCTGGCGCTTCTGGCCGCCGCCGAGGCAGATGTCATCGTCCTTGCCCGTCGTCGCCTCCGTGGCATCGAAGCCCCCGGCCTGACCTCGCTCCTCCGTACCTACGTCCGTGAACGGCAGCGGATGCTGCGCGCCCTTCGCACCGGCGTTGTGCTGGCAACGGTGGCGGCGGTCGCCTCCTTTGCCGTGCTGTTCGATGTGGCCGAGCCGCCGCGCGTGATGGTGAGCGCCCTGATCGCGCTCGTCGTCGTCAGCCTCGTGCGGAGCGCCGCGCGCATCGTCACGCTCTCCTTCCCGGAGGCCACCGCCGCGAAGATCGACGGCCCGGTGCGCGTGCTCCAGGCGGCGCTGCTGCCGCTCGCGTGGGTACTCACGGCGGCCGCACGCCTCCCCCTGCACGCGTTCGGTATCGCCGGTACGTCTGAGGTGATGGACCCCGCCGAGGAACTGGTCGGCACGATCGAGGCTGTCGACCAGGACGCCGTCCTCACGGAGGAGCGCCGGATGGTCCGGGGCGTCCTGGAGATGTCTGACCAGACCGTGCGTGAACTGATGACCCCGCGCCCGGACATCACCGCCGTCTCCACGGACGCGAGTTTCGGCGACGTGATGCGCCTGGTGTCCCGCTCTGGGTACAGCCGCATCCCGCTCTTCGAAGGCTCGCTCGACCGCGTGATCGGCGTCGTCTACGCGAAAGACCTGCTGGCGTACGTCTCCAACGGCGACGTCACCCCTGCGCTTACGGCCATCGCCCGCCCGCCGTACGTGGTGCCGGAGACGAAGCGCGCGAACGAACTGCTGGCGGACATGCGCCGCGACCGCGTCCACCTTGCGATCGCTGTGGACGAGTACGGCGGCACCGCCGGCCTGATCACCGTTGAAGATCTCGTTGAGGAGATCGTGGGCGCGATCACGGACGAGTACGACACGATGGACATCGAGGTCCAACGGGTCACGGAGGACGAGGCGATCGTGGACGCCGGTGTCACGGTCGATGAACTCAACGAAATCTTCGCCACGGAGATCGAGTCGGACGACTTCGACACCGTCGGCGGCCTGATCGTGACCGAACTCGGCCGCCTCGCCGTGCCGGGAGACGAGGTCACCGTGCCACCCCTCGATGACCTCGAGGAGGGCGACGTCGCCCTCCGGCTGCACGTCCTGTCGATCCTGGGCCGCCGGATCAAGAAGGTCAGCATCCATCGGCTGGTCATGGCCAGCGACGAGGAGCGCGAGGCGGCATCCCATGAGGCGGCCGCCGAGGCGGTCTGACCGCCATCCGGCCTCCCCGCCCGACTTCGCCCGCGTGCCGTGATCGGTCAGCGCTCTTGCCGTCCCCTCGTACCCTGACGCCGTGAACGACGGCGCTCGCCCGGATCCGCCCCCCGACCTGCCCTACTGGGTGGCGCTCCATCGCGTCCACCGGCTGGGGAGCGTGCGCTTCGGCCTCCTCGAACGCGGTTTCCCGACGATGGCGGAGGCGTGGCGCGCGAGCGAGGGCGACCTGATCGAGGCCGGCCTGGACACGCGCACCGCGCGCGAGGTCGCCCGCGCCCGCACCGAGGTCGACCCGGACGCGGAGATGGAGCGCCTCGCCACCGCCGGCATCACCGCATTCGCGCGCAACGCGCCCGGGTACCCCTCCCGACTCCGCGAAATCGATGACGCGCCGCCGGTGCTCTACGTCCGGGGAGCATGGAAGCCGGAGGACGAGTGGAGCGTCGCGGTCGTCGGCACCCGGCGCGCGACGGCATACGGGCGGCAGGCTGCTTCCGAATTCGCACGCGGCCTCGCCGCGAACGGCGTCACCGTCGTCTCAGGCCTCGCGCGGGGCGTGGACACGATCGCGCACCGCACCGCCCTCGACAGCGGCGGTCGCACCGTGGCCGTGCTCGCGAACGGCCTCGACACGATCTATCCGCCCGAGAACCGGCGGCTCGCGGAGGAGATCGCGGAGCGGGGCGCGGTGCTTGCGGACTATCCGCTGGGGACCAAGCCGCGGGCGGACTTCTTCCCTCGGCGGAACCGCATCCTGTCCGGCCTGACGCTCGGGACGCTGGTCGTGGAGGGCGACCACCAGTCCGGCGCGATGATCACCGCGAAGTTCGCCGGCGAGCAGAACCGGGAGGTCTTTGCCGTCCCGGGATCCATCTTCTCCCCACAATCGCGCGGCCCGCTGGGGCTGATCCGGGACGGCGCCACCCCCGTGACCGGGGCGAACGACGTGCTGGAGGCGCTCAACCTGACGATGATCGGGGCGCAACTGGACTTTGGACGCGCGGCACCACCCGAGAGCGACGAGGAGCGCCGCCTGATGGCCGTCCTCACCCGCGAGCCCTCCCACATCGACGAGGTGGCTCGTCGGGCTGGTTTGGCGGCAGCGGTGGCGTCCGGTACGCTCGCCCTTCTTGAACTGAAGGGCCTCGTCCGCGACGTGGGCGGCCATCACTTCGCCCGGGTGCGCGAGGACGATGGCGATTACGTCGCCCGACGGCCAGATCGGACCTCGCCGTGACCACGGACGCCTCCACCGAACGGCGCCCCCGACGCTCCACCCGTGCCGCCGGCACGGGCGGTGGCCGCCGCCTGGTCATCGTCGAGTCTCCTGCCAAGGCGCGCACGATCGCGCAGTTCCTCGGGCCGGATTATGTCGTTGAATCCTCCATCGGCCACATCCGTGACCTCCCCTCCTCCGCGGCCGAGATCCCGGAGGCGTACAAGAAGCAGCCGTGGGCGCGGCTGGGCGTGAACGTGGCGGCGGACTTCGAGCCGCTGTACGTGGTGCCGCCGAAGAAGAACGACCAGGTGCGCAAACTAAAGGCGCTCCTGAAGGACGCGGACGAACTGTTCGTAGCGACAGATGAAGACCGCGAGGGTGAGGCGATCGCCTGGCACCTGCTGGAGGTGCTGAAGCCCCGCATCCCCGTCTTCCGGATGGTGTTCCACGAGATCACCCGCCCCGCGATTGAGGCGGCGCTGGCGAACCCGCGGCAGGTCGACCTGGACCTGGTCCACGCGCAGGAGGCGCGCCGCATCCTCGACCGGCTGTTCGGCTACGAGGTGTCGCCGGTCCTCTGGAAGAAGGTCGCGCCCCGGCTCTCCGCTGGCCGTGTCCAGTCCGTCGCCGTGAAGCTGGTCGTCGACCGTGAGCGCCAGCGCATGCGCTTCCACACCGCCGGCTACTGGGACATCGAC
>JAUXUW010000227.1 GCA_030684635.1 Dehalococcoidia bacterium
GGACGCGCCCTGCGTCACGGCGTCCTTCGCCCAGCCGCGCAGGTAGGCGGCCCACTCCCGGTAGCGGTCCAGGTAGGTGGCGTACACCACCGAGGGGTGCGCGGACGGCTGAAAGGGCTCGTGGAGCAGCGCCATGCGCGCTTCCTGCGGCGTGCGCCCGCCCTTGCGGTGGTTGCAGTCTCGGCACGCCGTGACCAGGTTCAGCCAGTCATGAGGCCCACCGCGATGCTTCGGCATGACGTGGTCGAGGGTGAGTTGCCCGCCGCGCTGGCCGCAGTACTGGCAGCGGTCGCCGTCGCGGGCGAAAACCTCGCGCCGGGTGAGACGCGGACGGGGGTGGGGGCGGCGGACGTAGGAGCGCAAGCGGATGACGGAGGGGGTCAGGTAGTGCCGGGCCTCGGCACCGGGTATTGGGTCGCCCCCGTTCTCCAGCACCTCCGCCTTGCCGCGGTACACGAGCACGAACGCTCGCCTGACCGAGCAGACGTTGAGCGGTTCGTAGTTCTGGTTCAGCACCAGCGCCCGGCGATGGACCGCCACCGCACTCCTCGTTCCCCGGGGCCGGCGACCGGCCAGATCACCGCCCGTGGCTCGGACGGCGCGTGGGTTTCGGAATGCCCGCAGTGTACCGGATCGCGCGAGGCCCGGCGTTACTCGCCGGCCGCAGCCGTCGCGGCCGGGACCACGTCCGCCCCCTCGCCGAGGAACGGCGTCAGCGCCCCCAGCGCCTCCCGCCACGCCTCCAGCTGCTCCAGCGGGTTGCTGAACTCGGACGGCAGCCCGATCTGCACCAGCGGCAGCCGGTCGAGGAAGAGCGGCGCCAGGCGCGAGTCATCGACGGCCTTGGAGGCCACCTCGGACGCAGGGAACACCGCGAACGCGATCAGCGCCAGCTGCACGTACAGGAGCCCGCGCAGGAACCCCACCACCGCCCCGCCGATCGAGTCGACCGGCCCGAGGAGCAGCAGGCTCGCCGTCGTCTTCAGCACCGCGGCCAGCACCGATCCCGCGATCATCGTGCCAATCACGATCGCGCCGAACCCCACCAGGTTGCGGGTCGTCGCGTCCTCGATCAGGAAGTCCAGGTTCTCCGCCAGGTCGTCGTAGAGCATGCCGCCGAGGAAGATGCCGGCGACCACCGCCAGCAGCATCACCGTCTGGCGGATCAGGCCGGCCGAGAAGCCGCGCAACGTCGTCCACGCGATCACCGCGGCGATCAGCAGGTCAACCCAGTTCATGCGCGCGCGCTCCAGGCCCCCGCCCGTCGAGGGATCGTAGCATCACGCGAAGCCGAGCCGCCGTTCGCGCATCGACACCCAGCGCCGCGCCCCCTGCCCGATCACGACGTGGTCCAGCACCTCCACCTCCAGCAGCCGCCCCGCCTCCACCGCCGCCGCCGTGAACTCGATGTCGTCCGCGCTCGGCGTCGGGTCGCCGCTCGGGTGGTTGTGCGCGATCGCGATGCGGGAGGCGTTCCGGCGGATCGCCTCGCGGAACAACTCCGCGATACGGCCCGGCGCCGCGCTCACGGTGCCCCGGTAGAGGATCGGCGTGGCGAGCACCCGGTGCTTCGTGTCCAGCACCAGCAGCCGGAGTTCCTCCTGCTGGAGCAACTCCATCTCCGGCTGGAGCAGCCGCGAGATATCCTCCGGCC
>JAUXUW010000228.1 GCA_030684635.1 Dehalococcoidia bacterium
GCTGCTCCCGATCATCGCGGACGGCCTCGGCACCGGCTCGACAGGGTACGGCCTGCTGAGTGCGGCGCCCGGCGTGGGGGCGCTCGTGGGCGCGACGTTCATCCTGTCGCTGGGTGACATGCGCTACAAGGGCCTCTACACGATCTTCGGCGTGCTCGGGTATTGCGTGGCGCTGGCGGTGATGGGCCTCACCTCCTGGTTCTGGCTGGCCCTGATCGCCGCCGCCTTCCTCGGCACCACCAACTCCGTCCAGATGATCCCGCGGAACACCGTGATCCTCGCGATCTCGCCGGACGCGCTGCGCGGCCGGGTGGAGGCGTTCCGCAGCATGATGGCCGGCGGCGGTCCACCGCTGGGCTTCGCCTTCAGCGGCGGCGTGGCAGCGGTGGTGGGCGCGCCGGTCGCGCTAGTCATCGGCGCGGTGGCCTGCGCGGTGTTCGTCGGCGGGGTCGGGGTCGCCGACCGCGAACTCCGCGACCCGGACCTGGGCGCGCCGTTTCGCACGCCTATCCCGTCGGAGGCCTGACGGGCCTCGGCCGTCCGGCGTAGGCTCGAAGCGAGGTTCGCGCGTCGTCTGTTGCCGCGCGGCCCGGCTCGAAAGGAACCCGCATGCCCGTTGGATTACTCCTGATTCACGCCTTCCCCCTGGACGCCACCATGTGGCAGCCGCAGACCGCCTCACTGAACGACATGATCACCACGGTTGCTCCGAATTTCCCCGGCTTCGGGGGCACGCCCGGCGTCGGCGCGGTGACCTCCATGGAGTCGATGGCCGACGTCTGCATCCGCGCGCTGGACGAGGCGCACCTGGACAGCGCCGTCGTCTGCGGGCTCTCCATGGGCGGCTACGCCGCGCTCGCCTTCTGGCGGAAGTACCCGGGGCGCGTCGCCGGGCTGGTGCTGGCGAACACTCGCGCCGGCGCGGACGACGAGGCGGGGAAGGGCCGCCGCGCCGACCTCGCGACCCGGCTCCGCGCCGAGGGTAACGACTTCCTGGTGCAGAACCCGCCCCCGCTGCTCTCCGCGAACAGCCCCCAGGTCCTCGTCGACCTCGTGAAGCAGACGATCGCGACCCAGCCGGCCGAGGCGATCGCCGCGGCCTCGCTGGGCATGGCGGAGCGCCCCGACGCGATGCCATGGCTGAAGGAGATCGCCGTGCCCACGCTGGTGATCACCTCCGGCGGCGACGCGCTCATCCCGCCGCACGTGACGAAGGAGACCGCGGACGCAATCCCGGGGGTGGTGTTCCGCGAGATTCCGGGGGTCGGGCACCTGTCTAACCTTGAGGCGCCCGAGGCGTTCAACGACCTGATCCGCGAGCACCTGGCGCGGTGCGGGGTGGTCGCGGGCTAGCGCCTGCGGCCGGCGTGGGGCTGCCCTAGAAGGGCAGCTCCACGCCGATGCCCGCGGCGCGTGCCTGTCGCACGACATAAGCGCTGGCCGCGACATCCTCGATGCCGATGCCCTGGCTCTCGAAGAGCGTGATCGCGTCGTCCGAGGGCCGCCCGGCGACGTGGCCGCTCACGACCTCGTGCAATTCGACCGCCTGGCCCCAGCGGAACACGCCGCGGTCGGCGGCCGAAATCAATTCACCGCACTCGATCTTCGCCTGCTCCAGGTTGTCGACGGCGATGAGGGCGGCGCGTTCGATGGTGGTGTCGTCCACCTCGCGCTTCGCGTAGGAGTTGGAGCCGGCGGCCACCACGCAGGTGCCGGGCTCCAGCAGGGAGCCGTCGAACACCGGCTCCCGGGCGCTGGTGATCGCGACGACGATGTCCGAGCCGCGTACCGCCGCCTCCGAGGAGTCGACCGGCACCACGTCCAGGCCCAGGCGGTCACGCATCTGGGCGGCGAACTGGCGTCGGGTCTCCTCGGTGCGGGCATAGACCTTTGCCTGGCGGATCGTGCGCACGGTCGCGATCGCCTCCAGCTGCGTCACGGCCTGCCGCCCGGTGCCGATGATGCCGACGACGCCGGCGTCCGGCTTCGACATGTACTTGACTGCCACCCCGGAGGCCGCGCCGGTGCGGATCCACGCCAGCGTGCCCGGCTCCAGGATCGCCTCCAGCTTCCCGCTGTCGGTGCTGTAGAGCACGGTCACGTTGGAGTGGCGCACCCCGTACGCGCCTGAGCCGAGCACGGAGCCGCCCATCAGGGTGGAGCCGGCGCGTCCGTACCGGCGGCGCTGGCGCGCGATGTTCTCTACCAGCCCCCGCGACTCCTGCTGGAACAGGTCTTCGAGGACGCTGACGCATGCCTCCATCGGTAGCAGGCGCTGGACATCGGCGTTGGTGAGGTAGAGGGCCATGGGCGTACTCCGTTGGTCCGGTCGGGGGTAGCGGCTCGGTCGGGAGAGTGTAGGCCGGGCCTCCCGCACTCCGGGCGGTAGCCCTCAGCATGCGGTCGCATTCGTGGTAATCTCCGCACTTCCCGTGCACGTTAGGTGCCGGGTTGCTGCGGGCCGGGGCGGAAGAGGGGCACTGGATGGCACGTCTTACGGATCGTCCTCGCACGGATCATGCGCCTGCCGCTGCCCCCTCGTCGGTGCTCGACCGAGCCGAGCCCGAGGTGCCGGCCGCAAGCAGGGGCGGCGGCGGATCGCGCTGGGGCCTCCCCCGCACCTTCGAGTCGTTCCGGGACCGCGAGTTCCGCTGGTTCTACCTCTCCATGCTGGGCCAGATGGCCTCCATGAACATGCAGCTGGTCGTGCGGGGCTACCTCGCCTACGTGCTGACCGGCTCGTACGCGGCGCTGGGTCTCGTCGGACTCATGGGCGGGCTCCCCATGCTGCTGCTGGCGCCATTCGGCGGCGTCCTCGCTGACCGCATCCCGAAGAAGACCGTACTACAGGTCGGCCAGTTCGCCAGCATGGCTAATGCGGGCGTGCTCGCCACGATCTCGTTCGCTGGCGTGATGCGTATGGAGTGGTTGCTGATCTCGGCGCTGGCCCAGGGCGTTGTCATGGCCCTCACGATGCCGACGCGCCAGGCAATGATCCCTGACATCGTCGGCATGGGCCGGATGATGAATGCCGTGTCGTTGAACATGGCTGGCATGAACACCATGCGCCTGTTCGCGCCCGCCGCCGGTGGCTTCATCGTGGAGTTCTTTGGCTTCGGCTGGGCCTTCACCGCGATGGCGTCGATGTTCCTCATCGCCATCTTTGCGCTCATGCAGGTGACCAGGCAGGCAGCAACGGCGCCGGGCAAGGTCGGCGACGGCCCCATGGCGGTCGCGCTGAGCAGCTTCAAGGACATCGGCGAGGGGATGCGCTACATCACGCGCGAGCGCCTGATGCTCTCGATCCTCGGCATCTCCTTTATCTCCTCGATCTTTGGCATGCCGTACCAGTTCCTGATGCCGGGTTACGTCGCAGACATCTTCGGCGGTGGTGGCGCCGAGGTCGGTCAGCTGCTCGCGATCAGCGCCGTCGGCGCGCTGGCCGGTGCGCTGATTCTCGCCACGCTTCCATCGAAGCAGCGCGGCCGGATGCTGCTCGGCGGCAGCCTGGTGCTCGGCATCGGCCTGATCGCGTTCGTCCAGACGCAGAACTTCTGGCTGGCGGGCGCGTTTCTCATGATCGTCGGGATCGGCTCGTCGTTCCGGCAGGCGCTCAGCCAGGGGCTCCTCCACTCCAATGTGGAGAACGCCTACCGAGGCCGCGTGATGGCCGTCTTCATGATGCAGATGAGCATGATGCAGTTGAGTACGTTCTTCGTCGGCATCATCGGTGACCGTGTCGGCATCCAGAACGCGATCGGCGGCCTGGGCATCGGCCTCGTGATCACCGTGATCTTCTTCACCGTCTTCGTGCCCTCGATCCGCCGCCTGCAGTAGCACCGGCCGAGGGGGCCTCGGGGCGCTAGGCCGTCCGCAGGCTCCGCGCCCGCGCGCCGATGATCGCGGCGGCGCTCAGCAGGATCGCGCCCGCGCCCACCAGGGCGACCTGCGTCCCGGCGCGGTCCGCGACGGCGCCGAGGATCAGCGGCCCCACCCACCCGAACCCAATCGCCACACCCCAGGCGCCCAGCACGCGCCCGCGGAGGTGGTCCGGCACATGCTTCTGGAGCAGGATCCACTCCAGCGCGTCCACCATCGCCGCCGCCGCGCCCACGCCGCACGCCGCGAGCAGCGACACAGCGTAGATGTTGGACACGCCCAGGGCGGCGAGCATCACGCCGAAGACGGCGAACACGCCCACCAGCAGCAGCCCCTGCCGCCCTCGGTCACTCACGACCGCCAGCACGATCGTGCCGAGCATCGATCCCACCGAGGTCGCGCCGACGAGCCCGCCGAGGCCGGCCGCGCCGACGTTCAGCACCTGCTCGGCGACCACCGGCATCAGCGACTGGAAGGAGAAGCCCACGATCTCCACCAGCACCATCATCGCCAGCAGCAGCGCAACGATGGGGATGCGCAACACCGCCTGCAGGCCCCCGACGACGTCCGCGAGGAAGGAGGTGGATGAGCGTGCGGTCGTGCGCAGGCCGGAGGGGATGCCGGCGTAGGTGAGCGCCGCGCCCGCCAGCGGCACCGCTGCAAGCAGGAAGGTGAACCCCGGCCCGATCGTCGCGATCAGCACGCCGCCACCGAGGGCGCCCGCCGCTCCGATCGCGCGCTGGCCGACAGACATGAGGCTGATCGCGTTCGGCCGTCGCTCCGGTCCCACGACGTCACCGGCGAACGCGGTCAGGCTGGCAAGGCTGAACGTCATCGCGCACCCGCTGAGCGCGACCAGCACCAGGATCGAGCCGATCGAGACGTGGTCGGTGAACACCAGTGCGGCGACGGTGAGCATGATCAGCGCGTTGCAGGACGCGGTGATCGACAGCACGCGGCCCCGGGGGTAGCGGTCGGAGACGGCGCCGGCGACCGGGCCGAGGAGGATGCCTGGCGCGGAGCGCGCGGAGACGGAGGCGGCCGTGAGGAACACTGACCCTGTCACGTCCAGCACGAACCAGCCGATGGCGACGCGCTCCATCCACTGGCCCAGGGCGAACAGCACCGCGGCCGTCCACAACCGCCGGAACCCCGGGACGGAGAACGACCCCAGGATGCGGGGCAGGCCTTGAGGGGCAACAGGTGCTGCGGTCAGGGGAGCGCCTCCGGCTGCGCTGCATGCGAAGCATCGAGCGTAGCGGCACCAGTCCGGTCGTGGCGGCAGGTGGTAACCTCCCGCCGTACGAGGCAACCGTCCGAGTACCGGGCATCCTCTCGGAGGAGCATCACATGACGAAACGAATCCTGCTGGTTGGAGCCGTGGTGCTGGGCTTCACCGTCGCGGCACCTGTGTCCGCTGCCGGACCTTCCACCGTGGTGGTGACCCCCGGGGACATGGCCACGAGTTTCGCGGACGTCCTCGCGGCGCCCGAGTCGTGGTTCTTCTTCAATGACGAGAACAATACGATTGACGCCTCGCTCGGCTCGTTCGTCACGGGGCCGGGCACGCCGCCCGCCGGCACGGACAGCGTGCAGATCAGCGTCACCGGGACCGAGCGCCGCAACCTTGCGACCTACCGGTTTGCCGGGACGCCCCTCGCCGACATCACCGACCTGCGCTTCAGCACCTACAACCCGTCCGCCGGGAACGGAGGCGCGGCGAACCGGTCGGCGTACCTCAACTTCAACGTGGACTTTGATGGCTCCGACACCTGGCAGCGCCGGCTCATCTTCGTGCCGAGCCAGAACGGCGCCGTGGTCCAGGACCAGTGGCAGCAGTGGGACGCCATCGCCGGCGGTGCGGCGCTGTGGCGGTACTCGGGGACGACCTGGCCGGTCACCGGCCAGCCCGGCACCACGGCGAAGACGTGGGCGCAGGTCCTGTCCGACTACCCTGGCGTCCGCATCCGCGTGACCGATTCATGGCTCGGCCTCCGCGTTGGGGAGCCGTACGCCAGCGGGTACACCGAGAACCTGGACGCCTTCGTATTCGGTACAGCGGCCGGTGTGACCACGTTCGACTTCGAGATCACCGCACCGGTCCTGGTGCCGACCTCCATGGACGACTGCAAGAACGGTGGCTGGGCCACGTTCACCGCGCCGTCGTTCAAGAACCAGGGGCTCTGCATCCGGTACGTTCAGACCGGCAAGTAGCCCTCACAGCGCTGCGATGATCGAGGAGCCCCGGTGCGAACCGGGGCTCCTTCGCGTCACGGGCGCGGGCGGCGACCTACCAGGCGAGTGCGTCCTCGATCAGGCCGCGCACCACGCCCGTCATCTCTAGCGGGAAGAAGTGCGAGGCCTCCGGCAGTTGGCGGTCGCGCACCTGTGGGAACAGGCGCACCGCCTCCGGCCGCGTGGCGGACGGACCGAGGCCCGGCGGGTCGTCCGGCTGACGGTCGCGGGCACGCACCACGCTCACCCGTGCTCGGACGTTCGGGAGCTCGTCGTCCAACGACGCGGTGTCACGCCCCGCGTAGACCGACGCCTCGAACAGTGGTGGGCACGCGAGGCGATAGCCCTCGATCGTGGGGTCGGGCAGGAGGCCGGATGCGGCATACGCGCGGAGCGCGGCCTCGTCCCAGGTCGCGAAGGGGCGCTGGCCCCGCAGGCGGTCGAAGAACTCCTCCGGCGACGCCCAGGTGCTGCGGCGCCGTGCCGCCGGCTGCTCGGCGGCCTCGGCCGGTGGCGGGGTGCCCTCCGGCGGTCGTGCCGACAGCGTGGGGTCGAGGAGCAAGAGGCGGCCGATCCGCTCGGGCGCCTCCAGCGCCGCCGCCACGGCGGAATGACCGCCCATCGAGTGCCCGACGACCAGCACGTCGTCCAGCCTGAGCGCCTCGATCGCGGCGGCGATGTCCTCGCCGAACAGCCGCCAGCGGAAGCGCGGCGCCACCGGATCCGGCGCGGGCGACAGGCCGTGGCCGCGCAGGTCGATCGCCATCACATGCCAGTCCTCCGGCAGCGTGGCAACGACGGGATCCCAGGTGCGTGCGCTGAGGCCGGTCGCGTGCACTAGCATCACGTTCGGGCCGTCGCCACCCCAGTCGTGGACGGCGAGGTCGGTGTCGTTCGCGTGGACCCGGGTGACGCGTGGCTCGCCCCGCATCACTCCTGCCCCTTCGGCCCGCGCAGGTGCGCGTCGACAAAGTCCACGACGCGACGCGACAGGTCGAGGCGGTGCGCGAGTTTGTGGAAGCCGTGTCCTTCCTCCGGATAGACCACATATTCCACGACGCCCTCGTTCCGGCGCACGGTTTCCACGATCTGCTCGGACTCCTCGGGCGGGACGCGGACGTCGTGGTCGCCCTGGAAGACGAGCATCGGCGTGCGGATCAGGTGCGCCTTGTGGATCGGCGAGATCGAACGCAGGAACGCCGGGTCCTCACCGTACTCGCGTGATCGGTGCTTCCGGCGCCACGCGCCTGTGAACTTCAGGAACGTCTCGAAGTTCGCGATGCCGTAGAGGTTCACCGCGGCCGACCAGCGCTCCGGCGCCTCCGTGATCGCGGCGAGCACCATGAACCCGCCGTAGGAGCCGCCCATCACGCCGATGCGGTCTGGGTCCACCTCGCCGGTGGCGGCCAGCCAGTCGGTGGCGGCGATCAGGTCGCGCACGGAGTCCATGCGCTGTTCCACGTCGTCCGCGTGGCCCCATTCCTTGCCGTAGCCGGAGGAGCCACGCACGTTCGGCACCAGCAGCGCCACGTCACCCCTCGCGAGGAGATAGTGCGGGGCGGAGTACCGCCCCCAGAGGGCGGGCCGGCTCTGCATCTCCGGGCCGCCATGCACCAGCACCAGGCACGCCAGCGACCCGTCGCGAGGCGCACCGTCCGGGATGTAGTAAAAGGCAGGGATCTCGCGCCCGTCGAAACTCGTGTAGCGGATCAGGCGCGGCTCCGGCAGCGACTCCAGCGGCAGGCCGCGCGTCTGGCTGGACGTGAGCCGCCCGAGGCGCCCCGTCGCGACCTCCGCGACCCACACGTCCGGCACATGCCGCGGCCCCTCGAACGTGAACGCGAACGCATTGCCGTCCGGCCGCCACGCCGGCGTGCTCGCCACGCCCGCCGGCATCGCGTCCAGCGCGATCCGCGCGCCGAGGCGTGCATCCGCCGTGACCTCGTATGCCTCCAGGCGGCCGTAGCCGTCCTCGTTCACCACGATCGCGAGACGGGTGCCGTCCGGCGTCAGTGCCAGCGCCTCCACGTCCCAGTCGTGCGCCAGCAGCACCTCACGCTCCAGCGTCGCGAGGTCGATGCGTTCGAGGCCGAAGAACTCGCGCCCGTCGTTCGCCAGCGTCAACACCGCGCCCGCGGGGTGGACGTGGGAGTGCGTCCACTCGGAGAGATCGTCGTGCTCGGTGAGCAGTCGAGGCTTGCCGCTCTCGAGGTCGAGCAGCCAGAGGTTGGAGTCGCCGGGCTGTTCCTGGTTGAGCGTGCGAAACAGCACCGCGCGCCCGTCCGGCGAGAAGCGGCTCGCCTCCAGGTTGCCGTCGTGCTCGAAGACCATCCGCTCTTCGCCGCTATCGACGTCGAGGATGTAGAGGTCGAAGTAGGAGGGGTTGCGACGGTTGGAGCCGTACGAGAGCAGCCGCCCATCCTCCGACCAGCCGCCGAAGGCATGGATCACGCGCGGCACCGAGGCGAGCGGACGGCTGGCTTCGCTTTTTAGGTTCAGAAGGTGCAACTGGTACTGCTCGTCGCCGCCGTCGTCCGCGATGTACAGCAGTTCGTCGTGCCCGGGCCGGAACGCCACCTGGTAGATGACGCCACCCGTGTCGGTCAGTTGTCGCGCCTCGCCGCCGGTCGCCGGGATGAGCCACGCCTGCGAGACGCCGGAGCGGTTAGAGCGGAAGGCGACGTGCGTCCCGGTCGAGTCGTACGAGGGCTGTTCGGACACCTCGATACTGACGAAGTCGTCCAGTGTGAACGCGGTCATCGTCGCTCCCCCACCGCTTCGAGGCGGCGCGCACGCACCGCTGGGTTGCCGTGCCGATAGTATGCGCATGCATCGCAATCGTGATGCGGACCGAGGAGGAGCCCGCCATGCCCACCGCCTTCGAACGCGCGCTGGAGCGCGCCGTCCCCGGGGTCATCGAGGAAACCGTGCGCGTGTGCGAGATCCCCGCGCCCACGTTCCGGGAGCGCACGCGCGGCCGCTACGTATACCAGCGGCTGGAGGCGATCGGCGGGTGGTCGCACCTCGAGATGGACGGCCTGTCGAACGTGGTCGCCGTCCGTAAGGGCGAGGCGGGACACGCGCGGCTGCTGCTCTGCGCGCACCTGGACACCGTGTTCCCGGACGAGGCGACGCCCGTGGTGCGAAGCCGCGGCAAACTCACCGGCCGCGGCGTTGGTGACAACAGCCTCGGCGTCGCGGCCATGCTCGGTGTCGCGGAGGCGATGCAGGCGACCGCGGTGCGAGGCGTGGGCGACATCATCTTCGCGGCGAACGTGGGCGAGGAGGGCCGCGGCGACCTGCGCGGTGCCCGGCGGCTGGTGAAGGACTACGCGCGCGACTTCGACGCGATGATCGCCATCGAGGGGCACGCACTGAACCGCATCCAGACGCAGGCCGTCGCCTCGCTCCGCTACGAGGTGAGCGTGGAGACGGAGGGCGGCCACTCCTGGGGTGCGTACGGGCGCAAGAACGCCATCGCGCTGCTCGCGCGCGCAATCGTCGCCCTCGAACCGCTGATGCCAGACCCGAAGGCGTCGCCCAAGACCACGATGAACGTAGGCGTCATCCGCGGCGGGCGCAGCGTGAACACGATCGCGCCGGACGCGGTGTTTGAACTGGACATCCGCTCCGTGGAGCCGGCGAACGTGGATGTGCTGCTGCGCGACGTGCGCGCCGCGATGCGGCGCGCCGTCGGCGACGAGGCGGAGGTGCGGATGAAGCGCATCGGCGCGCGCCCCGGCGGCAGCGTGTCGCTGGAATCCCCGCTGGTGCAGGCGATGATCGGCGCGCGCAAAGGCCTCGGGCTGCCGGCGCCGGAGTTCTACGCAGGCTCCACGGACGCGAACGCCGCCCTGGGCGCCGGCTTCGCCACGACGTGCATCGGCGTGACCACGGGTGGCGAGGCGCACACGCCCCGCGAGTGGATCAGCACCGCGCCGATCAGGCAGGGCGTGCCGTTCCTCGGCCGCGCTATCGTCGCGGCGGCGCGGTTGCCTCGGACGTCCTTCCGCCGCGGCAAGCGGCGGGAGTAGGGCACGCGGCGGAAGTCCCGCGTCCACGGTGCCCTTCGTCGGTTGCCCCTGCCACGGGGTGGTCTGACGATGGATTCGTGGAACTCGCACCGAACCTCCTGCGCCACAGCGCGCACCGCCGCCTCACGATCGTGCTGGTGTTCGCCCTGCTCGCACCATCGCTGGGTGCGGCGATGGGTTACGACACGTGGGGCTGGGTGCCGGAGCACGGCCACGTCGCGCTCGGCGCCGTCGCCCCCGACCACCACCACCCGTGGGACGCCGCTCCCACCGGTGCGAGCGATGGTCAGCGACTGGGCGTCACGCCCGGCGGCCTGCTCGGCGCGCCCGCGCTGCCCGTCCTGCTCCTGGTCGGCCTCGTGCTGCCCGTCCTGCTGACCCGTCTGGTCGCACCCCGCGTTGAGGTGTTCAGGCTCGCTCCGCTGCCGCTTCCGGAACCGCCCCCTCCGCGCTGACCTCCGTCCGTCACGCCTGACCGACAGAGGAGAGATGCGATGCAGCGCGTACTGCGCAGGGTCCAGATCCCGGCACTGGTGGGGATCGCCGTTATCGTCGTGGCGCTCGCCCTCGGCTGCCGCGAGGACGCACCCACGTTCGCCTCGGCGGTCGTGGAGCCGCCGTCGCGTATGCCCGAGATCAATCTGGTCGCGGGCGATGGGCAGCCCTTCCGGCTGTCGGACCAGCAGGGCAAGGTGGTCGTGGTCTACGTGGGCTACACGTTCTGCCCCGACCTCTGCCCGCTCGCCATGTCCACGCTCGGGAACGCGTACGACCGCCTTCCCACGGAGGTCCGGGACGGTGTTCAGGTGGTGATGATCACCGCCGACCCCGCCCGGGACACACCGGAGGTGATGGCGAAGTACGTCAACTACTTCGACCCGTCCTTCACCGGGGTATCGGGTGATCTGGCAACGGTGCTGGAAGCCCTCGCCTCATGGGGGATTCACCCGGAGCGGAGCGCGACGGGGGCGAATGGCTCGTACTTCGTCTCGCACCCGACCCGGATGTACGTATTCAACCGCGACGGTCTGCTGAGGCTGCAGATCGCTCACGACCTCGAACCAGAGTTTGTCGCCAGCGACCTTGAACTCGTCTGGCGCGAAGGGAACGACTGACCATGATGCACACCCCGAAGGCGGCCCGCCGCCTGATCCTGATCGCGGCGGTCGCCGCCGCCGGCATCTTCGCCACCGCCTGCTCGTCCGACTCGGACGAGGACGCCGCAGCGACGGCCGCACCGGTTGAGGCGACGGCCACCGCGGCCGCGCCCGCGGCCCCGGCGATCGAGATCGCGGACATTCGCGCGCGCGCGACCCCGGGCCTGGAGAACGAGAACAGCGCCGCGTACGCGGTGATCACCAACCGCGGCACCGAGAAGGACCGGCTCGTCGGCGCGTCGGTGGACGCCTCGGTGGCCGACCGCGTCGAACTTCACACCACCGTGAAGGAAGGCGAGATGATGCGGATGGTGCAGGTGGAGGGCTGGGACCTTGAGCCCGGCGCGTCGCTGGAACTGATGCCCGGCGGCAACCACGTCATGATCCTCGAACTCGCCAAACAGTTCGTGGTCGGCGACACCTTCACCCTGACGCTGGTCTTTGAACAGGCCGGCGAGATCGAGGTCGAAGTCCCGGTCATGGAGATCGCGACGAGCGGGATGGCGACGCCCGGCGCGATGAACTAACGCCCCGAGCGGTCATACATTGACCCGACACAGAGAGGGGCGGCCGATGGCCGCCCCTCTCTTCATCTCTGCGCTCACCGGTTGTTACCAGGTGTGCTCCGCCTCGTACGGCGGGTGAGCCAGCCGCAGCGCCGCGTCCCACCGTGCGAGCACCGCACGGTCGCGTACCCTCTCCAGCAACCCCGCGCGGTACGCCTCGGATGGGGTGTACCGGCCGAAGACCAGCGACGCGAGCGTGTCCGGCGTCAGCGCCAGGTCCACGTCCTGCCCGTCGATCCGGGTCGCCTCGCCGCCCTCGGCGGAGGTCGCGAGGTTCCAGCGGCCCGCGTTCCACTCGCAGAAGGCGTCGATGAGGTCGAAGCGGAGCGTGGTGGCCTCCGCGTACGGGCGCTTCGCGAGCGCCGTGGGGACGGTGACGAGGCGCGCCATGATGCCGTCGCGCGCGGACAGGTTCAGCAGGCGCGGCTCCACCATCATCAGCGGCAGCGGGTCGTCCACCGGCGCGTTGTCCCAGAGCACCTGGTCGATGTTGTCGTAGCCACCGATCACGCCCCACAGCGCCTGGTATGCCTGCGGCGTGAGCGCGAAGAAGTCCATGATCCGCAGCACGGCCGGCCTCGCGTCGGGGCTGCGGCCGTGGTGGTAGATGACGTACCCCTGTGGCTCGCCGTCCTCCTCGTACGCCAGCACGACCTCGCGCTGGCCCGCCGAGGGTGCCTGCAGCGGCCCCGCGTCCCACATCGGACGGCCGCGGTGGATCATCCCGGTCCGGTCTTCCCGGAACCGCCGATAGACATCCACCAGCAGCCCGAACTCGGTCGCCACATCCACCTCGCGTACGCGGCCGGGTAGCGACAGTGGGTGGTGGAAGACCAAGTGGCGCGGCTCCACGCGGTAGGTGTGGCGGACGTTCACGGTGCCGTAGCCGTACCGCTGGTAGATCGCCATCCACGCCGGGTGCAGCCCGGCGATCGCCACCTCGCCGCGCTCGTGCATCTCCTCGAAGTGCGTGCGGGTGACCGCGCGCAGGTAGCCGCGACGGCGGTGCGCCGGGTGCGTGGAGACCTGCGTCACGCCCGCCATCGGCACGGCGCGGCCGTTGAGGCGCACCTGGAGCGGCCAGAACGCGTACGTGGTCGCCACCTGTCCATCGACGAACGCGCACATCGTCCACTCTGGCGCCATCCCGCCAAACATCTCCCGGGGCAGCGCGAGCTGCCTCGACCCCTCGCGCTCGACCGCCTCCATCTCCTCCGGGCGGGCGGGGCGGATCTCCACGTTCGGCATGGACTGCGCGCTCCTTCGTCGGCGGGCGGTCGCCCTCGGGGAGTCCGAGGATATCCGGGAGTCCGGCGAGCGGGGGAGCGGCGCGGCGACCGGCGCGCACCCTGACCTTGACGCGCGCGTACACGTTCGTGATAGTGCGCCTAGCCGCGCGCCTCCCTCGAGGCGTCGTGCGTCGTCGCCGGCGGTCGCCGGGGTGGAGGAGACACACATGGACTGGAACGACACCGCGGAGCAAGCCACGTTCCGCAACGAGGTCCGCACGCTGATCAAGAGCCGTCTGCCTGAGCGCTACCGCGGCAACAGCGACGAAGAGGGCAGTTGGGGCGCCGACCGGAAGTCCGACAACCCGACCGTCCGCCAGGCCGCGATCGACTGGGCGAACGCCCTCGCGGAGAAGGGCTGGGTCGCCCCGCACTGGCCGAAGGAATACGGTGGAGCCGGCCTGAGCCCGATGGAGCAGTTCATCTTCAAGCAGGAGATGGCGGACGCCGGGGCCCCCGCCGTGGGCGGCATGGGCGTGCAGATGCTGGGCCCGACCCTGATCGTGCACGGTTCGCCGGAACAGAAGGCGGAGCACCTTCCGAAGATCCTCTCGGGTGAGGTGGCGTGGTGTCAGGGCTACTCGGAGCCGGGCTCCGGGTCCGACCTGGCCTCGCTTCAGACGCGCGCCGTCCGCGATGGCGACGACTACGTCATCAACGGCCAGAAGATCTGGACCTCCGGCGCGCACAACGCCGACTGGATGTTCGCCCTCGTGCGCACCGACCCGGAGGCGCCGAAGCACCGAGGCATCTCGTTCCTGATCATGAACCGGCACACGCCGGGCATCAGCCTTCGCCCGCTCATCAACATGGGCTGGCGGCACGGCTTCAACGAGACGTTCTTCGAGGATGTGCGCGTCCCGGTCAAGAACGTGGTCGGGGAGACCAACCGCGGCTGGTACGTGGGCGCCTCGCTGCTCGACTTCGAGCGCTCCAACATCCAGGGCGCCATCACGACGCGGCGGTCGATCAGCGACCTGGTCGAGTACCTGAAGACGCCAGACGGCCAGTTGAAGTCCAAGATCGACCGCGGCGGCTCTCTCCGCCACGAACTGGCCGAGGAGTTTGTGCAGACCGAGGTCCTGTTCAACTTCTCGTTCCGCATCATCTCGATGCAGAACCGGGGGATGATCCCGAACTACGAGGCCTCCACCGCGAAGTTGTTCGCCTCCGAGCTCGTGCAGCGGCTGGCGAATACCGGCACGAAGATCTTCGGGCTGTACGCCAACATCTGGGACGACAACGACCCGCGTGCGCCGATGAAGGCGCGCTACACGCACTCCTACGTGCTGGACGTCCCGCGCACCATCGCGGGCGGCACGTCCGAGGTGCAGCGCAACATCATTGCCACCCGTGGGTTGGGCCTCCCGCGCGGCTAGCGTCCGGACTCCGACCACACACCAGGAGGCCCGCCGTTCGGCGGGCCTCCTGCGTTAGGTGCGAGCTCTCCGGGACTAGGAAGCGGCGGCCGGCCTCGGCGGGAGCGGGTTCGCCTCGCGCCACGCGAACCAGCGGGACTTCGGCAGAGTGCCGGCCTTGAACTGGGCCAGCGTGTCGTCGAAGACACGGTCGATCTCGGCGCGGAACTCCTCCAGCGTGCCGTCATTGTGGAAGACGTGGTCGGCGGCGGGCTCGCGCACCGTCCACTTCCGCTGCGCGTCCAGGCGCTGCTGCGCCTCTTCCGAGGAGAAGTTGTTGCGCGCGATGAGCCGCGGCTTCGCGATCTCGTCCTCGGCGGCGACGAGCCACGTGGCGTCGCACCACTGCGAGTAGTTCGCCTCGATCAGGTTCACCGCCTCGAGGATCGCGACGTCGTTCGGGCCCAGGGTGGCGCGCCACCGCTCGATGGTGTCGCGCATCTCGTTCTCGATGTTGCCGATGGCGCGCATCCAGCGGCTCATGTTCTCCGGGTTGCCGAAGACCAGGTTGCCGATCTTCTTCCGGTCAATGAAGCCGTCCTCCCCGATGATCTCGGGGCCGAACTCCTTCACCGCGTTGTCGAAGCCGGCCTTACCGGGGTCGAACATGCGGTGGACGATTTTGTCCGCGTCGCCGTGGGTGACGC
>JAUXUW010000237.1 GCA_030684635.1 Dehalococcoidia bacterium
AACGTGAGCGGCCCAAATCTGGTGGCACGGCTGGTCATCCGGATGGGGCGTCTTCCTTCACGCGGCAAGCACGCTGGCCTGCCAAGTTCCTGGGTTCAATGCGGCCGATCGGCGTCGATCGCTCAAACGACAAGAAACTGACTTAACGCGCCTAAGGATAGCAAAACGGAGCATTACACCCGCGTGACGTGAGGGTGCGCTGCCGCTGCCGTCCTCGTGGATGCGCGAGCCCCGGAACCGTGCCATCGGCGATCGGTGTGGCACATACAGCATCCCGGCCCGAGGTCGTTCTGCGTAGGCGACCGGGTAGAGATGCGGGGATCGATTCCGGAGTACCGCACACACCGACCATGTCGGATGCGGGACGAACGTCATGCGGATCCAGGGGCATTCGGCCATCGGCGAGCGGCCGCGCGGAGGGTAGTCTCCGGGGTGAGGCGGTAGCGACCGCTACCGACGGGCCAAAGGAGGCCGCGAGTGGACAGGGCAGTCAATGCCAGGGCCCTCGGGGCAGAGACCGTCACGCATTAAGCGTCTGCGGGAGGTTTGCCCCAGCACATGAGTCCCAAAAGGACTCGAGTGTGCGTCAAGGTGAATGCCCCGAGGCCCGATCTCCGCAGGGCCCCACCGACAGGTGGGGCCCTGTCCGCATGGCTCGTGCAGCGGCTGACGGTGGCTGCCCACGCCCGGCGGGGCACCTACCATTGGACGTGCATCCCGGCCCGAGGGTGGTCGCCCTCGGGCACCCTCCCACCAGTGGCCGGCGAAGGGAGCGATGACGATGACCACCGAACCGCCAGAGATTGACGACGAGGGTGGCGCCCCGGACCGCTCCTGCGCGACCTGCGGGCACCCCGGCCACCAGCACCTCGTCCGGGACGTGGAGCTTGCGGGCAGGACGGTGCGCGAGACGTTCTGCTCGGAGTGCGACGCGCTGTGCGAGTTCGTCCCGGAGCCGAACGGGCACTAGCGGGATCGTTCGTTGTACGCGTGAGACGCGAAGCGCGCCCCGGCATCTAGACCCAGCGGCGCAGCCAGTACTGCTCGAACGCGACCTTGCCGAGGTGCCAGGTCCGTCCCGGTCGCTGGAATGCCACCTGCGGGCTCGGTGACGCAAAGAAGTCGCCCCGCGCCAGCGCCCCCTTGCCGCCGCCGACTTCAACGAAGCACGTCCCGTGGCCGTCGAACTCGGCCTCGCGGAGGTCACCCTCGATCCGCCGGGCGATGTTCTCGGCCGCTACCTCCGCCTCGCCGTGCGCGAACACGCCGGCCTTGGGGAGCATCATCCCGTTCTCCAGGGGGATGCCGGTCACGTCGCCGATCGCGTACACGTTGCCCGCGCGGGTCCGCAGGGAGGCTCGGTCGACCGCCACCCAGCCAGACGCGCCGGTCAGGCCCGTCGCCGCAATCACCGCAGGCGGCCGGTGCGGCGGGATCACGACCGCCAGGTCGTACGGCACGGCTTCGCCGTTGATCGTGATGGCCTGGCGTTCGACCGACGTCGGCGCCGACCGCGCGTGGAAGGTGATCGAGCGGGCGGCGAGTTCGGCCGCGACACTGTACCCGGCATGCGGTCCGGCGACCGGCATCGGGAGAGGTTCGGGCGTGTACATGTCGATCGTCGACGCCTCGCGGACGCCCCGCTCGCGCAGGTACCCATCGATCAGCATCGCGGTCTCGTACGGCGCTGCGGGGCACCGGTAGGGAAGGGATGCGATCGAGACGACGATCCGTCCGCCGCTGAACCCGGCCAGGGCATCCCGCAGCCGGCCGGCGGCGGCGAGGTCGTACGGGTGGTGCGCGTACTCGGCAGCACCTGGCAGCAGGGATGGATCGTGCTCCGCGCCGAGGGCGATCACGAGGTAGTCGTAGCGGAGCGTGCTGGCGTCCATGTGGATGGTCGACTGCTCCGTGTCGATCCCGGTGACCGTCGCGTGCAGGACCTCGACGTCGCGGCGCAGCAACCTCGAGTAGTCCCGCGTGATCGCCTCCGGCTGCCGCTTGCCCACCATCAGCCACAGCAGCGACGGCGAGAACGTGTACGAGGGGGCGCGCTCGACGATGACCACACGGGCACGTCCCTGGAGGCGTTCTTTCAGCCGCGTCGCAACGACCTGGCCGCCGATGCCGCCGCCGAGCACCGCGATGGTCTGAGGGGGTGTCGTCATGATGCTCGCTTCTCTCAGGCTCTCAGAACGTCACGACGCGGTCGCTGTCCGTGACCCAGTGTGCAAGGTCCGCCATCGTCCCCATCGGCGTCTCAGGCAGCACGTCCCCGCAGT
>JAUXUW010000246.1 GCA_030684635.1 Dehalococcoidia bacterium
AGCGCTTCGGCCTCACGGTCGGCGTCGCGGGCGCGATCTTCTTCGTCGCGGGCCTGCTCGCGGCGCTCTCGCAACTCGCCGCGCCGAGGGTCGCCGCGCGGATCGGGCTCGTGAACACGATGGTGTTCACACACCTCCCGGCCAACGGGTTCCTGATGCTCGCCGCGTTCATGCCGACCGCGCCGCTGGCGATCGGCTGCCTGCTACTGCGGATGCCCTTCTCCTCGATGGACGTCCCCGCCCGCCAGTCCTACACGATGGCGATCGTCCCGCCCGAGGAGCGCGCCGCCGCGGCCAGCGTGACGAACGTGCCGCGCAGCCTGGCGTCCGCCCTTGCGCCGCTGGCCGCGGGCGCGATGCTGGAGGCGTCGTCGTTCGGCTGGCCGCTGCTCGTCGGCGGTCTTCTCAAGGCGACCTACGACATCCTGCTCTGGGTGCAGTTCCGCTCGCTCCGCCCCGAAGACGGCGCCTGACCGTCGCCAATCGCCTCCGCTCGATAGAGTGGACGCCTGCACGGTGACAGGACGGCGAGGCGCGATGCGGTACGTGATCTACGGCGCGGGGGCGATTGGCGCGGGCGTCGGCGCACGCCTCCACCAGCACGGCTTCGACGTCACGCTGATCGCGCGCGGCGCGCACCTGGAGGCGATGCGGCGGGACGGCCTGCGGCTCCGCGCGCCCGGCGAGGACGTGCGGGTGCCGGTGCAGGCGGTCGGGCACCCCTCGGAGATCGCGTGGCGCGGCGACGAGGCGGTGATCCTGACGATGAAGACGCAGGACACCGTCGGCGCGCTGGAGGACCTCCGTGCCGCCGCCGGGTCGGGCGTGCCGGTGTTCTGCGCGCAGAACGGCCTGGAGAACGAGCGACTGGCCGCGCGCCGGTTCGCGCGCACCTACGCCATGCTCATCCACATGCCCTCCACCTTCATCACCCCCGGCGAGGTGATCGTCCAGAGCGCGCCGGTAACGGCGCTGCTGGACGCGGGGCGGTACCCCTCCGGCACGGACGGGGTGGTGGAGGCCGTCTGCGCCGACCTCTCGCAGGCGGCGTGCGTGGCGCAGGCCGACCCGAACGTGCTGCGGCTGAAGTACGCCAAGTTGCTGTACGTGAACCTGGGTAACGCGATCCAGGCGATCTGCGGCCCGGAGGCGGCCGCGGGCGACCTCGCGCGGATGCTCCGGGTCGAGGCGGACGCGGCGTTCGCGGCGAACGGCATCGACTGCGCCACGCCGGCGGAGTGGAATGCGCGGGCCGGCGTCATCACGCCGCGGGAGGTAGAGGGCTTCCAGCGCGGCGGCGGCTCCACCTGGCAGAGCCTGGTGCGGGGCGCGACGAGCGTGGAGACGGACTACCTGAACGGCGAGATCGCGCTCCTCGCGGCCCTCGGCGGTACCACCGCCCCCACCCACCGCGCGATCCAGGACCTCTCTGCCCGCGTGGTCCGGGAGGGGATCGCGCCCGGCTCGATCAGCGTGGCGGAGGTGATGGCACTGGCCCGGAAGTACGGCGCGGCCGCGTGACTGCGATGGACCCGTTTCTGGTGGAGGTGTTCGCAGGCCAGGTCCGGCTCCAGTGCCAGTTCATCGTCATGGCTGCCGAGGCGCTGAGCCATGCGCTGCGGTCGGGGGACACCACTCAGACGTTCCACGCCGTCCAAGGGCTGCTGAGCGCGGCGGCCAATGTCCAGAAGGCCCTCTGGGGTCAAGGTGGCAGGCGCCAAGCGGATCGTGAGGTGTTGCGACAGCATCTCGGAATCGAGGAGAACTCTCCTTTCCGCCAGATGGGGATGCGAGACAACTTCGACCACTTCGACGAACGGCTGGAGGAGTGGTGGCGCCAGTCCAAGAGCCAGAACTACGTCGATCTCAATGTCGGGAATGTCGCGGCGGCGCTGACCGGAACCGAAGAGATAGACGTGTTTCGCAACCTCGACCCCGCCACCATGGATCTTGTGTTCTGGGGCGACACGTTCAACATCGCGGCTATTGTGGCGGCCGCCCAGCAGATCCTCCGGCAAGCACCGAACATCTGAGCGGACGTGACGCTGGCGCCGGGCGCTGGTAGTCTCGCGGTGCTCGGGAAGGTACGACCGATGGCCTGCCCCATCCACATCTGGCTCCCCCTGATGGGCGCTGCCGCGCCGATGGCGCGCGTGGCACGGGAGCGCTTCAAGATCCGCCGCGAGATCCGCGCCGCAGAGCAGGCTGCCCCGCGCGAGACGAAGCGCTGGGCGCCGGTGGCGGACTCCGCCGTCCGCCCCACCGACACCGCCGAGGCCGCCCGGTAGCCACGCAGCGACACGCGCTCACAGGAAGGCACCCCGCTGGGCGACGCGATCTTCGTGCGTGACGGGGAGCACACCTTCGTCCCGACCCCCTTCTCCTACGGCCCGTGGGGGCCGAACGCCGTTCACGGTGGGCCGCCTGCCGGGTTGCTGGCGTACGCCATCCTGGAGCACGTGGCGGACCCGGAGATGCAGCTGACGCGGCTGACGGTGGACCTCACCCGCTCCGTGCCCCAGAAGCCGCTCACGACCACGGTGGAGACGATCCGCCAGGGCCGCCGCCTCGTCTCCGTGCTCGCACGCCTGCTGGCCGACGGGCAGGAGGTCTCCCGCGCCTCTGCGCTGCTGCTGCGGCGCTCGGACGCGGTCGTGGGGGAGGACGTCTACCCACCGCCGCCCGGCCCCGAGGGGTACGAGGTCACGCAGGGCGTGTCACGCCGCACCGGCCTGACCGTCGCGACGCAGGAACGCCAGCAGGGGCCCGCGCACTACGGCTTCCACACCACGGTGGAGAGCCGCTGGCTCACCGGCCCGGAAGACCCGGCGCCGAAGTTGTGGGTACGCATCCCGATGCCGTTCATCGAGGGCGAGGAGACGCACCCGGCCGTGCAGGCTGCCGCGCTCTCAGACTTCGGGAACGCCGTCGCCAGCCATGTCGGCAGCGCGCGGCATATCCGCGGCCTGTCCTACATCAACGCGGACATCACGATGGTCATGCACCGCGACCCGGTGGGGGAGTGGCTCTGCCTCCACGCCGACCACCGCGACGAGTTCGCGGGCGTCGGGCTGGTGGAGTCGATCTGGTACGACACCGGCGGGCGCTTCGCGCGCGTCGTGGAGTCGCGGCTCGCCAACCCTCGCGGCTAGCGGCTCAGGCGAGCGGCGGCGTCTCCGCAGC
>JAUXUW010000253.1 GCA_030684635.1 Dehalococcoidia bacterium
CGGCTCGCGCAGGTGCGTGTGCAGGTCGACGAAGCCGGGCGAGACAATCAGCCCCGTCGCGTCGATGCGCTCCGCCTCCACGACCATGTCGCCCTCGTTCGGGCCGACCCGGGAGATTCGCCCGTCCACGATCACGACATCGGCGATGCCGTCGCGCCCGAGGGCGGGGTCGATCACCCGGCCGTTGTGAATCGCCAGCGTGGGCATCAGCGCGCCTCTCCGGTATCCGATGGCAGTTCGCGCCCTGACAGCAGGTAGAGCAGCGCCATCCGCACGGCGACGCCGTTCGTGACCTGCTCTTCGATGATCGAGTGGCCACCCGCGGCGACCGAGGCGGCGATCTCCGTGCCCTCGTTCTTGGGGCCGGGGTGCATCAACAGGTGGTTCGGCTTCGCCCGCGCCAGGCGCTCCGCCGTCACCTGGTAGAGGCGCGCGTACTCGTGGAGGGAGGGCAGCAGGCCACCCTGCTGCCGCTCGCTCTGGAGGCGCAGCGCCATCACCACGTCCGCGCCCTCGATCGCCCGGTCGATGTCGGTCTCCACGGTCACCGGCGGCAGCGCAGACTCCGCGTGCGCCGGCCGGTCGCTGGCGCGCAGGCCCCGCGGCAGCAGCGTCGGCGGGCCGCAGACCACCACCTGTGCGCCGAGGGCGGTGAGACCCCACATGTCGGAGCGAGCCACGCGGGAGTGGGCGATATCGCCCACCATCACCACGCGCTTCCCGCGCAGGTCGCCCAGGTGGCTGCGGATCGTGTAGAGGTCCAGCAGCGCCTGCGTCGGGTGCGCGTGCGCGCCGTCGCCGGCGTTGATGATCGAGGCGTCCGTGTGCTCGGACGCCAGGTAGGGTGTGCCGGCCATCGAGTGGCGCATCACCATCGCGTCGACACGCATCGCGCGCAGCGTCCGGACCGTGTCGATGAGCGACTCGCCCTTGACCACGGAGGAGGTGCTGGCGGTGACGCTGATCACGTCCGCGCCTAGCACCTTCCCGGCGAGTTCGAAGGAGGCGCGGGTGCGGGTGGAAGGCTCATAGAACAGGTTGACGATGGTGTAACCGCGCAGCGCCGGGACGCGCGCGATGCGGCGGTCCAAGACCTCCCGCATCCGGTCGGCCAGGTTCAGGACGGTCTCGATCTCCTGCACGGAGAAGTCGTCCAGGTCAAGGACGTGGTGGTGGTTCCAGGCAGGCGTGCCCCGGTTCGAGGCGGCCTGGGCGGGTGGGATGTTGCTCGTGCTTGCGGCAAAGGCGGTCATACGTCAGCCCTTCCCGGGACGATCACGACCGCGTCGCGACCGTCCACCTCCTCCAGCAGGACGCGCACGTTGTCCACGCGCGCGGTGGGGATGTTCTTGCCGACCATGTCGGCGCGGATCGGGAGTTCTCGGTGCCCGCGGTCCACCAGGACGGCCAGGCGGATCGCGCGCGGGCGCCCGTAGTCGTTCAGCGCGTCCATCGCGGCGCGGACGGAGCGCCCCGTCATCAGCACGTCGTCCACCAGCACCACTACGCGCCCATCCACGTCCGGCAGGTCGGAGGGCAGGGGTGCGGCGTTCAGCCCGCGCTGGGCCAGGTCGTCACGATGGAGGGTGATGTCGATCGCACCGAGGGGCGGGCGGGTACCCTCGAACTCTTCGATTTGCTCGACCAGCCGGCGCGCCAGCACGGCGCCGCCGCTCTGGATGCCGACGAGCACGAGGTCGCGCGTGCCTTGGTTCGCCTCCACGATCTCGTGGGCGAGCCGGCGCAGCGCGCGGCGCACGCCATCGGCATCCAGGATGGGGGCGAGGTTACCCACGGCGCACCTCCCCGGCAGGGAACGCGACGACCATGACATAACAAAACCTCCCCGGGAGCGGGGAGGCAACGGCGGTGCCAGGGTGGGGGGTGTGGAGGCGTGCGCGACCGAGCGCGTTCAGCATTGGAGCGTTCCTTCCCGGCCTCACTGGACCGAGTTAAAGACAACGCGGGTGGCGTTCCGCTCAGGATACGCCCTGGGGCGGGATTCGCTCAAGTACCTGAGCGATACCGGATGTGGTGACGAAGCGAGGCGCTAAGCGTCGCTGCCGCGGTCGCCGCGCTGCTCACGCAGGAAGCGTTCGAGCTCGTCGACCATCGAGGCGGCATCGGGGAGGTCGGCACCGGCGTCGGCAGCCTCATCGATCTCGTCCCGGAGGTCGTCGTCGATGATGCCCTCTTCCTCGTCGTCCTCGTCATCGGCATCGTCCATGACCCGGCGCGCGTACTCCGCGACCTCCGGGTTGGTCTCGATGTCGGCGGCCACCTGCGCCTCGAAGCGCGCGGCGAACACCTCCAGGTCGTGGAGGGTGAGGCCGAAGTCCAGGCCGGAGTTGATCCGGTCGAGGAGGGCGAGTGAGCCCTTCGGGTTCGGGGAGCGCTGGATGTAGAACGGGATGTTCGCCCACATGGAGGCCATGGGGATGCCCGCGTCTTTCACGGCCTGCGAGAGGATTCCGACGATGCCCGTGGGGCCCTGGTACGTGGAGCGGCTGCGCTCGTCCAGGCCAAGCATCCGCGCCATCTCTGGGTCGGTCGCGGAGCCGCTGACGCGCACCGGGCGGGCGTGGCTCGCTTCCGACAACAGCGCGCCGAGGATCAGGACGCCAGAGACCTCGAACGTCCGGCAGACCTCCAGGATTGTCTCGACGTACGTCTTCCAGGCGAGGTGGGGCTCCACGCCCTGGAACAGGATCACGTCCCGCTCCAGGTGGTCCACGCGCTTCGCGGAGAAGGTGTTCGGCGGCCATTCGATGAAGCGCTCGCCGTTGCGGAGGCGCACCTGCGGCCGCATCTGGGTGAAGTCGTAGAAGTTCTCGGGGTCGATCTCCGCGATCGCCTCGCAGCGCCAGCGGCGGTGGATGAAGCGCACGGCGCTGCTGGCCGCCTCACCGGCGTCGTTCCACCCGGCGAACCCCGCGATGAGCAGGGGACGACGGAGCGTGGGCTGCTGGCTGATCCGCAGGTCACTCACGAGGGCTGGCGCCTTCCGTTCCTCCGTTGCCGATGCGGGAAGGATACGACCTGTACGCCGCGTTGCGGCAAGCGGGTTGCCCGAGCGCCGTCGGCGCGCCATCGATGTAGCGGAGTAGCCTGTTTCTACGACCTCCTCGTCGAGGGCGATTCCCGGTTCGCGACGGCCCGCCTGGAGCGGCGTCGTTGCAGACGATCGAGGCTGCCATGTCACACGTACTCGTACGCGCCCTCCGTCCCATCGCGCTCGCAGTGGTCCTCCTGATCGGCGTCATGAGCGGGGCCGTCCCCGGTGAGCGGCC
>JAUXUW010000258.1 GCA_030684635.1 Dehalococcoidia bacterium
ACCGCGATGCCGGTCGCGGCGGGATCGACCGGCTCGAAGATCGTCTGGACGGCGTCCTCGTCCGTGGTGATGTAGTAGTTCGCGACCCAGCCGACCTGGCCCTCGTACTCCATCTCCTGCCAGGTGAACCCATCCAGGGGCTGCACGCCGACCAGCAGCGCGATCTGCGTGCCGTGGTCCAGGCAGCGGATGTTGGAGGAGTCCAGGCCCGGCGCGGTGCGCATCTGCAGGCAGTCGCCGCCGGTGTCCACCCAGGCGATGGTCGCGGCGCTCGCCGTCCCGAGCAGTGTCCCCAGCAGCATGACCCCCGCGACGAGCGCGACCGCGAGCCCGGACAGCGAGGCGCGCTGGCGGCTGCGGGCTCCGTGCGTGCGGGCGTTCGTGCTCACTGGCGCCACCTGTCCTTGATCTACCGAACCTCACCGCGCCGCCGCGCACAAGGGAGCGGCCGCGGGTGGAGGGGTACGAGTCCAACGCCGGCCGTCTCGTGGACGTTTGGCGACGCCCGCGGACGGACGCCACTCCCGAGGGTGTGCGTGTCCTCTACCATCGCGGCGGCGGCTCGATCATCAACATCTCCTCGGCCGCCGCATCACACGCATACCCGTGGGTGGGCTACAAGACCTCGAAGATGGCGGGGTCGGTCGCCGCCCGCGCTCGCGAGGTGCAGTAGAGCGGTTCCGTCGGGTCCGGGGCCGGTATCCGCGCCGTCGCCGGTGGCGGCGTTACGCCGATGCGGTCCTCACGGCGTCGTAGCCCCGAAGCGCGCGGGGCCCTCCTCGTAGAGGTGCTCCCACCTCGTGGGTTCGACGCCGCGAGCATCGTCGGCCGCCGCGTCGTCGATGCCGCGGCGATACGCGCTCCCGTACTGCTCAGGTTCGCCGGCCGCACGATTGACGACGTCGGTGCGCCTGGCCTCCATGATCGGCCGGGGCAGCGCGTCCGCAGCAAGGCGACGCGCGCGTTCGCAGTTGTGACGACATAAGAGATGCGCCGTCGGTCATTCGACTCACCGCTCGACGACATCGGGAACGGCGTTCATCCACGCGGAACGCGGATCACAGGGGGGTCTTCCGCTGCACGTTCGCACTGGTGGGTGCAACCGCCGGTTGAGTCGGGTAGCCCACGCGGTCATCCCCCAACGCAGCCCTCGTTGACTCTGTCGGCGAGACGGTGACACAACTACGCCGACGTTCCGCGGAGGCCCCTACGCCTCGATATGACCCTTGACTAATAATGAGGTAGAGGTAATATCTTGACGTGGGAGGTCGAGTACACGGAACAGTTCGACGAGTGGTGGGCAACCATCACGGCGGAGCAGCAGGAAGCGATTACGGCGGCAGTGCTCGTGCTTCAGGACGGCGGTCCGGCGCTCGGGCGTCCTCTCGTAGACACGATTGCGTCGTCCCGGCACTCGAACATGAAGGAGTTGCGGGCGTCCAAAGATGGTGCGCTGCGCGTACTGTTCGCTTTCGATCCGCTCCGCTCGGCGATTCTGCTGCTGGGCGGCAACAAGAGCGGGCAGTGGGACCAGTGGTATCGCACCGCGGTTCCGCTAGCGGACGACCTCTACGACGAGCACCTGGCCGAGTTGGGGCGGGAGAGATAGGGCAATGCCAAAGACTAAGAACTTCAGCCTGCTCCGCGACAAGGTCATGGCGCGTCCGGGCGCCGAACAGCGGGTCGCTGCGTTACGGGAAGAGTTGCTGGCAGAGGTGGGGCTGTACGAACTTCGTCGGTCGCAGGAGGTTTCGCAGACCCAGCTCGCCGAGCTCCTTCACATCAGCCAAGGGGCCGTCTCGAAGTTCGAGAACTCCGATGACGTTCGACTCTCCACGCTCCGCCAGTACATCGAAGCTCTCGGCGGGCGGCTCGAAGTCTCAGCCCGGTTCGATGACCGTACCGTGAAACTCGACATCAAGCCGCGCGAGGAAGTCGCGTAACCTCGTTATCATGCCGCGCCCCCAGGCTCTCACGCGGGACGAGTTCGACGCTTCGCGCGAAATGCCGCATTTGCAGAGCCGGTGGAAGAGCACTGCCTCGCGAACGTCGGTCGCAGTCGACCCGAAGGTCCGCGAAGACCGGGTGCCTCCCCGACAACAAGGACAGGCTCAAGGCGGTGCTACGCGTTGAGCGGGTACCCCGTCAGGATCGCATCCTCGGTCCAGCCGTCGGCCAGCAGTTCGACGACGAACTCCACCGCGAGCCGCGTCCCTTTCACGACCGGCTTCCCGCCCAGGACATCGGGGCTTCAGTTCGATCCGCTCTTCCCAGCCCGTGGCGCTTGTCCTTCCGCTCGGCAACTCAGAGCGCAACCCGAACCCCGGCGGACTGCGCCAGCGCCGAGTGGGGTCTCGTGTTGGGGTCCTCCTCGGATGGGCGCGGCCCCCGCGGGGAGTTGGAACGGCCGACGCACTTCGACCTATTGCGAACGTTATGATGCGTGCCTATGCCAACTGAACGCATCCAGCGACGCATCGACGCCCTCCTCGACGAGGCCGAAGCCGCCATGTCGGTCGGGGGCCGGTCTGTCGTCGCCGAGAAGGCGCGCGCCGTCCTCGCGATGGACCCCGAGAACGAGGACGGCCCGGCGCTCCTGAGGGCCGCCGAGGCCAACCTCGGATCTCCCGCCGCCACCTCGACGCCCGCGCCCACCGCAGCCGCTGCTCCCGCCGTGGCCTGACGGTTGTCGGTCATCACCGCCTCGACCGCGACGCCCTGTTCCCGAACCAGCGCTGCGGCCGCCCAGCACGGTCGGTGGGGAGGACCTCGGCCTAGGCCAGGCCGGAGTAGTCGTCGACGGCGAGGTAGGCAGGTTTGCTGCACGCCGTCGCGCAGGACGAGCCTACAGATCAACTGCTGCGATCCGTGCAATCCCTGGCAGCCCGGGACGAAACGAGAGCACGAGCGGACTGCTGCGCCGGTACTTCACAAGGCGCACCGCCTGGTCAGGTGTCACCCAGCGCCGGCTCGACGCGGTTGCCCGCGAGCCTAACGCACCTGAGCGCTCGCGCCGAACGAGAACGCTGCCAGCACCGAGGCAACTCGAACGAAGTCGCAGTGGCTAGAGGTGGTCGTGGATTTCGGCGTCTCCACCGTGATTGCTTGACGTGAATCAGCTGCCGGTTCCCGACGCCGGCCGTTGCGGTGGCCTCCTGACGCGCGGTGATGTCCTGAAACGACTGGAGCTGAAGGCACCGATCGGCGAGATGGATCCGGACCCGGTCGCGTGTCGCTGAACCGTCCGCGGGGAGAAGCCGGGCCCAGAGAGCCTCCTCAGCTCAGCCGTTCGCGTGGACTGACGTCCGTGGGGCGGGCAGTAGCCCAAGTGACATAACGCATCATTGGCCGCTCGAACCCCCATCTCCCCGTCACGTGGAATTGTTGATAGGTCGGGCGCCGGTGGCCCGATGCAGGGCCATCGGCGCGTCGTCAGGTTCAGCCGCTGGGTGGAACGTGGATAAATAACTACTAACGCGACTAAGCGCGTTAGTGGTGGAGACGGGGGAGCGTGAAACTCTCCCATCACCAACCGAAATCCGAATCTGGGAGCGGCTCGCGTTCGCAGTTGTAGCGACATAAGAACAGGTGATCGGTCACTCGATCTGCTAGCCGCGCCAGCCATCTGGTGCCCCGAATGGACTCTCGTCGCGGAGGGCGCATCACCGGCCGAGTGTCCTGTGGATGTCCTTCATCAGCAGCACCAGGTGCAGCTCATCCGTTGGCGAAGGTTCGAACTCCGGGATGAGATGGCGGTAGAAGTCCCGTGCCTCCGCCGTCTCGGCGTGGACGATCAGACCGCGACATCCGATCTCGGTACCCAGCTGGGCGGTGCGAGCGATCACGTCGGCGAGGAGGGCGGCGCCTAAGCCTCGGCCTTCGTGTTCGAGCGCAACGCCCAGGCGGGCCAGCAGCGCGACCGGTTGCGGGTATCGACCGGCGCCGCGGCGCATTCGCTCGGGCGTGTCACCGATCGCCACACTGGCCATCGACCAGGCGTAGTAGGCCACTACTTCGGAGCGATCCGACTCTGTGACGATCAGGGACCGCGCGGTCCCTGAAGCGTGCGCCTGTCGGGCATGGTGACGGAGCCAGTCGGTCTGCTCGACTGACCGACACTCGAAACGGTCGACTTCGTCATCGGGCGCGAGCAGGCGGGGCGGCCGATAGCGGGCGGTCACGCCTCAGTGAACGGCGATGGGCGCTCCATCAACGCGCGGAGCCCGGCGAGACTGCGGGCGGGGCGTCGATTGATCCGTTCCCAAGCCCGCTGTCCCTCAGCATCCAGTGTGAACGCCGTCCGGTCGGCGAGCACCCGTTGCGACGCCACCGTGAGGTTCGTCACCACAAAGTCGGTGAGATCCGTCCCGGAGGCCGCGACGGCTCGGTCAATCAACTCCCGATCCTCCGGTGTCGTGCGGACCGCGAGGCGTCGACTGCGGGTCCGCCTGGTGTCGCTAGTCATCGTGTGGCCTCCTTTCATGTGCGTCCAGTGTACAGCCACTTCAAGGTCAAGTACACGCGGAAGCAACAGTTTCCTCTACTAGCGCACAGGCGCGCGTTCAGTGAGGACTCGACTGCGGTGCCGCCGCAGCGAGAGCATCGAACAGCGGGCGGGAGCTGCGTTCCGCCTCCGTGATGCCTTGCGCGATCCACGCGGACCACTGCTGTGAGAGAGGGGCGAGTTCGTCGGCGGTGAATCGTGCTCATGCATGGCGAACGTCCCATCACGGTAGAGCACAGCATCGAGCGGCGGGCCCACATCCGCGGCGCTCGCCCGCGTGGCGTCATAGGCCAGGAGCCCGATAGTGAGCGCGTCCTGCAGGCCATGGTCCACGCGCCACGCGCGATCCAGCAGCGGTTTGCCGTAACTCGATGCTCCGATGATCACGTAGGGAGTGCCCTCCGTAATCTCGATCCAGTTGCCCTCCGGATAGATCAGGAACATCCGCGCATGCGGGTCACCGGCCATCTGTCCACCGATGATCGCGTGCAGGTTGAACGACAGGCCGCCGGCTGTGAGCCACCGCTCGTCCTCGGTGCGGACGCGGCG
>JAUXUW010000260.1 GCA_030684635.1 Dehalococcoidia bacterium
AGCCGCGGGTTCGCCTCGGTCATCGCGTCGGCGCCGAGGCCGAGGCGCGCCATCACGCCGGGGCGGAAGTTCTCGATGAGGACATCCGCACTCGTGACAAGCCCACGGGCGCTCGCGAGGTCGGCGGGTTGCTTCAGGTCGAGCACGATGCTCTGACGCCCGCGCAGGTACGCGGCGTTCGCCGGATGGTCCCACCTCGGACCGCCGGGCGGGTCGACGCGAATCACCTCGGCGCCCTGGTCGGCGAGCAACTGTGCGGCGAGCGGCCCCGCGATGTACTGGCCGAAGTCGATCACTCGAACGCCTGCGAGCGCACCCGCCATCTCGTCCTCCTCGGGCGCCACAAGGTGGCGCGGCGCGCCCTGGCAACGGTCAGGGGGGCGCATCTGGTCCGTCTGGGGCGGAGTCTAGTACGGCCGGACAAAGAGAGAGGGGACGTCTTGCGACGTCCCCTCTCGTGTGTTCGCTCGTCTCGCCTCGGGCGAGCCGGGCCGCCGTGCGGACTAGCCGCGCGGACTGCGGCGTAGCCGCACTATCCGCGAGGCAGGCCCAGGCCGCGAGTGGCGATGATGTTGCGCTGGATCTCTGAGGTGCCGGCAGCAATGGTGCTGGACACGGAGGAGACGTAGGAGCGGGTAAACCGCGCGCCCATCGGGGCCTGCGGGTGCTTCTCGTCCCAGATGTGGGAGTACAGGCCGAAGATCTTCGTGCCCGTGCGCGCCAGCTTCTGGTTGAGCTCCGAGTTGAACAGCTTCGCCGTGGACGCCTCGTAGTTCGGGATCTGGCCCTTGGCCTGGATCGACACGATGCGGAACGAGAAGTTGAACTGGACCTCGGTCTCGATGTACTCCTGCGCGACCTCGTGCCGGAGCGGGTCGTTGCCGGCCAGCTTCGACTTCGCCTTGCCGTCGTCCGTAGCGACGTACTTGATGAGGTCGTCGATGGTGCGGCGGGAGACGATGGCGCCGTTGATGTTGGAGCGCTCGAAGTCGAGGAGCGTGGCGCCCACGTACCAACCGCGGTTGATCTCACCGACCGTGTTGCGGACCGGCACCCGGACGTCTTCGAAGAACGTCTCGTTGAAGTGGTGCTCGTTCGCCATGTTGATGAGCGGGCGGACCGTGAGGCCCGGCGTCAGCTTGTCCATGAGCAGGAACGAGATACCGCGGTGCTTCGGGGCGTCCGGGTCCGTGCGGGCCAGGACGTAGAGCCAGTCGGCGTAGTGCGCGCCGGAGGTCCAGATCTTCTGGCCGTTGACGACGAAGTCGTCGCCGTCGCGGATGGCGCGCGTCTGCAGCGAGGCGAGGTCGGAACCCGCGCCCGGCTCAGAGTAGCCCTGCCGCCAGTTCACCTCACCGGAGAGGATCTTCGGGAGGTGCTCAGCCTTCTGCTCCGGCGTGCCGTGCACGATGAGCGTGGGGCCCAGCTGAGAGACGCCCTGGCCACCGACGCGCGGCGCCTTGTTGACGGCCATCTCCTGGTTGAAGATGAACTGCTCCATCGGGCTCAGGCCCGCCCCGCCGTATTCCTTCGGCCAGTGCGGCGCGACCCAGCCCTTGGCGGCCAGCGCGTTCTGCCAGTCGAGCGCAGCCTGGCGCGCGGCCGGGTCGGCGGACTTGCGGTCCACGTCCCAGCCTTCGCCCTCTTCGCCGCTGCCGGCGCGATACCGCGCGGGGAGCGCGCTCTGGATCACGGAGCGCACTTCGTTGCGGAACGCCGCCTGCTCCGGGGAGTCAGACCAGTCCATGTTTTACTCCTTGTTCTGCCCGATGGTGCCGCCCGTGCAGATACACCTCGGGCAAGCGTGAGACGCGGGGATGGTGCGCCAGCGCGGGCCGTATGTCAATGGTCGGGCCTGCCCGATCATGCCCAACGGGGGTATGGTTTCTCCCCTCATAACCGTGTCCAAGCATGGAGCCCGTCCGATGCAGCCAGCCGCCCTTGGTGTCCGGTTCCTGCTGGAGTTGCTCGGGCTCGTCGCACTCGGACTGGGCGGCTATCACGCGGCCGAGGCCGAGGCGGTCCGGTGGCTCCTCGCGCTGGCCATCCCCACATTCGCCGCCGCCATCTGGGGCGTGTTCCGCATTCCGGATGACCCGAAGCCGGCCCCGGTGGCGGTCCCCGGCCCGGTGCGGCTGCTGATCGAGGCCTGCCTCTTCGGCGGCGCCACGGTCGCCCTCGTCGCGACCGGGCATCAGACGCTCGCGGCCGCGTTTGGCGGCGCGGTGCTGGTGGACTACGCGATGCTCCCGGAACGCGCGAAGCGGCTCGCCCGCTGGCGGTAGGGTCGCCTTCGTCCGCTACACTCTCGCAGCGGGCGACGGTGCCCGCTGGCAGTGGCGGGGGCCCTCCCATGAACGCACGCGCACGACTCCACCGGCCTGAGGCTACCCCCGGCAGCCCTTCGGCAGACGCCGCACCCGTGCAGCGTTCCGCCTCGGTGGGCGCGCCGGCGCTGATGCGCCTCCAGCAGACGGCGGGGAACCGCGCCGTGCAGCGCCAGGTGCGGGAGGCCGGCACCGGCATCCAGCGCGCCGGCGACGAATACACGGCCTACAAGCCGATGCCCGCGGCGCCCGCGCCGGCCGGGCCGGCCGCTGATCCGGCCGACAGTGCGTACCAGGTCTCCCCGCATCTCCCACCGGCAGGCGCAGACTCCTCCTACACGGCGTACACGCCGATGCCCGGCGCCCCGTCACCATCCCCAACGGCCGAGGCCTCACCGGGGCCGTCGGCCGCAGCCGGCCCGGCCGGCCCCGCCCCGCTGAAATTGCCAGAGAAGTTCAAGGACGAAGACAAGAAGTTTGGCTGGCGCGCCTTCTATGGCACCGACCCCGACAAGATGGACCCGGCCGAGCGCGCGAACCGCGAGCGAGCAGCGGCCGGCACGAACGTTGTCACCAAGTACAACTCGCCCGAGGAGATCGCCCAGAACACACTGAGCCCCACGGGCGAAGGGCCGGCGAAGAAACTGACGACCGCGACCGGCGATGCGGCCAGTTTCCGGCCGATCGAGTACGCGATGGGCACGAGCGGGCAGGTCGTCGGCAACCTCAGCGGACGGCAGTCGAACATGCTCCCGACCGGCCAGAAGCAGACGATCCACCACTCGACGATGCTCGCGGGCGCGGATGTGGCCCACGCCGGGCACATCGGCGCGCAGGACGGCGAGGTCAACTACCTCGACGACGACAGCGGCCACTACCGCCCGAGCGAGGCGCACACGTTCGACGCGTTCAACCGCCTGGCCGGCCAGGGCGCCCTCAACCCCAACTCCGCGACGGGGCGCGTGAACCTGGTGGACAAGCAGGGCGTGAAGGGCGTGAACCGCGGCGAGTCCGCCTCCGTCCACTTCTCCGGCTACCAGCAGTCCGGCGGCAACGAGAAGGGCATCCGCAGCAAGGCGGCGATGCTCACGGAACTCCAGCAGAAGGTGCCGCGCTACGAACAGCCGGAGGCGCCTGCCCCGGCCCCGGGCCCGGCAGCGGAGCGCACCGGATACGCCGTCTCTCCGCACGAGCCGCCGGAGGGCGGGCTCGTGCTCGACGAGGCCCCGAACGTCGCCCCCCCGTCCTCGGCAGCGGCGGCCAGGCCCGAGTACGCCGTCTCACCGCACCTACCGGCAGAAGCAGCGGCCGAGCCCGAGTACGCGGTGTCCCCACACCTGCCGCCCGAGGCACCCGTGGCGCCGCTTGATGCGGTGAGCGTGCCCGGCTACGGCCCGTACCGCGTCTCGCCGCACTAGCCCAGGCCTCACCCTTCAGCACTCCGGATCGAGGGCCACCCGGGAGCGTACAATCGCGCATCCTCGGAGGCCTCGACTTCGACCGGTCGGCGGAGACCCGCAGCGCACGAACGCGTGCCCCCATCCGCCCCCGGACGGTCATCTGCCGGCCGGGGGCACGCACAGAAGAGGAACACGAAATGACCACCAAGCAAGAGATCATCGAGGCGATCCAGTCCGTGGATGAGCGGCTCACCACGATGCGCGACCAGATCCTCGCGAGCAGCGAGAAGCCGCTGCTGGAAGGGACGTGGCGCGTCCGTGACGCGCTCAGTCACCTCGCCGCCCGCGCGAACGGCGTAGCGCGCGTGATGGCGCGCGTGGAGGCGGCCGCGAACCCGCAGGCCGCCCAGCCGGCGGCGCCGCGCACCGTGGACGAGATCAACGCCGGACAGGTGGAGGAGCGCGTCGACCGGACGGTGGAGCAACTGCTGGACGAGATCCGGGACGGCCACCGCGCCGCCATGGAGGCGATCCACCGCATCGAGGACGCCGTGCTGGAGAAGATGATCCCGATGGGCTTCCGCCCGGGCGAGGTCGCGGTCGGCGAGATGATGGCGATGGGCGGTCCCCGGCACGACCACAACCACATCCAGCAGATCGAGGACGCGCTGAAGTCCACATAGGATCGTCCGACCGCCCGTAGCGAATGGAGGCCCGATGAGCGTCCTGTTCCAGCCGATCCGGTTCCGTGACGTGGAACTGCGCAACCGCATCATCGTCTCGCCCATGTGCCAGTACTCCGCCACGGACGATGGGTTCCCCACGGACTGGCACCTGGTGCACCTGGGCGCGCGCGCCGTGGGCGGCGCGGGGATGGTGATGGCGGAGGCCACCGCGGTCTCGCCGGAGGGCCGGATCTCGCCCTGGGACCTGGGCATCTGGAGCGACGCGCACGCAGAGGCGTACCGGCGCATCACCTCCTTCATCGCGCAGCAGGGTGCGGTGCCGGCGATGCAACTGGCACATGCGGGCCGGAAGGCCTCCACCCACCGCCCGTGGCAGGGCGGCAAGCCGGTGGGGCCGGACAACCACGGCTGGACCCCGGTCGTGGCGCCCAGCGCCATCCCCTACAACGAGGGTTACCCGGTCCCGCACGAGATGACGCTGGCCGAGGTTCGCCAGCTCGTCGATGACTTCGCCGCCGCCGCGCGCCGGGCCGCCTCAGCCGGGTTCCGCGCCGTGGAGGTGCACGCCGCACACGGCTACCTGCTGCACGAGTTCCTCTCGCCGCTGTCCAACCTCCGTGACGATGAGTACGGCGGCACCTTCGAGCGCCGCACCCGCGTCGTCTTGGAAGTCGCCCGGGCCGTCCGCGAGGCGTTCCCGGCGGAGTTCCCGGTGTTCGTGCGGCTCTCCGCCAGCGAGTACGTGGACGGCGGCTGGGAAATCGACCAGTCCGTGGCGCTGGCCGGGATGCTGAAGGATGCCGGCATCGACCTGATCGATGCCTCCTCGGGCGGGAACCTGCCGCACCAGCGGCTGCAGGTCTACCCCGGCTACCAGGTGCCGTTCGCCCGCGCGATCCGGGAGCGGGCGCACGTCGCGACGGGCGCGGTGGGCCTCATCACCGCGCCGCAGCAGGCGGAGGCGATCGTGGCGGGTGGCGATGCGGACGTGGTGCTGCTAGCGCGCGAGATACTGCGCGACCCGAACTGGCCGCTGCGCGCCGCCCACGCCCTGCGCGCGGAGATCACCTGGCCCGTCCAGTACGAGCGCGCTCGCTTCTAGGTTTCATCAGCACCTCTCAGATCTGCGCCGTGCCTGCTGGCACGGCTATCTGTATTCGTTATGATGCGCCCGCCGCACGGACGGGTCGCCTCCCCACTGGCGACACCGCGCGGACCTCGCCACGGCCGGCCTGGCCGAGGCGTTCGGGACGCCGCCCCACCTTCGGCGGCGCGTAAGCGAAGGGGGTTACATGGGAGCACTGGACGGCAAGGTCATCCTGGTGACCGGCGGCGGACGCGGGATCGGGCGCGCCACGGCGCTGCTCGCCGCGTCCGAGGGCGCATCCGTGGTGGTGGCCGACAACGGCTGCGAACCGGACGGCACCGGGTCCAACCCCGCGATCGCGAAGGCGGTCGTGGATGAGATCACCTCGAAGGGTGGCAAGGCGCAGGCCGTGACCGTGGACCTCTCCACGATGGCCGGCGGCGAGGAGGCGGTACGCACCGCGCTGGACGGCTACGGCCGCCTGGACGGCCTCGTGACGGCGGCCGGCGTGCGCCGTGACACCCCGATCTGGGAGATGGACGAGGACGACTGGGACACCGTGGTCAACGGCAACACCAAGACGGCCTTCACGGTCACGAAACTGGCCTCCATCGCCATGCGCCAGCAGCGCACCGGCCGCATCGTGATGCTGACGTCGGACGCGGGCCTCGGTGCGGTGGGCGCCTCGAACTACGCCGCCGCCTCGGAGGGTGTCGTAGGGCTGAGCCGCACGGTGGCGCGTGACCTGGGGCGCTACGGCGTCACCTGCAACGCGATCTCGCCGCTGGCGCGCACGCGCCTCTTCAGCGGCTACTCGGACGAACTCCGCCCGCCGGCCGGCGTGCTCTCCTCTGACGAGATGGCGCGCATCGCCACGCCATTCCCGACGCGGAACTGGGAGGGCGCCGGCCACCCGGACGACCCGCAGAGCGTCGCGCCGTTGGCGGCCTACCTGCTGACGGACGGCGCCGAGAACGTGAACGGCCAGCTGTTCGGCGTCCGCGGCGGCGAGGTGTACCTGTACAACTACCCGTCGATCGACCGGCAAATCCTATCGTTCGGCCGCCGGTTCACCATGGACGAGATGGACGAGCAGATGCCGCGCACCCTTGCGAACGGCGTCACCAGCCCGCTGCGCCGCTAACCCGGCCCGACAGCACACCGACAGGAGACTGAGATGGGTGATCGACTGAAGGGGCGCGTCGCGATCGTGACCGGCGCGGCGCGCGGCATCGGACGTGGTGTCGCGCTGCAGATGGCGGAGGAAGGCGCGGCGATCGTCGTCGCGGACTTCGGCGGCAACCTGGATGGCTCGGGCCAGGACCAGGGCCCCAGCGACCAGGTGGTGCAGGAGATCAAGGCGATGGGCGGGCGCGCCATCGCTCACTACGGGGACGTGTCCAAGTTCGCGGACATGAAGGACCTCGTGGACACCACCATGAAGGAGTTCGGCCGCGTGGACGCGCTCTGCCACGTGGCGGGCATCCTCCGCGACCGCATGGTCTTCAACATGACGGAGGAGGAGTGGGACGCGGTCCTGAACGTGCACCTGAAGGGCGCGTTCAACACCGTCCGTAACGTGCTGCCGCCGATGCTCAAGCAGCAGTACGGCCGCATCCTGCTGTTCTCCTCCGGGTCCGGCCTGGGCTCCACGGGCCAGGCGAACTACTCGGCGGCGAAGGAGGGCATGGTCGGCTTCGCCCGCGCCCTCTCGCGCGAACTCGGGCCGCACGGCATCGCCGTGAACGCGGTATACCCGGGCGGCAACACGCGCATGACGCAGTCGGTCCCGGCTGCGGCGGCGCAGATCCGCGCGGCGGCCGGCATCCTGCGCCAGGGCCGGCCGGTGTCCGCCGCTGCTGCGCCGGCGCCGGACGGGCCGTCGCCGCGTGACCCGGAGAACAACGCGCCGTCCGTGACCTGGCTCTGCTCCGAGGCCGGCGGCGCGATCAGCGGACACGTCATCGGCACCTCCGGGTGGCAGGCGTCCCGCTACCACCCGCGCCAGGTGGTGAAGAGCATCCACCAGCCGCGCTTCTGGACGGTCGCCGAACTGGCGAAGGCCGTCCCGGACCAGTTGCTGGACGGCGTCCCGAACCCGGCGCCGAAGTTGCAGCCGAAGGAGGGCGAGGCGTAGCCCTCGTCGTCCGGCCCACGGCCGACACACGACAGCGCCGCCCGAGGGGGCGGCGCTGTTCGTTGTTCGAGCAGCGGTGGCGCTACTCCACGGCCCAGCCGCGAGCGCGCTCGACGGCGCGCAGCCAGCCGGCGTGGAGCGCCTCGCGCTGTTCCGCGGAGAGGCGCGGCTCGAACGTGTGCAGGTCGCCGGAGGTCGCCGCCGCGAACTCGCGCGCACTCGCCCACACGCCCGATGCGATACCGGCGAGCCCCGCCGCACCGAGCGCGGTTACCTCCAGTTCCGCCGGGCGACGGACGGGGATGCCCACGATGTCCGCCTGGAACTGCATCAGGAAATCGTTGCGGCAGGCGCCGCCGTCCACCCGCAACTCCGCCGGTGCGCGGCCGGCGTCGGCGGCGAAGCAATCCACGAGGTCGCGTGTCTGGTACGCGATCGCCTCGAGCGTGGCGCGCACGATGTGCGCCGCGCCGCTGCCGCGGGTGAGGCCGACGATCGTGCCTCGCGCCGCCTCGTCCCAGTACGGAGCGCCCAGGCCGGTGAACGCCGGTACCACATACACGCCTCCGGTGTCCGGAACCGACCGTGCGATGGCGTCAGTCTCCGCCGCCGAGCGCACCAGTCCCAGCCCGTCACGCAGCCACTGCACGGCGGCCCCGGCCACGAACACGCTGCCCTCCAGCGCGTACGCCGGCGCCCCGCCCGCCGTGCGCGCAGCGACGGTGGTGAGGAGGCCGGAGTCGCTCGGCCGCGCGGTGGAGCCGGTGTGGGTGAGCATGAAACAGCCGGTGCCGTAGGTGTTCTTCGCGCCGCCGTCCTCGATGCAGCCCTGCCCGAAGAGCGCGGCCTGCTGGTCGCCGGCCACGCCACGGATCGGGACCGGCGCGCCGAACCACGTGGCGTCGGCCTCGCCAAAGTCGCCGGAGGACGGGCGGACCTGCGGCAGCATCGCGTGGGGGATCTCGAGGGCGGCAAGCAGCGCGTCATCCCATCGATGCGCGCGGATGTCGTACAGCATCGTGCGGGAGGCGTTGGTCTCGTCCGTCGCGTGCAGGCGGCCGTTGGTGAGCCGGTGCAGCAGCCACGAGTCGACGGTGCCGAAGGCGAGTTCGCCGCGCTCAGCGCGCGCCTGCGCGCCCGGCACCGCGTCCAGGATGAACCGCACCTTGGTCGCGGAGAAGTACGCGTCGATGCGGAGGCCGGTGCGCTCGCGGACGAGCGCCTCGAGGCCCATCGCGCGCAGGTCGTCGCAGATCGGCACGGTCTGGCGGGACTGCCAGACCACCGCCGGGTAGATCGGCTCGCCCGTCGCACGGTCCCACACGAGCGCCGTCTCGCGCTGGTTCGTGATCCCGATCGCGACGACCTCCGAGGCGGCAACACCGTGCCGGCGGAGGACCGCGCGTGCCGCCTCGATCTGGCTCGACCAGATCGCCTCCGGGTCGTGCTCCACCCAGCCCGGGTGCGGGAAGGACTGCGGGAACTCGAGCTGCTCGGTCGCCACGGCGTGGCCCGCCTCGTCGAACAGCATGGCGCGCGAGGAGGTGGTGCCCTGGTCGAGCGCGAGGATG